>JALEGM010000090.1 GCA_022763145.1 Aquisalinus sp. | reverse complement strand
CCCCCACATACGCATTGCAACAAATCTTTCCACAAAGCGCAACAGGGATAATACGGTAAGCATCAAGTTTTTTCATGGCACGTGTCGGATTAATCAGACATTAACCATGAAAGTAGGATTAGTGTATTATATTTGTGTAAAAATGACGCTCCAGTCCGGCCAGTTCTCGTGCATCATGGTTGAATGGTTCTTTCAAGGTGCCCTTGAAGCGTTCTGAGACGTAATGTCGGAAACAGGCTGCCGGATCGTCCCCCTTTTCCAACGCAAGTTTCTTGAGCCATTTGGCGCCGATCGCGACATGCCCGATCTCTTCGTCATAGATGGTCTGTAACAGGCTGGCACTGGCATGATCCGCGACTGACGTAAGATTTCGGATCATACCAGGTGTGACATCGAGGCCTCGGGCCTCAAGCACTAGCGGTGCAATGGCCAGGCGTGCCAGGACATCATCCGAGGTTGCTTCGGCCGCTTCCCAGAGACCATCATGCGCGGGCAAGTCGCCATAGGTGCTGCCCAGATCCTGTAATCTGTCCTGGATCATCATGAAATGTCGCGCTTCATCATCACCGACACTGATCCAGTCTGAGACAAACTCATACCGGTCATTAATGCCTATTTCGCCATAAAATCTGGCGAGCATGTCAAATGCGAGATCAATCGCGTTTAGCTCGATATGGGCAATTGCATGAAGTAATGCCTGACGGCCATGGACTGAGCCAAGCCGTCGGCGCGGCATTTGACCCGGCGGCAACAAGTCTGGCCTTCCAGGTCGTGATGGTCTATCTGGTGGTCTGGTATCTGAAAGTTCAGTATGTTTGACTTTGCCGAGTTGCCAACTTTCTGCAATGTCTCTGGCTGTCTGTGCTTTCATCACCGGATCACTGGTTAGGAGAACCGAGCAGGCGGCATCTGCGATATGATGAGTAGACAAGCCTAAAGCTCTTTCACGCGTTCCAGCACCTTATCCACGTGTCCGGGCACGCGGACTTTCCGCCAGACTTCCTGGATCGTGCCTTTTTCATCAATCAGAAATGTCGAGCGTTCGATCCCCATATATTTTTTGCCATACATGTTCTTTTCAACCCAGGACCCATAGCTTTCAATGACCTCACCGTCTGGGTCAGAGGCGAGCAGCACTTCCAGATTGTGTTTATCACGAAACTTCTTGTGTTTCTCCAGCGTATCCTTGGAGACACCTAAAACCGCAGCACCGGCTTTTTCAAAATCCGCCAGTCGCTCGGTAAAGCCGATAGCTTGCTTGGTGCAACCGGGCGTATCATCTTTGGGGTAAAAATAGAGAACAAGTTTGCGTCCCTTGAACGAGGTTAATGTCAGTGTTTCCCCATTATCAGCTTCAAGACGGAACTTCGGTGCCTTACTGCCAGCTTCAACTGTGCTCATGTTATCTCCTCAATAAGATCCAGCTTATGCCCGACATATAAGCGGTCGTCTCAGACAAACCACTCATTTCCTTGCCTGTTTCGGGTGAAAGCTGTTGCAGTACAGTGCCATCAGTTGTTAGATTATATCAGTAATCCCAGTCTCATCGGTCATTTAATGCAAAAGCGAATGCGGAAAGCCCTGGTCTTATGTCTTGAAGGGCTCGCACTCGGCGTTGCCATTCTGGCCGGACTTTTCTTTTTCGCCCATTGGAAGATTTCACACGGTGGATTAGAGCTTGGTTTTCTCAAGCCGCAGATCTCGCGCACGCTTGAGGCGAGGTTGGCAGATGGCAGCGATGTCAGCTTTGATCGTGTGGTCATGTCTCGTGATGAAGGGGAAGACGGGCCCGTTCGTTTACGTGTTTATGGACTCAACATCCAGAGTGCCGAAAAGCAGCAACTGCTGGAGTTGCCGGAGCTTGCCTTTCGTCTGCAGACTTCTGATCTGCTGAAGGGACAATTTAGCCCAAGATTTATTGAAATTCTCAATGCTGATATCGCTGTCAGGCGTCGTGCTGATGGTTCTTTTGATTTCGGTGTATCTGAAACCGATGAGGCGCCTTCTCGCAGTAATGCGCTTGAAAATCTTTTGCGTGGCAGGGAAATGAAGCCTGCTGCGGAACGTCTTTTTGAAGGAGCTGTATTCAGTAATACGAGCTTTCTTTTTCGCGACGAAGTTACCGGCAAGACCTGGCAAACATCCAACGCCGCAGCAACAGTAGAGAAAACAGATAATGGTTATGATGCTGCCCTAACGGCAACATTCCAGTTGGGTGAGTTTGCCAGTACGCTCTCAGTCAATGTGAGTCTTGACGACGCCGCGCAGGAAATTGTGCTGTCGTTGAAGACAGAGTCTGTGCCAGTTTCGGAACTACTGAGCCTTATCGTTGGTCCGGAAGATGGTACAGTCCTTAATACCGATCTGAGTGGATCGCTGGAAATAAGTATAGACTATGCAGGGCAGCTGACTGGGTCAGAGATCGATGTTGAAGCAGGTGTGGGTACGCTGACTTTTGCGGGCATTACACACGATTTTGAGCGCTTCATTCTCAAGTCTGGCTACACCGACGATCGGCGAACCTTCGACATTGAAAACCTGGAATATGAAGGCAGCGGGAGCCGCGGGACGTTTAGCGGGTTTTTGAGTTTTGGGTCGTGGTCAACAGGCCAGCCATTGGCACCGGAAAAAATCAGCTATGATCTGATTGGGCGCGATTTGCTGTTGAATCTGCCGGGCAAGTTACAGGAGCCTTTACCCCTGCCGCGTGTCAACCTGACCGGTGCTTACCTTGTGCCAGAGGAAACACTTCGGTTTGATATGCTGAACGTCGATTTCTTCGGCAAGTTGTTGACGGGATCACTGGATATACTACTGCCGCAGGAGGCAGGACAATCTCCGGGCATCAGATCCAATGCTACTTTCAGCGGTGTGCTGACAATCGAAGAAGTGCTGAAAGGTTGGCCCCTAGTCCTGGCTGATGGAGCCCGGCGCTGGGTGAGTACCAATGTCATCGCCGGCAAGGTCTCCGATATAAAATTCGAAATGGATATGCCGCGCGGAGCTATTCAGCCAGCGACAAGTATCGGTGAAGACAGTATGTCCTTGTCTTTCACGCTCACAGACGCATCTTCCTATTTTGTACCTGGCGTCACACCAATATCAGGCTTGAACGGTAAGGCTGTACTAGGCGGTAATAGCATGTTCCTCAACGCTGAGGGCGGGCGTGTTGGTGCTGTTCGGATCCGTGACGGCAAAATTGAGATGCCGAATTTTTATCCCAAGGGGTCTCGTGGTATTTTCTCGGTCAGGTTGGATGGGAATATATCCGATATTCTATCTGTTGTTGATGAAGAGCCAATGGGGTTTGTCTCAAAGGGCGGCTTTAGTCCGGATGATTTCTCCGGGCAGGGACAATTTGACTTCCGTATTACGAGGCCTTTGCTGTCCTATGTTCCGATAGATGATTATGAGTTTTTCGGGGCCGGCCGCTTCACTGATCTGAGCCTGAGTAATGCTATTGCCGCTTATGATCTGACAAACGGCAGCGGAACATTGGATGTATCCTGGAACGGTTTGGACGTAAAAGCCGATGCCCGATTACAAGGTGCCCCGGTCAGTTTCGAGTACTTTCGTGAGTTTACGAATAGCGAAGACACCCGGATCAGTGCAAATGGTCAACTTGATACGCAATCTGCTGATGAGCTTGGGATATCACTGCGTCGTTTCATGCGGGGAAATGTAGGATATGACCTGCAGGTGGTTGAGAAGAACAATCAGTATGAAACTATTTCGCTCAATCTGGACCTCTTCGACACGGAACTGTATTTGGAACCTCTCGAGTGGCAAAAATCGAGAGGAGCACCAGCCAGTGCATCTGTGCGTATTCAGCCACCGGGAGCGCAGAGTAGTAATGCTCTCTGGCAGATTGAAGAGATAGATGTTCGGGCACCGGATCTGGCTATCTCAGGTCAGGTACTACTTGATTCCGAAGGACGTTTTATCCGGGCAGAAAGCCGAAACTTGTCTATCACGAACAAGATCAACGCAGATCTGATTGTCGCTTTGGAAAAAGATGTTCTGCGTGCTGATTTAACCGGTAAATACTTGAATGCAGATTTACTCCTGCGAAACTTTCTTTCAGGCAGAAGCGACGCCGAACTCAGCAAGCTGGAATCAAGCTCTGATGAACCGTGGCCTGTCCCGTTGTTGGTGCACGCTGATCTTGATGCGCTGAAACTGCGAAATAACGTCGATCTGAATAACTTCGAAGCCAGTTTCTCCCATGATGGGCTGAAGATGAACGACATCTATCTGTCCGGTAATTTCAATACCGGCGGGTATATCGCAGCGACAATGAGTAAAGCACGTGATTATGAGATTGGTAGAAATCTTCAACTGCAAACGGATAATTTGAGCGCCCTTGCCGCCGGCGCGCTCGGCATTGACTCGATTCAAGGCGGCAGAGCTGATTACACTGCTACTCTTCTCAACACAGGACCTGTCGCAGGAACCTTTACTGCTGATAACTTTGTTGTTTCAAATGCGCCCTTTATTGCCAGGTTGCTCGCCGCCGTTTCTCTTGATGGCGTATCGGATTTGCTGGCCGGAGAGGGTATAGAAGTCTCTCAGGTCATCGCGGATATGCAATTCGATGACGGCAAGATGAATATCGTTGATGCACGGATTGTCAGCCCGGCCATCGGCATTTCTGTAAACGGTGCTGTTGATATTGCGGGCAATGAGATGGACCTCAATGGCGCGCTAGCCCCGGCCTATCAAGTCAACTCTATGCTGGGACGGTTGCCAGGGCTGGGAGAATTGTTTGTTTCTCGAGATGGGGAAGGGCTTGTTGCGTTTTCATATGGTCTGGATGGTCCCATACAGGAGCCTACAATTACAGTGAACACGTTGTCTCTATTGACGCCCGGTGTCTTCAGGCGTCTGTTCGAACCGGTTCGAGCCGGACAACAAAGTACCGCTGAATTGCTCGATCAGGCTATCTCAGCTTCTGAACTTTCTGACCAGTTGGAGTTTGCGACCACGGCAGAGCAACTGGAAGAAATGGAAAGTCAGCTCACCGATGAGGGGACACCAACGGTCCAGTCACAGCAGTCCGATCAACCTTAAATCATTTCTTATGAAGTAAGGCGCACAAGTGCATGCTTCTTCTTGCCGATTGAAATTTTAATGACGCCGTCAATCAGATCATCAGAGGTCAGCGCTCTTTCCTCCGCAACAGCTGTGCCATTAACCTTTAGCGCACCCGCCTTGATATGTCTGCGTCCTTCGCCATTAGAGGCAATCAGTCCTGTTTCACGAAATGGTGTGTAAATCTGTAGGCCGCCTTCCAGTTCGGAAGCGGATATGCCAAACGACGGTAGACTTCCTGCGGCATTGCCTTCCTCAAATGTGCGCCTTGCCGTCTCCGCTGCGTCCTCTGCAGCGCTGCGGCCATGCAGCATGGCGGTTACTTCTGTTGCGAGTATCTTTTTCGCGTCATTAATTTCGGCACCTTCAAGGGCTTCGAGCCGCGCAACTTCATCAAGAGGCAGCACCGTGAAAAGCCGCAGCATCCGCCCAACATCCGCATCTTCAGTGTTACGCCAGTATTGCCAGTAATCGTAGGGCGATAACAGATCTGCGTTCAGCCAGATGGCTCCCCCTTCGGTTTTGCCCATCTTCTTGCCAGACGCTGTCGTTAACAGAGGTGTCGTCAATCCGAAGACTTCTGCATGATCTTCAGCTTTACCATTTGCTGCTGCCACGCGCCGACATAACTCCACGCCATTGACGATATTACCCCATTGGTCAGAGCCACCCATCTGTAAGACACAGCCATAGCGTCGATTTAGTTCCAGGTAGTCGTAAGCCTGCATCAGCATGTAATTGAACTCGAGAAACGTCATCGGGCTTTCGCGTTCAAGACGCAGCTTCACGCTATCAAACGTCAGCATACGATTGATCGTGAAGTGAACTCCATAGTCGCGCAGAAACTCAATGTATTTGAGCTCAGACAGCCAGTCATCATTGTTGACCATCAGCGTATCGGCTTCGCCATCGCCAAAATTCAGGAAGGGCGCGAAGCTGGATTTGATCCCATCAAGATTCCTGTTGATATCATCATCAGTCAACAATTTGCGCTGGGCGTCCTTGCCAGTCGGGTCACCAACTTTGGTTGTGCCACCCCCCATCAGGGCAATCGGTCGATGTCCTGTTTGCTGGAACCAGTACAGCATCATGATCTGGATCAGGCTGCCAGCATGTAGACTTGTCGCTGTTGCATCGAAGCCAATGTAAGCTGTCAGCGTTTCCGAGGCCGCGCGCTTGTCCAGCGCCTCCATGTTGGTGCATTGGTGAATGTAGCCGCGTTCGGACAACACATTCAGAAAATCTGATTTGTAAGCAGCCATGGGTTTTCCTGCGATCAAGGTCTGTGGTTGAAAGATGGTACCTATCGGAAAGCATCAGCAAAATCCAGAAGGGAGTGTGCCAGTCAGTCACTTGTTCAGGCATCACTGGTCTCAACCTGTGACTCGAGGGTATGGTGAGGAGGAGTAACAGCAGGTCATTTACATTCATGACGATCGCCAGTTCCCAGTCGACACCTCTCACTGCCATCGGCCTGATGTCAGGCACATCTCTGGACGGTGTGGATGTTGCCTTACTGAAAAGTGATGGAAACAATCTCGTTGAAACGGGGGCAGCGCTTAGCGTGCCATATCCACGAATGACAAAAGTCTGGGTGCAACGGGCGATCAAGGCTGCACTGGAAGGCAGGGATGAAGCCAACGAAATAGCCAAGGCTATCGATGAAGTCACATCTGCCCATATCAGGGCCGTCCAGAAATTCATGGAGAAGAACCATCTGACACGCAAGGAGATCGACGTAATTGGCTTTCACGGACAGACAATCCTGCACCGCCCGCCAGTCGACCGTTCGGCTCCCGGCAGAACATGGCAGATTGGTTCAGGTCACATCATGGCGGAGGAGCTAGGCATCAATGTAGTCGATGGTTTTCGAGACAACGACATGGCACAAGGCGGGGAGGGCGCGCCTTTTGCGCCAATCTATCATGCTTTGCTCGTGCGGAAGCTGGCTCGAGAAAAATCTGTATGTGTGCTGAACATTGGTGGCGTGGCAAATATTACCTGGATACCTGCCGATGGAGATCCTTTGCGCATGGTTGCCTTCGATTGTGGCCCCGGCAATGGGTTAGTCGATGAGTGGATTGAACTCCAGACAGGCGAACAGATGGACAAAGACGGGGCTTATGCCAGTGCTGGAAAAGTTCATGATGACATCCTGAGAATGATGTTGCTGAACCCGTTCCTGCGTAGACGGGCACCGAAATCACTTGATCGCTATGATTTCAAGATCAGTCCTGTCGCTGAGTTGAGTACGGAAGATGGCGCCGCGACCCTTACAGCTTTCACGGCTGCGTGCATTGAAAAGTCTGTGGCGCTTCTGCCCGAACCACCGGGAGAATGGATTATTGTTGGCGGCGGTGGCCATAATCCTGTTCTTATGAAGCATTTGGAGGATATACTTGCAGCGCCGGTTATACTGGCAGGGGATGCGGGTTGGCGCGGGGATTTCCTTGAAGCGGAATGTTTTGCCTATCTGGCTATTCGGTCATTGCGTAAGCTGCCATTGAGTTATCCCGGCACCACGCGTGTACAGCGTCCCTTGACTGGCGGGGTACTGCACACAAAGCCTGTTTGAGGGTACGGTTATTGATACCTCAGAGGAGGTAGGAGGGCCAAGATGATCCGTGAACCATTAGAGCAACAGCTTGATCACGACCCGCACTTTACCTGGCGAGGCGATAACGTCACAAGAGTCGAAAACCTGTCAGATATTGTTTTTGCATTATCTCTTGGGATGCTGGTTTCTGCCAGAACAAGCATGAATTCCTACACAGAACTTCTGGAGCACTTGCTGAATATTGTTCCTGTCATTGCCGGTTTTGCGATTATGCTTCTTATCTGGAATGCACATTTTGTCTATTTCAGACGCTATGGTGTGGCAGATAGCACGATTATCTTTCTGAATGCTTTTCTCCTGCTTCTTGTGCTGTTTATAGCGTATCCATTGCGCTTCATCTTCGACAGTCTCTTCTTTTTCATCATTGCCGTCATGGGTTTTCCGGAGCGAATTATCGAAATGGGTGTCGGCTATGAACAGTCCGGAGAGATTCTGGCTATTTTTTCTGCCGGCTATGCGGTGGTCTTCTTCGTGCTTATGCTGATGTATAGTCATGCCGGAAAGAATGCAGAACAACTGTCTCTCAGTGCCGCCGAATTGATTATAACCAGACAATCAATTTGGGTGTTTCGCTGCCAGGTTCTTGTCGCGCTGCTCGTTCTGGCCCTGGCGTTATTCAGTCCATTAAGGGGCTTTGCCGGTATGCTCTATAGTTTTATGTGGCCGTTATCCATGCTGGTTCATGCGAGACTGAAATTGCCAGAAGAGACACAGCAGGCATAATAAGGAAACAATCATGCAAAAAGATATTCTGTTTCTTTTAGCACCTGGCTTTGAAGATAATGACCGTCGCGAATACTGTCCCGAGTGTGCAGAAATATGGGGCGTGCTGCAGTATTACCCGGCGATTCTGCCCTCGCTGGATATTAACTACCAGCCTATCGCCAAGCCCCGAAAGGAGATGGTGAGTCTTCTAGGCGACGCTAACCAGAATTGCCCGACATTATTGCTCATGGATGGCCAGTCAGTACCCGCACCACAAGGCTTGAAAATCTCTGGTGAGCATCATTTCCTCGATAATGCGCGGGATATCGGTCGGTATTTTGCGGCAAAATTCGGTATCCCGGTACCAAGAGGTG
This sequence comes from Aquisalinus sp., assembly GCA_022763145.1. Lineage (GTDB taxonomy): Bacteria > Pseudomonadota > Alphaproteobacteria > Caulobacterales > Parvularculaceae > Aquisalinus. The sequence goes on along the minus strand of JALEGM010000090.1, from coordinate 140 downwards.
ACTAACATCTCTTTTGTTAGCCATACTTTTTCAAGGCGTCCGCAACGCCAATGGTTGGTACTTCCAGAAGATCTTGTTCCAGCATGACAGCTTCATCCATATCCAGGTTCTGGATCGTCCAGTCTGATCCGGTATTTGCT
>JALEGM010000089.1 GCA_022763145.1 Aquisalinus sp. | reverse complement strand
GCCATTCGGATGCACCGGAGGATGGGCCATGATCGTTTTCACGGCAGGTGGTCGTGAGATGCACTGGCCAGGAAAACGCTTCATTCAAATAGGACCAATACAGCGTCTGATGCCAGTCCATCGCCCAGTTGGAAAGGGAACTTATATAGTTTGCAGGCTGATCGGAGAGAGCTTCGATAATGCGCAATACTCGCTCCTGACCATCGGCCTGATACAGGGCATCATGCACGACGAGCATCACCTCACGATCACCCATATAGACTGCGCTGCCAAACGGCTGGCCACGAACGGGGATAGGTTTTACTCTTAGTTGCGCCTGCAAGGCTACAAGCTTCGCTTTTACGCCTTCGCCACAAGCCATGAGATCACCACCAGGCGCACAGCGTAATTCAACCTGATCCAGCACACGATCAAATGCCGCCTGATCGTCCGGAAAGACAGAAACACGATCATAAGACGGCGAGTCGAAAATAACGGAGCGTACACCTCCCCTGTCGACATCCAGCAGGTTCAGTGCCGTTTGGGCACCATAAGAAATGCCGTACAGGTTCCATTGGTCTATCCCGAGTCCACGGCGCAAAAGTGCGAGATCACGCGCGGCGTAGTCGGATTGGTACGCAGCAAGGTTCACACCTTGCGCTTCAAGCGCACGGAAGCAAGTTGTATCGGCATCAAAGACCGTTGAGCCAAGATCACGCTCTAGCGGCTTGCGCTTCAGATCCTGCCAGGCTGCACGTAAAGCTGCCGGACAATGCAGAGCCGGTTCAGAATACCCAAGGCCACGCGTATCCACAAAGATCATGGCCCGGCCAGTCTCCAGAATGGGTTCATAAGCCCATCGCAACCAGCCATCCGCACCAAAATCATTATACTCTGCAGGCACACCGGCAAAACCGGGACCACCTTCCAGATAGACAAAAGGATCCGGTTCACTTGCGCCATTTGCCGGGGTCAAGACAAGCGCGAGGATGGAAATCAACGGCCCACCATCACCGCCAGATTCATAAGCCGTCCAGTCCTGCGGTGCATAAGCACGGTAGCATTGTGCATTATTCTGACGCGGCATCCGGAACGGGCATTTAACCGCGACCACGTCACCAACCTGTCGGTTTTCCTCAGCAAACCGGATTGGCCCAGTCACCGGCTCTTCGTGTGTCAGCCAGAACGGCAGGGTGACCACAGCGGCAATTAACACCGCAATCAGCAGGCGCTTTCCAACCGAAATGTCATTTCCGAGCCGTTGATGATCCATCAATCCCCTCCTACACTCTCCTTAGGGCTAAATTGAGAAGAGGACAAACCTCATGACGATTGATCTGATTTCTGTAGCAGCGCTCATTCTCGGTGTGATGGGAGCATTGGCTTTTTTCCGGGTAAGCAAGCTGGAACAATATCTGAAAAACAAAGGCACCGTAGAAGATAATTTCGACTCCCTTGCGAACCTTGAACAATGGAACGTTGTCGAACGGCACCTGCGTCAAAAGAGATAGTATACACTTTGATCTAATGGCAGATCAAACGCTTCGCATACGCAGCACTGCTGCCAACAGGAAGCACATTGTAGCGGCAATGAATAATGGCGGGGCGAGCTCTTCCCCTTGCGTCATGCGCCACAAACCGTAGCCGATGTTAGCGGTTCCGGTCAGGGTCAGCACAATAATGGCTACCATGTTCGCATCGCTCTTTTTGTTCTCACTCATGGACCACCGCTCCGAAAGCCTCCCCAAGTCTAATCAGCGGTAACAGGTAGTGCAACTATGGCACTGCCTTACGCTTCCAATCGCAGCGAAAAGCGCTATCTCTTTGGGGGAGAAAGAGAGGCCATCACATGCCCGACGCGTCAACACCGCCAAACACCGCCAGTAGCACTGAGAGCCCGAAAAAAGCAGGGCCCTATCGCTCCCTGCGTGAGTTCATTGAGCGGTTGGAGGCAGAAGGTGAACTGGTGCGCGTGTCACATCCTGTTTCAACGGTTCTGGAGATGACGGAAATCCAGACACGCCTCCTGAATAGCGGCGGCCCTGCCGTCCTTTTCGAAAAGCCGGTGATGGAAGACGGCACACCATCCGATATCCCAGTGCTGGTCAATCTCTTCGGTACGGTGAAGCGCGTCGCCATGGGCGTCACCATGGGGAACCTTGCACGGGAGACGGGCGAAGAGTTGCGCGAAGTGGGCGAAACCCTCGCTTTCTTGCGCCAGCCAGAGCCACCGGGTGGCCTGAAAGACGCGTTGGAATTACTGCCACTCGCCAAGCAGGTGCTGGCGATGAAGCCATCCTCAAAAAAGTTTGGTACCGCGCCCTGCCAGGAGGTAGTGCTGGAGGGTGATGACATTGACCTGCACAAGCTCCCTATACAAACATGTTGGCCGGGGGAGCCGGCACCGCTCATCACTTGGCCCCTGATCGTGACCAAAGGTCCGTCTGACAAGCGCGAGGATAATTTCAACCTCGGCATTTATCGCATGCAGCAGCTCGGGAAAAACAAGACCATCATGCGCTGGCTGAAGCATCGCGGCGGCGCACAACACCATCAACGCTGGTCAAAGGAAAAGTCAGAGCCACTGCCCGCTGCCGCCGTTCTGGGTGCAGACCCCGGCACTATCCTTGCTGCTGTCACGCCTGTGCCAGATACATTGAGCGAATATCAGTTCGCGGGCCTCCTGCGCGGCAAAAAGGCGGAGCTCGTTGATTGCAAAACAGTACCGCTGAAAGTCCCTGCAGAAGCCGAGATTGTGCTGGAAGGGCATGTCTCGCTGGAGGAGTATGCTGACGAAGGACCGTATGGGGATCATACGGGTTATTACAATTCAGTGGAGCAATTCCCTGTCTTCACCGTCACGGCAATCACCATGCGGCGGGAGCCGATTTATCTGAGCACCTTCACGGGACGCCCACCGGATGAGCCAAGTGTTCTGGGCGAAGCCCTGAACGAAGTTTTCATTCCCTTGTTGCAGCAGCAGTTCCCGGAGATCACTGATTTCTGGCTGCCGCCGGAAGGCTGCTCTTACCGCATTGCTGTCATCGCCATGAAAAAGGCTTATCCCGGCCATGCCAAGCGGGTGATGCTGGGCGCCTGGTCATTCCTGCGCCAGTTCATGTACACCAAATGGGTTATCGTGGTGGATGACGATGTGAATGCGCGTGACTGGAAAGATGTCTGGTGGGCCGTCAGCACCAAGATGGACCCTGCTCGCGACATCACATTGATTGAGCACACGCCGATCGATTATCTGGACTTTGCCTCCCCGGAAAGCGGCCTTGGCTCCAAAATCGGCCTCGATGCTACCGACAAATGGCGGCCAGAGACCAAGCGTGAATGGGGCGAGGTCTTAAAGATGGATGAGGATGTGGTGAAGCGTGTTGATGAGATGTGGAAAGAGTTGGGGTTGTGACCACTTTATTGATACCATGACGCATAACACTGTTCCGCGAACATCCAGCACAACATAATTAAATCACTTGACAACAAACGCCTTCACCATTATCAGCCTGCATCCTAAACCAAGAAGGATTTATGGCGTGCAAGAACAAGAACAGATACATAAGCTGTTCCGCGACCTCGCAAAAACTGCGATGGGCGTGCACGTCTTTCATAGCCGATAGGCTGAATCAGAGGGGCGCGCACCAGCGCCGGGATACGTAAAAACCCAAAATTCAAATGAGATGAGCGCTGCTGCGTGACCGAATCCTGCTGTTCGGTTTGCGCCCACGCAGCTCTACAACCTTAATGGTGAATGTCATGCGACTTGACCTATTGAATGACGTGCGCGCTGAATTAGGGCGTAAACGCCATACCTTATATTATTACCGGGATCGCTATGCGACAATGTTGCTGCGTTGGGTATTTGGTGAACACATCACGATAAGTGATGTGCGCCAGTCGCCTTTCCGCGGCCTTCTGGAGAAGCCTTCCCTGAAAGCTGCGCTTTCAGACTCCGGCAACGGTATCTTGGACCTTGAAACCGTCGAGGCCAGCCAGATGG
>JALEGM010000088.1 GCA_022763145.1 Aquisalinus sp. | reverse complement strand
GCCGTTACTGGGACGATCTGGATCTGAAATGGCGCTGTTTGAGTACTGGTCATGTCCGTCACATAAAAGCTGCCGCAAAGTTTTCCAAGTTCTTTGCCTGAAAGGATTGGAAGACTCGCTTTTCGTGATCTATTTATGCTATTCTATGACGACTCGTCAGAGTGAATGTTCGCACGGGAGAGTTCGCACATCAGATTAGTGCGGCGCCGAAGGAGCAACCGCCCCGGAATCTCTCAGGCACCAGGGACCGTGCAACTGAACTGAAGGCTGGAAAAGGGCAAAAGTCCTACCGACGGAGCAAGCGGACTTTCTACGTAGAGGTCTCAGCGGAAACTCTCAGGTCTCACCGACAGCCGGGGTAAGCGCAATCTGGCGCGATGATGGTGAGGCCAAATGACCGACGACACAAAAAATTTGAAAAAATTGCCTTTGCATGACCTGCATCAGGAATTGGGCGGGAAGATGGTGCCATTCGCCGGTTATGAAATGCCCGTGCAGTATCCGCTCGGTGTCATGAAAGAACACCTGCATGTGCGTGAAAAAGCTGGTCTTTTTGATGTTTCCCATATGGGCCAATGCTTCCTCAAAACGCGTGAGGTTGAGCACGGGAGTAGTGAAGCTCACAAGAAAGTTGCTGCAGCCATTGAAACACTGGTGCCGGGTGAAATTCGCAAACTTGCTGAGGGGCGTATTCGGTATTCCCTGCTTCTGAACGACCAAGGCGGCATCGAAGATGATTTGATGATTACGCATATGCCAGGGGAGAATTATCAGGGCTGGCTTTATCTGGTGGTGAATGCAGCTGTGAAAGAGCAGGATTTTGCCCTTTTGCAGAACAAACTCGGCGATGTGGCTGACCTTGATGTCAAAACCGACTTGGCCTTGCTGGCATTGCAGGGGCCAAAGGCGGCAAATATTCTCACGTCTCTTGGGGTAGATGTTGCCGAGATGCCGTTCATGTCTGCAAAAGTGGCGCAGCTTGATGACATCTGGTTTTTCATTAGCCGTTGTGGTTACACCGGTGAAGATGGGTTTGAAATTTCCGTACACGACCATCAAGCTGAGACAGTTGCACGAAAACTGTTGGCGCATGAGGATGTTGAACCAATTGGACTGGGCGCACGTGACAGCTTGCGTCTGGAGGCTGGCCTTTGCCTTTATGGTCATGACATGACAGCGCAAGAGACACCGGTTGAAGCAAATCTGACTTTTGCAATAGGCAAGCGCCGCCGTGAAGAGGGGGGCTTTCCTGGCGCAGAAAAAATTTTCTCTCAGTTAGCGGATAAACCTGACAAATTGCGTGTAGGAATCAAGCCTACGGGGCGCGCGCCGGCGCGCGAGGGTACTGAGATACAGTCAAAAGACGGCGTCAAGATAGGTGAAGTAACGTCTGGCGGTTTCGGCCCAACATTCGAAGCGCCAGTCGCTATGGGGTATGTGAAAAAGGGTTGCTCAGTTACTGGCACTGAGGTGCAGCTTATTATTCGCGGCAAGTCAGTGCCAGCGGTTGTTGCTGATATGCCATTCGTACCACAGCGGTACTATCGAGGAAAATAAGGAACGAGGACGAAAATCATGACACTGAAATTTACGGAAGACCATGAATGGGTGAAGGTTGATGGAGACGTGGCCATTATAGGTATCACGCCACATGCAGCAGAACAGCTTGGTGATGTGGTCTTCGTGGAGTTACCCGACACAGGAAAAACTTTCAGTCAGAATGACGACATGGCGGTGGTTGAGTCCGTCAAGGCTGCGTCAGATGTTTACGCCCCTATTTCAGGCGAAATCCTGGAAGTGAATAATGATATTGTTGAAGCCCCTGAGAAAGTGAATGAGGATCCGGCGGGTGCTGCCTGGTTTGTGAAAATCAAACCATCTGACTTATCAGAACTCGACAAGCTGATGGATGAAGCGGCTTACAAAGAGTTTATTGGATAATTTTCAACCTCTGGGTAGTGGTCGGGAGTACATGAAATGAGATATTTGCCGCTAAATGAAATAGACCGGGCGCAGATGCGTGAGGTCATCGGTGTCGCTGATATTGATGAGCTTTTTGCGGATGTGCCGGGTGAAACCTTGAATCCATCCTTAAATCTGCCTGACCATCAGGGCGAATTTCAGGTTGAAACGATCCTGGGAGAGATGGCCGCAAAAAACCGGGCTGCCGGTGCCGGGCCATTCTTCGTCGGTGCAGGAGCATACAAGCATCATGTTCCGGCTACAGTTGATCATATCATTCAGCGCTCAGAGTTTCTGACTTCCTATACGCCGTATCAGCCGGAAATTGCACAAGGTACACTGCAGTATCTGTTTGAGTTCCAGACGCAGGTAGCAGCTCTGACCGGGATGGATGTTGCAAATGCCTCCATGTATGATGGTTCAACAGCCTGTGCTGAAGCGGCCCTGATGGCTAAGCGCATTACCAAACGCAGCCGCGTTGTAATGTCCGGCGGTCTGCATCCGCATTATGCCTCTGTAACGCGAACCAATTCTGAATTGATTGGCGATGACGTCATCTTTGCACCGTCTTCCCCCGATGGGCAGGAGGATATTCTTGATTTTATAGATGAGGAGACATCTTGCGTTATTGTTCAAACTCCGGACATTTTTGGTAATGTTCGCGACCTGACTCCGGTTGCAGAAGCTGCGCATGAAAAGGGTGCATTGCTGATTGCGGTAGTCACAGAAATTGTGTCGCTGGGGGCGCTGAAGAGCCCCGGTGAGATGGGCGCAGATATCGTTGTGGCTGAAGGCCAGTCCATTGGCGTCAGTCTTAATTATGGCGGACCTTATGTCGGTCTTTTTGCGACGCGTCAGAAATATGTTCGCCAGATGCCGGGTCGCCTCTGCGGCGAGACGATGGATGCAGCCGGTCAACGTGGATTTGTGCTGACTCTTTCCACCCGTGAGCAACATATTCGCCGCGATAAGGCGACATCAAACATCTGCACCAATTCCGGCCTTTGTGCACTGGCGTTCACCGTGCATATGAGTTTGCTGGGCGGTACCGGCCTGCGCCAACTGGCCACCCTGAATCATGAGGCTGCTTGTGACGCGGCAGATGCGTTTTCCGCCATTGATGGCGTGGAGCTTGTGAATACGTCCTTTTTCAATGAGTTTACGCTGCGCTTGCCCCGCAATGCTGAAGAGGTTGTTGAAGACCTTGCCCAACGTAATATCATTGCTGGTGTGCCAGGAGGTCGTTTGTGGCCTGACGAAGAAGAGATGGCGAATCTGTTGATTGTCGCTACGACAGAATGCGTGACGTCGCAACATATTGAAGCCTTTGCTGCTGCGCTGAAGGAGGTTCTGTAATGTCCATGAATAATCAGGGCCGGCCCACCCGTCCGGAGACAGATGATATGACGAATTCCGAAACCTTCACTGGCAACCGTGCCTTGCAGATCGAGGAGCCGCTTATTTTTGAAGGCGGCGATATGGACGGCACAGGTGTCGATCTGCCGAAGCCAAAAGGGTCTGGAAATCGTCTGGGTGGTCTGGAGCGTCAGAGCAATATCAATCTGCCGGGTCTTGCGGAGCCCGAGGCGATGCGCCACTTTGTGCGGCTCAGTCAGAAAAACTATGCGATTGACATGGGGCCGTTTCCGCTTGGCTCCTGCACGATGAAGCATAATCCGCGCCTTAACGAAAAAATGGCGCGTCTGCCCGGCTTCGGTGATATTCACCCGCTGCAGCCTGTCTCCACTGTGCAGGGAGCACTTGAACTTATCGATACACTGGCAACCTGGCTGAAAGAGCTGACGGGTATGCCAGCTGTCGCCATGTCTCCTAAAGCGGGTGCCCATGGGGAACTGTGCGGCATGATGGCGATAAGGGCGGCGCTTGAGGCTCGCGGCGAAGCTGACACCCGCACTCGCGTGCTGGCGCCTGAATCTGCTCACGGAACAAACCCTGCCACGGCTGCTCAATGTGGTTTTAAGGTTGATTCGATACCGGCCGACGCAAGTGGTCGCGTTGACCTCGATGCTTTCCGTGAAAAACTGGGGCCCGATGTCGCGGGTATCATGGTTACAAATCCGAACACTTGCGGGCTCTTTGAACGTGATATTCGCGCGATTGCAGATGCAGTGCATGAGGCGGGTGGCTACTTTTATTGTGATGGCGCGAATTTTAATGCTATCACTGGCAAGGTGCGCCCCGGTGATCTTGGCATCGATGCCATGCATATCAATTTGCACAAGACGTTTTCAACGCCGCATGGCGGTGGTGGCCCGGGTTCCGGCCCAACCGTCTTGTCAGAAGCGCTCGCGCCATTCGCACCAATCCCTTACGTTGTATCCGGTAAAGATGGCTTTGAACTGGTTGAAAAACGTACCCAGGATGAAGGCCAGAGCTTTGGCCGCATGACAGCTTTTCATGGTCAGATGGGAATGTTCGTCCGTGCTCTGTCTTATATGTTGAGCCATGGTGGCGATGGCTTGCGTCAAGCTGCAGAGGATGCCGTCCTCAATGCAAATTATGTTTTGGCACGGCTGAAAACGGAGATGACACCAGCCTTTGAGGGCACCTGTATGCATGAGGCGTTGTTTGATGACCGCTTCCTGGCTGACAGCGGGGTAGACACACTCGACTTTGCCAAGGCCATGATTGACGAAGGGTATCATCCAATGACGATGTATTTCCCGCTCGTTGTGCATGGCGCAATGCTCATTGAACCGACTGAGTCTGAGGCCAAGCAGGAACTGGACCGTTTCTGTGATGCGCTTTTGTCTCTCGCGAAAGAGGCAAAAGCTGGCAAAGTCGGTAAGTTCAAAGCTGCACCAGTGCATGCGCCGCGTCGCCGTCTTGATGAGACGGGTGCAGCCCGAAAGCCCGTGCTGCGTTGGACACCACCAGTAAGTGACGCAGCTAGTCTCGCTGCAGAGTAGGTGGCCTTCACGCTGAAGCCAGCGCGGAGCGCTAAGGACCTGTTGCTGGCGGCTCAGTTATTTCGTGAGTACGCTGCGGAGTTAGGGGAAGACCTCTGCTTTCAGGGGTTCACTGAAGAACTCGCCTCGCTGCCCGGCAGGTATGCACCACCAAAGGGTGAAATCCTGCTGGCACGCCATGAAGATACTACGCCTGTCGGTTGCATAGCTATGCGCCCGCTCGACACTCCTGCGGGCAGTAAAAATACCTGCGAAATGAAACGGATGTATGTGCAGGCTTCCGGTCGTGGACACGGTCTCGGCAAGGCAATGGTTGCTGAGATCCTGAAACTTGCAAAAATGTCCGGCTATCAAGTTATGCGCCTTGATACGTTGCCGCGCCTGAAAGCGGCCCTGCATCTCTATCATGAAGCAGGCTTTACCGAGATTACGGCCTATTATGAGAACCCTTTGCCCAGAGTGATATATCTCGAAAAGCAGCTATGATGTGATGATTAAAAATGGCGCACTCGGGAAGATTCGAACTCCCGACCCCTAGATTCGTAGTCTAGTGCTCTATCCAGCTGAGCTACGAGTGCTTACCGACAGCATGTTCTGCTGCGAGTGACCGTATAAAGCGCAAAGCAGATGTGATTGCAAGGATAATTCACGCTGATTTTTATACGCTTTTCGCCTGTTCTTCTGCAGCAAAAACACCTCTCGCGACAGCGCGAGCAAGGCAATCTGCGGCGAGAGTGCCAAGGCGCGTCATGCTGAGAGGTGCTGGCTCTGGCATGTCAATGCGCCCGGTGCCTAATGCAAAAACAACGTCACCATCGGCAGGTGCATGTACCGGGCGGATGGCTCGGGCAAGCCCGTCCTGGGCCATGATCGCCAATCTTTTGGCCTGGGGTTTGCTCAATTTCATGTTAACAGCAACAGCCGCAATGGTGGTGTTGGCGCGCGCAGTTGGCATACCGATTTTGGTGTCCGGGGGAAACCCTTCTGTTGGGCGTGCATCTTTCTGCGGTTGCCGCCCGCCAAATTCATCATTGAGCTCGTAAGGCCAAGCCCAGAAACAGTTACTGTTTGGCATATAGGGAGAGCCAAAGCTATTAACGGCGGCAATAGCCCCGATCTGCCAGCCATCTTCCGTGATATAAGAGGCGCTGCCAATACCGCCAGGATAGGCCCCCGCGCGTGCACCATAGCCCGCACCATGACGACCTTGAGCCATCGGCGCGCCAGCTTTTCTGTAGGCTTCAGTGCCCAAAGCCGTGTAAGGTGGTATGTCGCCCCAGCTTTTATCGCCACCATTCGCGAGATCATAAAGGATGGCCGCTGGCACTATAGGTGAGACGGGAACACCCTCTTTTGGTATCAATGAGAAGCCGCGACCTTCCGCTCCCATCGCGGCGGTGACGCCATCAGCTGCTGCAAGCCCGTAGACGGAGCCACCTGCCAAGACCAGTGCATCAATCCTGTCCACAAGAGTTTCGGGCAACAGGGTGCCTGTTTCGCGTGTACCGGGACCGCCACCACGGATGTCAGCTCCACAAACGCAAGGAGGGTCTGGCAGGATTACAGTGACACCGGTTGACGCATTAGTGTCTTCAGCCTGACCGACAAGAATCCCTTCGACATCTGTAATGTCATTCAAAGGGCCAGGGCCTGCTTTTGCTGCAGTCATGCATAATTCTCCCATAAACATGCGCTGTGAATTGCAGAATGCACCGGACAGCGGTTAAAACCAATTTAGTTTATGCGTCATCGCGCGAAAGGGCCACAATGCTGCGAGTTTTCATGATCTGTATTATGCTATTTGTTGCAGCTTGTGGCGGGGAGCAGTCCGCTGTCACCGAAACGGGTGAGAGACAGGTGAACATTCAGCAAGAGGCTTACGTTGTGGCGGCAGCGCATCCTCTTGCAGCAGAAGCTGGCTTTGAAATTCTCGCCAAGGGCGGTACTGCAGTGGACGCGGCTATAGCAGTTCAGGCGGTGTTGAGCCTGGTCGAGCCTCAATCTTCAGGCCTTGCCGGCGGTGCATTCATGCTGCATTTTGATCCTATTACGAATGACCTGTCTTCCTATGATGGGCGTGAAATCGCTCCTGCCAGCGCCAGCCCTGATATGTTTCTGAAAGAAGATGGTACGTCGATGGGGTTCTATGATGCCGTAACAGGCGGGCGGTCGGTAGGGGTGCCTGGTGTCGTCGCCATGCTTGCGATGGCGCACGAACGCCATGGTAATTTGGAATGGGGAACATTACTTGAGCCAGCTCTTCGTCATGCGCAGGATGGCTTTGCCGTTACACCGCGCTTGCATGAGAGCATTAAGCGTATGGCAACACGCGGCCGTCTTGCCCAGAGTGAAAAAGCAGCAGCATATTTTCTTGATACGGATGGTGAACCTTGGCCAGTGGGGCACATTCTAAAAAACCCTGCTTACGCAACTACGCTGAGTTATCTTATTGATGAAGGGCCAGAGGTTTTTTACGCAGGACCAGTAGCTGAAGAAATTGCACTCGCTGTCAATGAAGCAGCTGGCGCGGCTACTCTGACAGTGGATGATTTTCTTGAGTACAAGCCTCTCCAAAGAGAGCCGGTTTGTGCAGAATATGCCAGCAAAAAAATCTGTTCTATGGCGCCCCCAAGCTCGGGTGGTGTGACACTACTGCAGATTCTCCTGCTCCTTGAGCAAACCGACTTCGCTTTGAAGGCTCCTGGTTCTGCAACAGCCTGGCACTTGCTGCTTGAGGCAAGCAGACTTGCTTATGCCGACCGCAACATTTTTCTGGCTGATCCTGTTGCTATGAGTGGTGACACTTATTCTGCAGATGAACTAATTCAAAGCCTCCTATTGCCAGTATATATTACTGACAGAGCTGATCTTATTAAAGAAGATGTTTCCTCGATTGAGATTAGTGCGGGTGACCCGGTTGCTTACATAGGTCGTGAGGGCACGCGACCGGGACAGGACTTGTCGCCGGAGCCCCCTTCCACAAGCCATTTCTCGATTATGGATGCAGAAGGCCGTGTTGTTTCCATGACAACATCTGTTGAGTTTCCGTTTGGAAGCCATCTCATGGCAGGTGGCATGATCCTTAATAATCAGCTGACAGACTTTTCTTTTCAACCGGTTATAGATGATGATCCTGTTTCGAACGCTGTTGCACCGGGAAAAAGACCACGCTCTTCAATGTCGCCGGTTATCATTTTTAATGAAGATGGAACGATTTACGGGGCGCTGGGCTCGCCGGGTGGGTCTGCCATTATCGGATATGTCGCGAAGACTTTAGTCGCCTTATTGGATTGGGACTTGACCTTGCAGGAAGCAATAGATCAGCCCAACGTCGTTGTGCCACGCGGTGGCGTACTTGTGGAAGATGATACTCTTGATGAAACTCGGCTTGCTGATCTTGAGGCCCTCGGCCATACAATTCAGCAACAGGACTTGACCAGCGGCATCTATGGTTTCGTCATCAATGCTGAGGGTGAGATTGAAGGTGGGGCAGATAAAAGGCGGGAAGGTGTCGTACTCGTTGGGCCGTAAGCCATGACTTGCTTACTGGAGCAATGATAGAAGGTATTCTCCGTAGCTTGATTTTTTCAAAGGTTCGGCCACGCAACGCAATTGTTCAGCGTCAATAAACCCCTTGTGGTAAGCAATCTCTTCCGGACAGGCGACGCGCAAACCCTGTCGTTGCTCTATTGTTTCAATGAAGTTTGAGGCGTTAAGCAGGGATTCGTGAGTGCCGGTGTCCAGCCACGCGTATCCGCGACTTAATCGCTCAATCGTCAAATTACGTTCTTCGAGATAAATCATATTGAGATCTGTTATTTCATATTCTCCCCGTGCAGAGGGCTTAAGCGATTTTGCTTTTTCAACCACTGTATTGTCGTAAAAATAGAGTCCTGTGACAGCCCAGTTTGACTTTGGATGTAATGGCTTTTCCTCAATGGATTGAGCAACGCCGTCTTTGTCGAAACTCACAACGCCATATCGCTCCGGGTCCCGCACATAGTATGCAAATACACGGGCCCCGCTTTGCAAAGTTGCCGCTGAGGTCAGTTTTTCCATCAGGCCTGAGCCATAAAAAATATTGTCACCAAGAATCAGGCAGGCCGGTTCATCACCGATGAAGTCTTCTCCCAGAATAAACGCACACGCGAGACCGTCCGGTGAAGGTTGAGCGACGTAAGTGAGCTTTATACCCCATGCACTGCCATCACCCAGGAGGTTTTGAAAACGGATCTGTTCCTCAGGTGTTGTGATGATCAAGATATCTCTTATGCCGGCTAACATCAGGGTCGAAAGAGGGTAGTAAATCATTGGTTTGTCATAGACAGGTAATAGCTGCTTTGACATTGCAAGGGTGAGTGGGTGCAGACGCGTGCCAGCACCGCCAGCCAGAATGATCCCTTTCATTGATTTTGCTCCATACTGATAACTTTACTCACAGTTTCCCTGACCCGCTGTTCCCATGGAACAGGTTTGATGTCAAAAGTGCCCGATATTTTTTCCGTAGAAAGAACTGAAAAAAGAGGTCGTTTCGCAGGTGTTGGATATGCTTGGGTGGGTATAGGAGATATGTCAATCTTGAGCCCAGTCTCCAATTCAAGCTGTGCGAAAATGGTTTTTGCAAAACCATACCAGCTTGTGTTTCCAGCGCCCGTGTAATGATAAATGCCGACTTTGGACGTATCGAACTTACTAGTCGTTGCTAAATGAGTAATTTGCACAATAGCGTCCGCTATATCGTCTGCAAGGGTAGGGGAGCCTATCTGATCGTCGACAACCCTCATGTCTTTTCGCTTACGTCCGATATCCATCATCGTTTTCAGAAAGTTTCTGTGGGTGGTGCTGTAGACCCAGGCGGTTCTCAGGATGATTGAAAAAGGATGCAGAGCCAAAACCTGTTTTTCACCATCCAGTTTGCTTTTACCATATACGGTTTCGGGGTGTGGCAAGTCTTCTTCAAGGTAGGCGTGGATTGCATTGCCATTGAATACATAGTCTGTGGAAAGATGTATAAGCAAGCAATTATCTGGACTGGCCTTAGCGATGTTGGCCGGGCCGATAGCATTCAATGCATCAGCCACGTCAGGCTCTTGTTCTGCCTTATCTACATCCGTGTACGCGGCGCAATTTACTATGACATCAGGTGATAGCCGAGACAGGGTTTTTGTTACAGCTCCAGCATCGGTTATATCCAGCTGGTCGTACCCCAGCGCTGTAACCGAGTAGCCCACTCTTTGTGCCATAACTTTCACGCGTGAACCGATCTGCCCGCCGGCGCCAGTTATGAGGATTTTTGTTGCTGAGGCTGACACGTCAGGAGCCAATTTTACCCAGACGTTCGCCAGCATAAGTGCGACTTCTAATTTCCTGCCACCAAGCCTTGTTATGCAGATACCACCAAACTGTCTTTTCCAGCCCTTCTTCAAAGCTGACAGTCGGCGTCCATCCAAGTTCATTTTTTATTTTTGTGCTGTCAATTGCATAGCGTGCATCATGGCCTGGTCTATCAGTCACAAACTCTATGAGTTCTTTATGAGATGCCTTGTCCGATGACATACGATCAAGGCACTGACATATGGATTCAACAACATACAGATTTGTATGTTCTGCGTTACCGCCTAGATTGTACGTACTGCCGGGTAGCGCTTGTTCACTGACCTGTATCAGTCCGCTGGCGTGATCGTCCACATACAGCCAATCTCGAATATTTATGCCGGTGCCGTAAACAGGTAACGGCTTACCTTCAAGACCATTGATAACCATCAATGGTATGAGCTTTTCAGGAAATTGATACGGTCCATAATTATTCGAGCAGTTTGTTGTGATAACAGGCAGCCCATATGTTTCACCCCAGGCTCTTACCAGATGATCAGAGGCTGCTTTAGAGGCTGAGTACGGAGAGTTAGGTGCATAGGGTGTTTTCTCTGTAAAAAGACCGGTTTCGCCAAGGGAGCCATATACTTCATCGGTTGAGATATGCTGGAAGCGAAATAATTGCTGTCGATTAGGTGACAGATTTTGCCAGTAATCAAGCGCTGCTGATAGCAAGTTGAACGTACCGACAATGTTGGTTTCAATGAAAGCTGCAGGTCCGTCAATGGAGCGATCGACGTGAGATTCTGCAGCAAAATGCATGATCAAGTCAGGTTGCCATGTGCTGATTGTTTCGCGGACCAGCGCCAGATCGCGTATATCACCATGTATAAACTGATAGCGTTCACTTTCCGCAACGCCGGCTAGTGATGACAGATTGCCTGCGTAGGTAAGGGCATCAAAATTCAAGACCTCATGGGCGGTGTCAGCAATCAGACTCCGAATGACAGCTGATCCAATGAAACCAGCCCCCCCAGTAACCAGATATTTCATTACATTTTTTCCGTTTGAGCGTGATTAATCACAGAGAATGGTTTTGCATTTGGGGCGTAGTGAAAATAGGGAGCCAAATCTTTCAATAAGGGAGCACTTCTATCCTTGTCCGAAAGTATGGCCGTGTCTTCAGTACATGGCCAATCTATGCAAAGCGCCGGATCATTCCAAAGAAGGGCTGCTTCTTTTTCGGGGTCATAATACTGGTCAACCTTGTAAATCACCTCTGTTTCTTCACTGAGAGTGCAATACCCGTGGGCGAACCCATGCGGCACCAGAAGCTGTTGCCAGTTTTCTTCTGATAAAATAACACTCACATATTTGCCGAATGTTGGCGAGCCATGCCGAATGTCCACGGCTATATCAAGGATAGCTCCCTTCACAACCCTGATAAGTTTAGTCTGGACAGCCTCACCGTATTGAAAATGCAATCCCCGCACGATACCTGCCTGTGTAGACTTGGCGTGATTGTCCTGCACGAATCGGATTGGCATATGTTGATCATCAATCCAGGTCTGGCGAAATGTTTCAGAGAAAAAGCCACGATCATCCCCAAACCTTTTGGGTGAGAGGAGGAGCACATCGGGTATGTCCAGCTTTAAAACTTTCATGACGACCCTGATCCACAAACTGGTTCAAATTTGCAATAACTAAACACCGGACGGTTTATTTGGCCTCAAAGCAGGTACTGCATAAAGACTTCACACCATATTGGAGAATTCTGGTACGTTGTTACCCGTCTACGTAGCAATTTTTGTCTTAATGCGTCCCCTGATTCGGAAAAAAGGTTACCTGTTCCTTAATCTGTGGCATGATCCTTGCCAGATGGAGAACAATTATCACCATTTTGGAGTATGGACATGGCGGATTTCACAGGCACAAACGGCGACGATCTCATTGAAGGCACATCTGGTGCAGATACTATAGAAGGCCTCGAAGGCAACGATGTTTTGCGTGGTCTTGGTGGCGCTGACACGATCTTCGGGAACAATGGTGATGATGAAATTGCCGGCGGTGACGGGAACGACACGCTGCATGGCAATAATGGTTCTGACTTCATTTTTGGCGGTTCTGGAGACGATACGATCTTTGGTGGCGACGCGCGTGACCAATTATTCGGTGAAGTAGGCGCCGACATAATTTTCGGCGGTGGCGGCAATGATGATCTCTTTGGAGGTGAAGGCGCTGACACCCTCAGAGGTGAGGGTGGAGATGATTTTCTGAGCGGTGGTATTGGTAATGATCTGATTATTGGCGGTAATGGTGCGGACACACTTGAAGGCGATGAAGGCGATGATCAACTCGCTGGCGGTGATGGCAATGACTCCATTGATGGTGGTGATGGCCGAGATAGAATTAATGGGGCTGGTGGAAACGACACCTTGTTTGGTGGCGCCGGTGCTGATGCAATTCGTGGTGCTGTTGGCGATGACTTTATTTTTGGTGGTGCGGGAAGTGATGAAATTCTGGGCGGCAGTGGTGCTGACACTATTGAAGGTAACGGTGGTGCAGATTTCATAGAAGGTAACTCCGGTAACGACATAATTCATGGCCAGAGCGGAGATGACACAATCAATGGCGGTGGTGGTGCAGACGTACTAACTGGCGGCAGCGGTAATGATACAATAATTGGTGATGTCGGCGCAGACCGTATCCTTGGTGGCTCTGGTAATGACGTTATCATCGGCGGATCAAATAATGATATTCTCCATGGCGGCACCGGAAACGATGACATCCAAGGCAACAAAGGAATGGATACCATTCTCGGCGGCATGGGTAACGACGTGCTGTCAGGTGGCGGTGGTGCCGATACGATAAATGGCGGCGATGGTGATGACATCATTGAGGGAGCCGTTGGTCAGGATGTTCTGATCGGTGGAAATGGTAATGACCTCATCAAGGGTGGGACCGGAGCCGACGTTCTTGACGGTGGAATTGGTAACGACATGATGTTTGGGAATAAAGGTGATGACCTTTTTCTGATTGGTGATGGTGTCAAATTCCTGAGTGGTGGTGGGGGAAATGATACTTTCGATTACAGCGTTCTGGATGGTAGCACAGACACGATTGAGCATTTTCAAATCAATCGTCTTGATCCAGAGACTGAAATGTTACTGAACGATATTATTGATATATCCGACGTTCTAATAGGGTATGACAGCAGCGATCCCGTGACGGCTTATCTTCTGTTGACTACGAGTGATGCTGGTACAGAAGTTTTCGTTAACGCTGACGGTGAGGGTGAGGACTTCGTATCTTTGGCATTATTGACCAATCTCACGGATATGATTTCAGAGGCAGAACTTGTCGCAAATGGGAACATCATTCTAGAAGACATGGCCTGATAATCGACTACATACCGGGTTTATGATGACCTGCTGGCAACTGAATGCGCCATGCAGGTCGTTTGACTCATAGCTGCCTAACTTCTGGCTAAATTTTGTCAGATAGGGTAAGTTACTGTATCACGGATACTCGGGAGCATACATATGTCAGGTTTTTTTGATCGCGAATCTCTGTCTGAAGTTACCATTGGTACGGGCAATTTTTCAAATCTGTCTGGCTTTGACAGTCTCAGTGCAGCAGGGATTAATGTTGACAGTCTCCTCAGTCGACTGAGTTATAATCACGCCAATAAATACGATATGGATGGCCAGGGGGGGTGCTGCTGTTGCGGGATCCAACTTGCAACCGAGTTAATTGAGGTCGCGCCTAGTACGACTGTTTTGGGTTTTGAGGAGTTTCCTATAGATACATCCGTAATTGCTGATGGTCCTCAGGCCAAAACTACGGCCTCTGGTTTTAGTGATGGTTCTTTGTCGACTGTTTTGCAAGCTCTGGTTGGTAGCTCTGCCTGGGATAACTCCGAGCCCATCACCTATCACCTCAAATTCTCAGACTTTGATCAGAATAATATCAATGATTGGGACGAGGATGGAGCTGGAGATGCGATGCGGCTAGCGATGGCGCTTTGGGATGATGTAGCGAATATTGAACTTCAGGAAGTTGCCACTGAGTCAGGTGCCAACCTTATTGAGAGTGTAACTGATGCTGATGGCGCGTTAGGGTTCCATTTTTTCCCCAATACAAGTAGCAGCACGACGCAGACTTCAGATGGCATCGTGTTGCCTCCATTTGGTTCCCCGGGACAGTACAATCATGATGGTAGAGGATGGGATGCTGCTGGGCTTGCCCAAGGTGGATATGGTTTCATCACTTTGATTCATGAAATTGGGCATGGGTTGGGATTGGAGCACGGTCACGATCAGGACCTTTTTCCGGGAGTCGGTGATGAAAGTGACTTCGGGATTGGGAAGATCAATCAAGGTGTTTACACGACCATGTCTTATAACGATGGCTGGGAGCTATTAGGAGGCGGCTCTACAGACGACGGTTTTGGGTGGCAGGGTACGCCGATGGCGCTAGATATCGCCGCGGTGCAGGAAATTTATGGCGCAGATATGACAACCCGTACTGGAAACGATACATACGTATTAAACGATAATAATGGTGCCGGTACATTCTATTCTGCTATCTGGGATGCGGGCGGTACAGATGAGATTTCCTATTCCGGCTCTAAAAATGCTTATGTCTTCCTTGGTGAAGCAACGATTGATGCAACAGCGACCGGTGGTGGCCTGATAAGTTTTGTCGAGGGCGTGACCGGCGGCCTCACGGTTGCTCGAAACGCAGTTATCGAAAATGGTACTACTGGTGCCGGTAACGACCTTCTTGATGGTAATGACACTGACAATGTGCTTAATGCAGGTGGTGGGTCAGATGCGATTGTGGGTCGGCTTGGTGCCGATACTATCAACGGTGGGGCAGGTGATGATCTTCTGATAGGTGATTTTGAAGGTCTGTCTGAGCTTCAAAATATAGACCCCACTATTGGTGGTGGTATATCGCTCGGTTCTGGGTTGGTGACAGCTGGACAGTCAACTAGTAATTCTACTTTAAGTACGGCGATTGATCTTAGTGCTGAGTTCACATTTGCAGCAGATGCTGACGTGGAGAATGCCACCACGATACCTCATGTGAAAGTGCAAGGTACTGGGAGTGGCGAGTTAGATATATATAGAGTGCAGATCAATAATCCTTATGCTCGGATAGTTGCAGATATTGATAATACGTCCGGTGACATGGATTCATTTATCGGTATTACTGACAGTGATGGAAACTTCCTGGCTTTTAATGATGACTCTAATCCCGATGCGGGTGCAGCCGGAAGTGAGGTAGACTTTCAAGGTCGTGCACTGGACTCATATGTGGAACTTGTACCAGGCGCGGCGGGGATTTACTTCATCGTTGTAGGTACGTTTCCTAACTTATCCGAAATCAATACTGGTGATACTTACGATCTCAATATCTCAATTGATAACGAACTGGGAGGAGCATCGCCTTATGCATTTTTCTTTGATTACTTCGACTTCGACGCAACTGGCGGTGGTGATGATTTGATTGATGGTGGGGATGGTAATGACATGATCTTTGGTGGCGAAGGTAATGACGTGATTGATGGTGGATCAGGTCAAGATACGATAAATGGTGGTGCTGGTGCTGACAATATTGTGGGCGGGGCAGCGGCTGATACGATCAGCGGTGGTGCGGATAATGATGATCTGACGGGTAACGGTGGTCAGGACACGATTTTCGGAAATGATGGCGACGATATTATCTCGGGTGGCGGTGACAAAGACATCCTGGATGGCGGAGCCGGTAATGATGAAATCATTGGAGGGGATTCTGCTGACAGAATCTTCGGTGGTGATGGTGATGACAACATCTCAGGCCGTCGCGGCAGTGATGATATTTTCGCGGGTGACGGGAATGACTTTGTCTCAGGCCGTGGGTTGAGGGACACGATTTTTGGTGGTGACGGTGACGATGTCCTTCGTGGTAATGGTGGTGACGACTTTATCGACGGTGAAGAAGGGAATGATCTGATTGTTGGCGGGGCTGGCAACGACCAAATGTTTGGTGGCGCTGGCGATGATGTAATAGATGCTCGCCGTGGGGATGATATTCTGTCTGGTGGCGCTGGTAGTGATGTTTTGACTGGTAAAGATGGCTTGGATACTTTCATATTCGAGTCTGGCCACGAGCAGACTGAGGTTACTGACTTCAAGGACGATGAAGATACTCTTGATCTCACTTCTTTCGGTTTTGCTTCTGTTAGCGATGCAACGGCTCAAATGGTTGAACTGGGTGGGGATGTAATTTTCACCGATGGCCTTGATGTACTAACCCTTCGCAATATCACGATTGCTGCTTTGGAAGACGATATCGCGATCTAACCACGCGCTACGATGGTTGTGGCTTGTGCTCAAGCAGGCCCAGCCTATGTACTTCCGTGCTCACGCCGATTAGGTGGTAAAAACTGCTGGTTTCCATGAAGCCAGCAACACTATTGCCTTGTTCATCACAAGTATCAGACCATCCGCCATTTGTGTCGACAGAAAGATAATAATAATGCAGTTTACTGATCAGCGTGTTGGCTTTCTCAATTTGGTTCATCACCAGGCTGGCTTTAATATATTCCGTAAGTGTCCATAATCTGCTTGTGGATTTGGTTCTTTCTCCAGAGGCTGAGATTTGGTCAAAGAGCAGGTGGGTGATTGGATTAAGACCTATCTTTTCTGCCTTGG
>JALEGM010000087.1 GCA_022763145.1 Aquisalinus sp. | reverse complement strand
AGGGAATGGAATGGCGCTCTATAGGTCCAGCACTCATGAGTGGCCGCATTGCAGATATCGAAATCGTTCCTGATGATCCAGCCACATGGTATGTGGGTGTTGGTTCCGGTGGAGTCTGGAAAACTGAAAATGCTGGTACAACATGGTTACCCCTCTTTGACGAACAGTCTGTCTACTCAATTGGAGAAATTGCTCTAAGCCCTCACAATCCGAATGAAGTATGGGTTGGGACCGGAGAAAACCACGGTGGTCGGCATATAGCTTTTGGCGATGGTGTTTATAAGTCATCAGACGGCGGAATGACATGGGACCATTTGGGCCTTGAAAACAGTAATCATATTTCAAAAATAATTGTTCATCCCGAAGATCCAATGACCGTTTTTGTCGCAAGTCAGGGGCCACTTTGGTCCAAGGGTGGTGATCGAGGTCTCTTCAAGACGACAGACGGTGGTGAAACCTGGGAAAATATCCTCTCCCAAGGCCCTTGGACTGGCGTTACTGATCTAATGATGGACCCTAGAGACCCTGACCGTCTTTACGCGGCGACGTGGCAACGTCACCGAACCGTAGCGGCATATATTGGTGGCGGCCCTGAAACAGCACTTTATGCGACAGAAGATGGGGGCACTACATGGACTGAGCTTAAGACAGGACTGCCTGAAGGGAATATGGGTAAAATCGGTTTGGCAATGTCTACACACAATCCGGATCGATTATACGCTGCTATTGAACTTGATCGGCGCGAAGGCGGTATCTGGATGTCGGAAGACCGTGGGGCTTCATGGGCGAAACAGTCTGATGCCGTTTCAGGAGGTACAGGACCGCACTATTATCAAGAATTGTATGCCAATCCGCATAAGGAGGGGCAGATTTACTTGATGTCTAATAACACGCAGATATCAGATGACCACGGCAAGACGTTTCGTTTTATAAATAATGAATCCAAGCATGTGGATGACCATGCGTTGGCCTTCCGGCCGGATGACCCTGATTACGTTCTCATCGGTTCGGATGGTGGTCTTTATGAAAGCTATCAGAACGGAGATACATGGCGTTTCATTGATAATCTGCCTGTGACCCAGTTTTATAAAGTAGCAGTTGATGATGCAGAGCCATTCTACACTGTCTATGGCGGCACGCAGGATAACAACTCGCAGGGTGGGCCGTCTCGGACGCTCACACAAAATGGCATCCGAAATTCAGACTGGTTTATCACTTTGGGTGGGGATGGACATCAGTCAGCGATAGAACCGGGCAACCCGAACATTATGTATGCTCAGTGGCAACAGGGCAATCTGGTACGAGTTGATCGCACAACGGGAGAGCGTGTGTATGTAAAACCTCATGCTGCACCTGGAGAGCCATATGAACGATGGAATTGGGACGCGCCAATCTTCGTCAGTCAACATGATCCAAAACGACTCTATTTCTCTTCTCAGCGTGTCTGGCGCTCTGATGATCGTGGCGACAGCTGGACAGCTATATCTGACGATCTGACTCGCGATGAGGATCGGATGATGCTGCCTGTGATGGACAGACAATGGTCTTGGGATGCAGGTTGGGATTATCTCGCAATGTCAGTGTACAATACAATTACATCGTTTGGAGAATCTCCATTTGATGAAAACTTGCTTTATATAGGAACCGATGACGGCATCATCCAAGTCACTGAGAACGGCGGTCAAAGCTGGCGGAAAGTGGAAGTTGGATCATTACCCGGTGTGCCGGATACAGCTTTCGTCAATGATATACGAGCCGATTTACACGACCGTGACACTGTTTACGTTGCTTTGGATAACCATAAGTTTGGTGATTATAATCCTTACGTCCTGAAATCAACGGACCGCGGCAGGACCTGGCGATCACTGGCAAAGTCACTACCTGAGAAACATCTGGTATGGCGGATTGTTCAGGACCATGTGAATAAAGACCTGATGTTCCTGGCGACGGAGTTCGGTTTATTCACCACCATTGATGGTGGTGAGAAGTGGATAGAACTCGATGCAGGAATGCCAACGATTGCGTTGAGGGATGTGGCTATTCAGCGCCGCGAAAATGACGTGGTTGCCGCATCATTTGGTCGGGGCTTCTACATCCTTGACGATTATTCTCCCCTGAGGGACGTAACAGAAAGCATGCTGGAGCAGGAGGCTGCATTATGGGCCGGGCGCCGCGCATGGTGGTATATTGAGGAGAGTCCGTTAGGGCAAAGTGGTAAAGCCAGTCAGGGAGATAGTTATTTTCTTTCTGATAACCCGCCTTTTGGTGCCACTTTCACATATTACTTAAAAGACGACATTCAATCTCTGGAAGAGAAACGTCAAGCCTCGGAGAAGGAAGATAACGAGGCGTTCAGGGACACACCATTTCCTGGTTTCGATGAGATAACTGAAGAGATAACTGAAGAGTTACCGGAAATTCTCTTAGTTGTACGGGATGCCGACAATAACGTCGTCACTACACTGAATGGACCGGTCCAAAAGGGCTTCCATCGCGTTTCATGGGATCTTCAAAGACCTCCATCAGCCGCCATCACTTCACCTGACGTTGATGACGAGGGGGGCTACTGGAGTTTCCAGTTGATGGTCGCGCCGGGAGAGTACTCCGTGGAGCTTGTCAAAAGGCAGGATGGAAAAAATACAACACTGGTAGAGGCGCAACCATTCTCAGTTGAGCAACTCCGTAAGGGGACTCTTCAAGGTGGGGAACCTGCCGATGTTGCCGAGTTCTGGGCACGCCTGGAGGATCTTCAGCGGCGTGTTTCTGCAACCAATTCAGTTATGACTGAAGTTGAGGACCAGTTAGCGATGCTGCGTATCGCGATGAAACGGTCTTCCGCCGATACAGATATGTATGAGCGTTGGTCCGTAATGAAGAAACAGGTTGATGATGCCAAGACAATGCTTCGCGGTAATGCTGCACGTAATGCCATCAGTGAACGTCAGGAAGCAACGATATCAGATCGGATGTTCCATGTCATGATTGGTGTAGGAAATAGTACTTATGGCCCAACACCAACACACCTCGAGGCGATCAACTGGGCTGATGAGGCATTGGCAGACGTGTCGTCATCACTTTCAAACCTTCGCAACGAAACGCTACCTCAGTTTGAGCAAGACCTGAATGAACTGGGTGCACCTTATGTCGTTGGTGGAACAATTCCTTAGGACTAAGGTGGTGGGCCCGGAGGGACTCGAACCCCCGACCTAGCGGTTATGAGCCGCCAGCTCTAACCAACTGAGCTACAGGCCCGCACAGTGGAAAGAGACGCTTATCAGCATTCCTAAGTGGATTGAAGCAAAAATTCTATTCAGTGGATTGAAGCCTGGTCACGATAGGTGCAGCAAAAATGTTTTTGAGACCAGACCCTAGATTGTATCTAGCTTACCGGCATTTTGGGCCAGTAAGTAATAGAAAGTCACACGCTGTTTGTTGCGATCAGCTTTCATACTCTGGCAGACTTCTTCAACCGCGCGTTGGGCTGTCTCTTCATCCATACCCAACTTTTTAGCGCAGAAGCCATGAGCCACCTGGTCACGTTCAGCTTTATCCGAGCAGGCGACCAATGAGGCATCCCGACTTTGCAAAGCAATACCAAGATGATTCACAATACGACGGATGATATCTTCGTCTGCATCAGGATCATATCGGCGCACATCATCGATATACTTAAGCGCACGATCAACCGCAGGAGTAGTGCGCTCGCTAGCTGTTGCAGCGCCGCCTGTGCTCATCAATGCATCAATCTGAGAGCCCTGATAAGAAGATGGTGTTTCTCCCTTATCGTAGCGGCTGGCAAAATCCGTATCACCACCATCCGCTAATATCGCAGCCTGTGCCTGCCATTTGTCACGTTCAATACGTCCCGGAAATTGCAGTTTGCTATCAATCCAGGCAACTTCAGCAGGCGTCCAGTCACGGATTTGGCGGAAGTAATAGACACCTGTTTCATTCAAAAGCTCCTCCAGTTTGGGACCGATCCCGCTAATCTTCTTGAGATCATCTGCGGGGCCATCCGTGGCTGTGTCATAAAGAGTTGGCTTTGTTTCTTGCGTAGCTGATGCGTCATCAGCGGGCAGGGGATTTGTTACCGGCTCTGGTTCCGCTAACGCAGCGGCTGCGAGCACAGATGTGTCATGGATATTCGTTTCGTTAGCGGATTCTGTCTCCCGGTCGCGACGATACCAGATCCACCAGCCAATCAGCAGCCCCAGTAAAAAGGCTAGCAACAACAAAATCCATTGATGTAAAATCAGCCAAACCATCTGACGACTCCTGCTTTCATTTCAGTTCTGTTGATCCTGCTGGATCGTAAATTCAATACGCCGATTTTGGGCGCGCCCTGCTGCCGTTGCATTTGGCGCGATCGGCCTGCTTTGCCCGTACCCCTGAGCTGCTATGCGCGATACCGGTACGCCATTGTCAGCCATGAATGACAGGACGGCTTGGGCACGCTCAACACTGAGTTGCTGGTTGCCTGAGGCAGATCCAGTTGAGTCTGTATGACCCGCAATTTCGACCCGGAAATTTTGGCACCGCGCCAAAGTATCCGCGACACGCTCCAGAAGTGGCAGACTCTCGGGCAGTATCAGGGCACTGCCGGAGCGGAACTGAACCCTGCTTTCCCGCATCATATCGTTAAGCGTTTTCTGGCAAAGGTCAGCTGCTTCAGCTGTTGCTTCTAACGGCGCTGGTGCCGGCTCTTCTACAGGCTCAGGCTCCTGTTGAGGCTCAGGTACCAGCAACCTTACTTCAGCGGTACTGGCAAAGGCGTTACCGGTTAAATTCAGGTCGCTTTCTGCAAGTGCCCTGGCTTCTGCAGTCGCGGCGATCCCATTTAGTGTGAACTCAGTATCTGACGCGCGAACGTAACCACTTTCAAGTTTTGATAACCCCGATAGATGCGCAGATGCTGCTTGTGCCCAATCGCCTTCCGGAGCCCCTCGTGCGATAACAAGTTCGTCAATCACATCGCCATCGAACAAACTTTCTGCCTCAGCAACAAGACGGGCCCGTATCTCTTCACTGGGTACGAACCCGCGTAGTACAACTCTGCCGTTGCCGTCAGCATTGGCTACAAAGGTGAATGGCGTTGCCACTGGCAGAACCGGTAGCTCTGAGGTTGGCTCGTTAAGGTCTGCAAAATTCCGCATATTGGCGGTTTCAACTACAGTAATGCCCCCAGCACTGATACCCCCGGCCCAAGTAGAATGGCGGACAATGTCAGCTGCACGATCTATTTCCTCATCAGAACCTGCTGTACCGCGCAAGATGGCTTTCTGACCATCCATTTCGATGGTCGCCCAGTCTATGCCAGCCTCGGCAAGATCAGCCTCAGCGGCTTGTAGCAGGCGCGCTTCCGCTCGCTCTGGTGTGGTTTGTGGGAAAACTTCAAAATAAAAACCAAAACAGCCTAGAACCGCTAACGCAATCAAGCCGATCAGAAACTTATAGATGGCGCGCATCGCATTCCCCTTCGCCTTGCCATAACAGGCTGTCTGGCATCCCACGAAGCCATTCTATGGCAAAAGTCCTTGAATTAGAATGGCTTTTTGAAATTACATCTCTCAGCCGATTCTGACACCTTCACGACCCCCAGGGGTTGTGTGTGAGTCGTTGCAGGACA
Organism: Aquisalinus sp.; assembly: GCA_022763145.1. Lineage (GTDB taxonomy): Bacteria > Pseudomonadota > Alphaproteobacteria > Caulobacterales > Parvularculaceae > Aquisalinus. Next base: position 3,880 of record JALEGM010000087.1, on the reverse strand, counting down.
CATGGTCAAAACTGTTCAAACAACTGCGCTTGCGCGTTGAAAGTCACTCGCATCACGCTTACTTTCCGCGCCATATACGGCGACCGGGTAACCATGCCTGGAAGTCACCCACAAATAGCCTCTCGAAAGGAAGCGACCCATGGCAGAAGCCTATATTTATGATGCCGTCAGAACTCCGCGCGGCAAAGGCAAGTCCGACGGAACCCTGCATGAAATTACACCTGTGCATCTCGCAACCCAGGTGCTTGAAGCAATTCGGGACCGCAATAACCTCGATACTGAAAATGTTGATGATGTAATCCTGGGCTGTGTGAGCCCAGTGGGTGAGCAGGGGGCAGATATTGCTCGTGTCGCTGTGCTGCAGGCAGATTACGCCCAGTCTACAGCTGGCGTCCAGATAAACCGTTTCTGTGCTTCTGGCCTTGAGGCAACTAATATGGCCGCTGCGAAAGTTATGTCTGGCGAAGCAGATATGGCAATCGGTGGTGGTGTTGAAAGCATGTCTCGCGTGCCTATGGGGTCAGATGGCGGTGCCATGGTCTCCGATCCTGCTGTTGCGATCAAAAACTACTTCGTTCCGCAAGGCATCTCTGCCGATGTGATCGCCACAAAGTACGGCCTTACACGTGATGATGTGGATTCTTATGCCGTAGAAAGTCAAAAGCGCGCTGCTAAATCCTGGGAAGAAAATCGCTTCGAAAAGTCTGTGGTTCCCGTGAAGGATGTCATGGGCGAAGTGATCCTCAGCCATGACGAAACTGTCCGTCCAGATACAGATATGCAGTCTCTGGGTGCGTTGAACCCGTCTTTTGCCATGATGGGTGAGGGTATGCCGGGCTTCGACACGATAGCCATTCAGCGCTACCCGGAGCTGGAAAAAGTCAACCACGTTCACCATGCTGGTAACTCGTCCGGTATCGTTGATGGTGCTGCCGGTATTTTGATCGGTACGAAGGAAATCGGTGAAAAATTGGGCCTGACTCCTCGGGCGAAAATTCGTGCAATGGCATCAACAGGTTCAGAGCCAACCATCATGCTCACGGGTCCTGAGTTCGTGACGCAAAAACTGCTGAAGCGTGCCGGTATGGACAAGAGAGACATTGACCTGTGGGAGCTGAATGAAGCCTTCGCATCTGTTGTGCTGCGCTACATGCAGGCGCTCGATCTTGACCATGACGAAATCAACGTCTGCGGTGGCGCGATCGCTATGGGTCACCCACTGGGAGCCACCGGCGCCATGATCCTCGGCACTGTACTGGACGAACTTGAGCGTACCGGCAAGGAAACAGCTCTTGCGACGCTTTGCGTTGGCGGTGGCATGGGCACAGCAACAGTCATCGAACGCGTCTAAATTCAAACGAATACGGAAATTCAAATTATGTCATACGAAACACTTTCCATTGAGGTTGATGGTGACGGCGTTGCGCTGTTGACGATTGACCTGCCTGGCCAGTCTATGAATGTCTGGAATCAGCAGCTGACAGAAGAATTCAAAAAAGCTGTTGATGAAATTCTGGCCGACGAAAAAATCGTTGGTACCGTCATCACATCCGGTAAGGACTCAGGCTTTCTGGCCGGCGCTGACCTGCGCATGTTAGGCAACCAGACACAAGGTAATCCAACCACGGCAGAAATATTTGAAGGCGCCATCGGCATGAACAATATGTTCCGCCGCATGGAAACCGGCGGCCACACCGCGAAAGAATTGGCCAAAGGCGCGACAACCAAGCCGTTTGCAGTTGCAATTAATGGTCTTGCCCTTGGTGGCGGTCTGGAAGTCTGCCTTGCGAGCCACTATCGCGTTGCGTCAGACTCGCCAAAAGTACAGTTGGGTCTACCAGAAGCGCTTGTCGGCCTGTTGCCAGGAGCTGGTGGCACACAGCGTACACCGCGCCTTATCGGTATGCAGAACGCTATGATGCTTTGTACATCGGGCAAGCCAATGAAAACCGATGAAGCTCTCTCCAAAGGCCTCATCCACGAGATTGCACCGCACGACCAAATCGTTGCCAAGGCAAAAGAATGGGTGAAAGCTAATCCGAAAGTGCGTCAGCCATGGGATGAGAAAAAGTTCAAGTTCCCAGGTGGGCAGGGTGCGATGGACCCGCGCGTGGTACCGATCCTTGCGGGCTCAGCAGCAATGTCGCAAACGCAAACCTGGCACAATATGCCTCAGATCGATAAGATCCTTTCTTGTATCTATGAAGGGTCCATTGTTCCGATCGATACAGCACTCCGTATTGAGAGCAAATACTTTACGACTCTGATTCAGTCACCACAAACCCAGAACATGATCCGCTCCTTGTTCATCAATAAGCAGGCAGCAGAGAAGGGTGCGGCCCGGCCGAAAAACGTCGACAAGACCACCATCAACAAAGTCGCCGTTCTCGGCGCTGGCATGATGGGCGCCGGCATCGCTTATGTTACGGCCAAGGCAGGTATGGAAGTCGTGCTGCTTGATCGTGATGTGGACTATGCAGAGAAGGGCAAGGACTACTCCCGCAAGCTAAACGACAAAGGCGTCTCCCGCGGCAAGCTCTCCAAGGAAAAATCCGAGGAAATGCTCGCCCGCATCCAGACCACGGCAGATTATAAAGACATCGCAGATGTCGATCTGGTCATCGAAGCAGTGTTTGAGGACCCGGGCATCAAGGCCGACGTCATCAAGCAGACAGAGGCTGTACTTGGGGCGGATAAGATCTTCGCTTCCAACACCTCTACCCTGCCTATCACGGGCCTTGCCAAAAATTCTGAGCGTCCGGCCCAGTTCATCGGCATTCACTTCTTCTCACCGGTCGACAAGATGCCGCTGGTGGAAATCATTCCGGGTGATGACAGTAATGATCTCTCTCTCGCCACAGCACTTGATTATGTGAAGAAAATCAAGAAGACGCCAATTGTGGTGAAAGACACACGTGGTTTCTACACGAACCGCGTTGTTCCACCATATTGCAATGAAGCGATGCTGATGGTCACCGAAGGTGTAAACCCGGCGCTTATTGACAATTGTGCGCGCATCCTTGGTATGCCAGTTGGGCCGCTCGCTTTGGTTGACGAGACGTCACAGGAACTGGGCTTACGCATCTCCAAGGCAACACGCGAGGAATTGGGCGAAGAGGCGATGCCACGTGGCCCGGTTGATGACTTACTGGAACTCTTCGTTGAGAAACTTGGCCGTAAGGGCCGTAAGTCTGGTGGCGGCTTCTATGAGTACCCAGAAGGTGGCAAGAAGCATTTGTGGCAGGGCTTGCAAGAGCATTATCCCTTGGCGGATAACCAACCAAGTCAGGAAGAGGTTATTGAGCGTCTGCTTTACGCCCAGTTGGTGCCTGCAGCCCAGTGCTTCCATGATGGCGTGGTTTTTGATCCTGAGTCAGCTGACCTTGGTGCTATTTTTGGTTGGGGCTTCGCACCATGGACCGGCGGGCCAATGAGCCATATCGACACGATCGGTCTGGAAGAATTCGTCCGTACCGCCGAACGCCTTGCACAACAGCATGGCTCCCGTTTCGCACCGCCACCATCCTTCCGAGATATGGCAGAGAAAGGCGAGAAGCTGTATAAAGCGGCTTAATGTACTTACGACTCTAAGATTCTTAAACGGCGCCCAAGTGGCGCCGTTTTTCATGAATATGTTTATCGAAACAGAGATAAGTTTTGCGGAAACTCGATAGAAACATTGTTGTCGTTACCGCTGCAGTTCATCGCTGACGTAATGCAGCGGAACGATTAGACTACGACCGAAAAGGAGAGTGTCAACGTGGCAATTACATCCCTTGAAGGGAAAACAGCTTTCATTACGGGCGGGGCCAAAGGTATTGGCCTGGGGATCGCCAGAGCACTAGTCGCAAAAGGCTCAAACGTCATGATCGCCGATATT
>JALEGM010000086.1 GCA_022763145.1 Aquisalinus sp. | reverse complement strand
GGACACAACTTTCGAAAATGTCCGTACCCAGCTTGTAGCTGGCGGCGTGGACTCAAGCCAAGGCTATAATGAGTATGACCGCCGCTATCAGGAAGGTCCTGTTCGTGGGGGTGGTATGGAGGCAGGTAATGTCGAGCGCATTGGCGACAATTATCTCTACACCCTGCCAGGGCGAACCACTATCGCAAGTAAGCAAACCAAGCAGGTTGGCTTTGTTGATGCCGGCGACGTTGATGCTGCCAAAAAATATGAATACCTGACCAGTGGCTTCCAGACCATGGCCAACCCAGTCAATGCTGATGTGCGCATTGCATTTTCCAATAGCCGCGAGGCTGGCCTTGGTGCGCCGCTACCGCAAGGCATCATTCGTGTCTATGCGAAGGATGCGGAAGGTCGCGCTCAATTTATCGGTGAAGACAATATCGGCCATGTGGCTGGAGGTTCGGACATATCCTTGAAAATCGGATCAGCATTTGATGTGACGGTGCAGTCAACGCAGGTGAACCGCCGCGTCCTCAGTCGCAAAGTGGTGGAAACATCGATGAAGTATGTGGTTCGTAATGCCCGGCCAGAGCCAGTTACGCTGACCTTGCGTCAATCCGGGGTCACCGGTTGGCGCATGGAAACGGAAGTGACCGAGGAGAGCCTGCCACATCGCAAGCCTGATGCGAACAGTTTTGTCTGGGATGTGGACGTGCCGGCCGAAGGCGAGACGGAGCTGACCTTCACCATGCGTCAGGTCACGCGGTAAGTCTGATGCGCTTTAAGCTAAGTCTTGTCATCTCCTTGCTGTTGGTAGGCTTGCCGGGGTGTGGCCAGTCTGCACAGGAAGGCGCTGCCGACAATCTGACGGCAAGAGCCGAGCGGATGGCAGAAACGGAAGAGACCGCGGTCATTACCTCGTTGGCGCCTGGAGACATCGCGCTGACCATCTATACAGACGATCTTGCCCTGATTACCGAGCGGCGTACGGTCACCTTGCCTGCCGGGCGCAGTATCATCCGTTTCGAAGGTGTCAGCGAGATGATGGTGCCGCAATCAGCAATTCTGCGGGAGTTTACGGGCTTCACTTTGGAGCGCAATTTTGACTTCGATCTCATTTCGCCGGGCGCCCTCTTTACCGGGGCGGAAGGCGATGACGTGACAGTCACCCGCACAAACCCGTTTACGGGGCGTGTCGAGCAGAAACAGGCGCGTGTTATCTCGGGCGGCAACGGTGTTGTGCTGGAGATTGATGGCGAGATTGAGACCCTGCAATGCGCTGGTCTGCCGGAGAAAACGGCCTTTGACTATGTGCCGGACAGTCTCAATCCGCAGCCAACGCTCAGTATCGAGGTGAATGCTGAAGAAGCGGGCGAGCAGGAAATCGTGCTCTCTTATCTGGCGACCAGCTTTGGCTGGCAGGCCGATTATCGCCTTGATGTTCATCCGGATGGCCAGACCGGCAAGCTGGTTGGCTGGTTGACAGTCTATAACCAGACAGAAGTCTCCGTAAACGAAGCAAATACAGCGATCATTGCGGGTGATCTGCAACGCCTCTGGGAAACCCGTGCTGAAAGAGGCAGCGCTAAACCACTGGTTGCACGCTGCTGGCCACGTGGCTCCAGCAAGACCGGCACACCGGTCGAGCAGTTAAGTTACTTCGGAGAAGCACCACAGAAGGCTTATCGTCGCAACATGCCGATGCCAGCCATGGCTGAGCCGCAGATGGAAATGATGATGGCCGACTCCGTCGTAGTCACTGCCGCGAGACAGGCTGAGCTGGAAGAGTTTGGGGACTACAAGTTATACCGTGTGCCAGAGCCGACCACCGTTTCAGCCTATCAGGAAAAGCAGGTGTTGTTCCTCGATAAGCCTGAAATCGACCTCGAAAAAATTCATACTTTCGATGTCTACTCGCCGGAGGGGGCCATCGGCCAGATTCTTCCGGCTACGGTAGAGTTTCACCTGGACAATAGCCGCGATGGCAAGTTGGGCCTGCCTTTACCTGAGGGCACCCTCCGTGTCATGACAAGAAGCGGTGAGGGGCGTTTATTCTATCTCGGTGAAGACAGCGTGCGTAATCTGGCGGTTGACCTGCCGGCTGAGTTCGCAGTTGCAACTGCCGCTGATATCCAAATGGAAACACGCCTGCTCAATCGTGAGGTCACCGAACGTCCGGGGCGGAATGCTAAGCGCGCTGTGACGGTAGAGCATTCCTTCTTCAACGCCTCTCCTGAGGAAGTGACTATCGAGCTGAAAGTCGGTGAAGAATTCTATACGCCGATCACCATCAGTGACGAAAACCTGATGCGTGACCTTGATGCAGACACGCCGAAATGGCGCTTCACCCTGTCTCCGGAATCAACGCGCCTTGTCAGCTATACTGCTAGCTGGACCGATTAACGCGGCTTGATCATGTTCTCGGGGCGGACGATATCGTCATAGTCCTCTTCCGACACAAAGCCGAGCTTCACCGCTTCCTCACGCAAGGTTGTACCGTTCTTGTGGGCTTCCTTGGCAATCTTCGTGGCGTTATCATAGCCAATGGTCGGGGCAAGGGCTGTCACCAGCATCAGGGAGCGCTCCATCAGAGCGGTAATCTGCTCTGTGTTAGCCTGGATGCCAATGACACATTTATCGGTAAACGAATTAGCTGAGTCTGCGAGTAATCGGATTGATTGCAGTGTATTATAAGCAATCATTGGTTTGAAGACGTTCAGTTCAAAGTGTCCTTGCGACCCGGCAAAGGAGACACCGGCATTGTTACCCATAACTTGCGCACAGACCATGGTCAGTGCTTCGCATTGTGTAGGGTTTACCTTGCCTGGCATGATCGAGGAGCCGGGTTCATTCTCCGGCAGAGCTATTTCAGCAAGGCCTGAACGCGGGCCGGAGCCAAGCAGGCGAATGTCGTTGGCAATTTTGAAGAGGGAGACGGCAACCTCATTGAGAGCACCATGTGCTTCCACCATTGCGTCATGCGTTGCCAAGGCCTCAAACTTGTTCGGGGCTGTGATGAAAGGCAGCTTGGTATAGGCAGCGACTTCTTCAGCAAACTTCTCGGCAAAGCCAGGCTTGGAATTAATTCCGGTCCCGACAGCTGTGCCACCTTGCGCAAGGGCATAAAGCCTCGGCAACACGCCTTCCACGCGTTCTATTCCGTTCTTGACCATCTGGACATAGCCAGAAAACTCCTGACCTAGCGTCAGGGGGGTTGCATCCTGCAAATGGGTGCGGCCAATTTTGATAATGTCTTTGAAGGACTCCGCCTTGTCGTTCAGGGCGTTATGCAAGGTCTGCAGGGCAGGGACGAGCCGGTGCACAATTTCCTCAGCTGCAGAAATATGCATCGCGGTTGGGAAGGTGTCGTTGGACGATTGTGACATGTTTACATGATCGTTCGGGTGCACCGGGTCCTTGGAGCCGATCTCGCCGCCGAGGATCTCAATCGCCCGGTTCGCGATCACTTCATTGGAGTTCATATTGGATTGCGTGCCGGAACCGGTTTGCCAGACGGAAAGCGGAAAATGATCGTTCAACTTGCCTTCAGCGACTTCTGACGCAGCGCTGACGATTGCTTTGCCGACTTTGTCATCCAAGGTCCCCAGTGACATATTAGTGAGAGCGGCAGAGCGTTTGATAACGCCGAGTGCTCTCACCATCGCGGCAGGCATGGTTTCAATGCCGATGGGAAAATTAATCAGGGAGCGCGCGGATTGGGCGCCGAAATACTTGTCTGAAGGGACCTCCAATGGGCCAAAACTGTCAGTTTCTGTGCGCATCTCGCTCATGGTCGTGTCCTCTCTCAAAGTCATGATGCTTTTTCACATCACGAACGAATCTTGGCTGTCTGTTACAATGTGGGAACATACAAGTCGAGAGCGTAAAACCGAGCATCGCTAAAGTGGCAGTTAGTGTCTCATTCTCTGACGATTTTTCCAGTTTTGGTCGGCCAACAAGCCAGATTCGCATGGCACGTTTCTTGCTCATGTTTCTCTGCCCACAAAATGGAGAGACTTTTGATAAAGTCACGGAGAGACTGCGGGCTTTTTGTTCGCAAGGAGGATGGCAGCGTTGCTGTCGAATTTGCACTGGTTGCGCCGATATTTCTGGCGACTGTATTCACGTTGCTTGAGCTTGGCATCTTCTACATGACGACAGCCTCTGTGGATGCAGCAAGTCAGCAGGCAGCAAGGCTGGTTCGGACTGGTCAGGCAGGCGGGTTCGATCGCGCGGCATTTGTGGACGAGGTGTGCGCTAAACTCCGTTCCCTTGGAGACTGCCAGAACAGTATTACAGTAGAGACAAAGCGTTATAACAGCTTTGCGACATTGGCCTCAGATAGCAGTGCACCCACATGTCGTGATGCAGACCAGGAAGCCGTTGACGGCCTGGCTTATGAAACAGGTAGTGCGCTTGAGATAGTGCGTGTGCGACTTTGTTTTCTTTACAAACCATTTTCGCCTGCTGTGGGAATGCAGTTGCAAAAAAACTCTATTGGCCAGGTAAGGGTAATCTCAGAAAGCATCGTCCGTAATGAACCTTTTTAAGAACATACTTTCATTTGGTGAAAAGGAGTGTGGTGTTAGTACCACCGAGTTTGCACTCATCCTGCCGGTGCTGGTGGCAATGTTTTTCGGTATTATCGAGACAGGGGATGCTGTTAGTGCAAAAGGGCGGTTAGAGAACGCAACCAACACATTTGTTGACCTGCTGACACAAGAGGAAGACCTGACGCCGATAATGATTTCAGATTTATCGGTTGGTATCGCTCGTATTGCCCAAATAGAAACATCCAATTTAGCTTATACGATCACCAGCGCTGTCTACGATCCTTCGGATGATCGTGTTGAAGTTGCCTGGAGCATCGACCAAAATGGCGGCTCCCCAAATGCTGAAGGCGACCCTATTCATGGTACAGATGAGGATACAATTCGCCAAACTATGGCTTCCCTGATCATCGTGGAAGTAGAGTATAATTACAGCTCGAATGTATCCAGTTTTCTAGTCGGAGAACTTGCGTTTCGTTCCATCTCATCACGATTACCAAGATACACAAATAGCATTCGCCTTTGTCCTACTTTGGCGACTTGCAGTTAGTAGTTTTGAACAGGAGGCCATCATGAGACAGATAATTAAAAGCCTTTATGATCAATTGTCCGGTTTTTTGAAGGGGACGTCTGGTAGTATCAGTACCCTGTTCAGTTTCATGATGTTGCCGTTAGTAGCTGTGCTGGGCGTTTCGGTGGATCTTGTCCAACAGGGGATGATGCGTGTAGAGGTTGAACAGGCTGCAGATGCGGCATTACTGGCAGCGACGAGAGTGATCAACGTCGAACCGGATGCAGAATTCAGCAAGATGCAGCAGATTGCCACGCAGCAATTTTCAGCAAATCTGGAGAATCCTTCGTCTCTTAATGTCGTTAAACTTCTTTTCGGCCGGGATCCTGATACCGGGCAGACAAACCTTGATGTTGAGGTTCGCATAAAGACCAATTTTATAAGCATATTCGGCTTGCAAGAGACTTCTATAAAGACAAAACCTACTGCGTTTGCTTCGGTGGAGACCGAAAGCAGCCCTAACGTTGATATGGTGATGGTTGTTGATGTGTCTGGTTCTATGAGTGGCTCAAAGATCAATGCGCTTCGCAATGCTGCTACTGACCTGACAAACATTATCTTGCCGGAAGGGCACCAAGAGTCACGTATCGGGATCGTGCCTTTTAACTCTGGCGTGGTAAACCCCTGGGTTCTCGATCTCACAAGTGATGTGCCGTCCATTCTTGACGGTATTAGCGCCTTGAATGCTGGGGGTGGAACCAACAGTTTCGCCGGCATACAAAGAGGGCAGACCATAATGGAAGACGGTGATACACCAACGTATGAGTCGCATCGCAAGGTCGTTATATTGTTGACGGAT
>JALEGM010000085.1 GCA_022763145.1 Aquisalinus sp. | reverse complement strand
CTTGCGGACACGCGCAAGGAACAATATCTCATTTCAGAGATTTGCCTACCAATCGAAGATGATTCCAGCTCTCAGGAAATCTATAATGCTGGTATGCAGATGATTGAACAGATGCGTAATGGTGTCCCTTTCGACGCCTTGGCGCGTCAATTCTCTTATTGTACTTCAGCTGCTAATGGTGGTGACCGTGGCTGGACGACACTTGCCGAAATGGACCCTGAACTGGCAACAGTCGTGGAGAAGCTGAATGAAGGCAGTGTTTCCATACCTACCGCGCATGACGGCATGATGCATATCATGGCGGTACGTTCAAAACGGGAGCCAAGGCAAGCTGGCACGAAAACCTATGAAGTAGCTTATGCAGGCGCGCCACTTTATGTTGGTGAACAGACAGCGCGAGAGGCCTTCACAAAGCTCAATCAGACCAATGTTTGTGCTGGTACAGGCGAACTTAGTATTGATCTCGGAGCTGATATTGGGGTCACATTGCTCTCAAATGTTCCTGCTGACGCGATGGAACTGCAATTTCGCGAACCTGTAGATGCTCTAGAGCGAGGTCAAACCACAGATCTGATAATGACTGCGAACGGATATCATGCACTTCTGTTATGCGCAAAAGATGAAGGCTTGGGTTTACCACCACGCGAGGCTATTGAAGACAGACTGTTTGCAGATCAGCTGGAACTTATCTCGCGTCGTTATCTGCGTGATTTGAAGCGTGATTCTGCTGTAGATATGCGCCTGACAAGCCAAGCTGAAAGCACAGAAGATAGCGATAATTCCTAGTGGAGAACGGGGTTGTCCGAAACTGTGACCGCTCCGGATGACCTTCCTGTTGCCGTGACAATGGGAGAACCATCAGGTATTGGCACTGAGATCACGCTTAAAGCCTATCTTCATTTGCGTGAGCTCGCACCAGGTGGAGTTATTCCCTTTTTGCTTATCGATGACCCTGCGCGTGTTTCTGCCGTACGTCGTATGCTTGGTATGGATGTTCCCGTAGTTACCATTTCTGGACCAGCGGAAGCGAAAAATGCTTTTGCCAGCGGTCTGCCGGTACTGCCTTTACCAGCGGCAATTAACGATACATTACAAATCAGCCACGGAAAGCCTTCAGTCGAGCATGCCAACGTTGTTATCGCTTCCATTGATAAATCAGTGAAGCTGGCGCTTGCCGGAGAAGTTTCCGGGATTGTCACGAATCCCATTCAGAAAGAGGTCCTGACAAGCTCAGGATTTAAGTTTCCTGGCCATACAGAATATTTGGGTCATCTAACCAAGAACGCTGAGATGCCTTCAAGCCTCGCCCGTGGTCCAGTGATGATGTTGGCTGGGAAAAGCCTCAAAGTGACACCAGTGACCGTGCATATACCTCTCGAAGATGTTGCGCCTGCCCTGTCGGTTGACCGGATAGTTTCCGTATGTCGTGTGGTTGCCGAATCGTTGCTGCGTGACTTTGCTGTGCAGAACCCTGTTCTGGCTGTTGCTGGTCTTAATCCGCATGCTGGAGAAGCTGGCACGATTGGTTTGCAGGAGCAGAAAATTATCGGCCCTGCACTGGAAGTGCTCAAACGGGCTGGTGTAAATGTTATGGGGCCGTTACCTGCAGATACCATGTTTCATGAACAAGCGCGCGCGCAATATCACGCTGCAATTACAATGTACCATGATCAGGGGTTGATACCGATTAAGACGATAGATTTCTTCGGTGCAGTGAACATTACGCTTGGGCTACCTATCGTGCGCACCTCCCCTGACCATGGAACGGGATTGAACATTGCTGGAAAAGGTATCGCCAACCCTCAAAGTCTCGTTGAGGCCATAAAAATGGCGCATCTCACCCATCTCAATCGGAAACGATTTGATACCCTTACCGGGCAAGCCTGATGTCCTCGGTAGATGGTTTGCCCCCTCTAAGGGAGGTGATAGATATATATGATCTTAACGCCAAAAAATCCTTGGGGCAGCATTTTTTACTGGATTTGAACATAACGCGCAAAATTGTCCGTCAACTTCCTATACAAGATGGTGATCTTGCTATTGAGGTGGGTCCGGGGCCTGGCGGATTGACACGTGCTTTACTGGAAGCAGGTTGTCAGCTTACTGTCATTGAACGAGACAAGCGCTGCATTGAAGCACTCACTGACCTGAACAGTCATTTTGGCAATAAGTTGATAGCCATTGAGGCGGATGCACTCGGGGCTGATGAAGCTGCTTTGATCAGTACATATGATAACGAACGAGACGCTTGGCTCGTCTCTAACCTGCCCTACAATATATCCACGGAATTATTGATAAAGTGGCTTAAGGCCTCACCGCGTTGGTGGCGTGGCATGGCTCTCATGTTCCAGAAAGAAGTGGCTGATAGAATTATCGCAGCCCATGGCAATAAAACCTATGGTCGTTTGTCTGTCATCTCACAGTCAGTCTGCGACGTAACCAAAGGGTTTGATCTCCCGGCGAGGGCTTTTACCCCGCCTCCCAAGGTTGACTCCACAGTTTTGGTTTTTACGCCAAAAGCAGAACTTCCTTGTGATGTGCTAACGCTCGAAAAAATAACTGCAGCGGCTTTCTCTCAACGCAGAAAGATGCTCCGTAGTTCACTTAATGCGGTTATGGGTGAGAATACGATCCCCTTTCTTGAAGAAGCGCAGCTAGAGCCAACATTGAGAGCTGAACAGGTTAGTGTTGTTCAGTATCAGCAACTCTCCCGGATTTTTGCCTCGCTCAAGGCGCAATAATTTTACTGACAGCATCACTCAGGCCAGTCTGACGCGTACGTTTGAGTCGTTCGGCAACAAGTATGCATCGCATCAGCTGCTCAGCCTCATCAATGTCATAATTGACTACTGCGTAATCATACTCTGCCCAGTGAGAAATTTCACTTTCCGCTTTTGCCATCCTCATGGCCACTACGTCATCCGTATCTTGTGCGCGATTCCGCAATCGGCGTTCCAGCTCATCTCTGGATGGCGGCAGAATGAAGACTTTTACCAGATCCGTCGGGACGGTTTCTCCGAGTTGCTGTGCGCCTTGCCAGTCAATGTCGAATAGGATGTCCTGCCCTTTTGATAAAGCAGTCTCTACCGGATCGCGCGGTGTGCCGTAATAGTTACCGAATACCTTGGCTGACTCGAGAAATTGCCCAGACTCGCGCATGTCAACAAATGTCTCTTCTGTGACGAAATGATAGTCTTTACCGTCTTCTTCGCCAGGGCGTATGGGGCGTGTAGTCGCAGAAATCGATAATGTCAGGTTCTGATCTGTTTTCAGAAGACGGTTACACAGAGTAGTTTTTCCTGCACCTGATGGGCTGGAGACAACAAAAAGAAGCCCTCGGCGCTTGATTTTATCTACTGTGACAAAAGCGCTCTTATTGGACATTCTGCACCTGCTCGCGCATTTGATCGATTGTCGCTTTCATGCTTAAGCCAATATTTTTGAGCTCCAGATTATGTGCCTTTGAACAAAGTGTATTGGCCTCGCGATTAAGTTCCTGAATGAGAAAGTCGAGCTTACGACCAACAGGCTCTCGTTCGCGTAACAATGTCTTGGCTGAAGCTAGATGTGCATCCAGGCGATCCAGTTCTTCTCTAATGTCAGCTTTGACCGCTAGCAGCGTAACTTCCTGAGCAAGACGTTCTTCCGAAACGGCATCTCCAACCAGAGAATTAACCTGGTCATATAGTCTCGTTCTCAGAGCCTCTGTTGCAGTTTCTGCCTCGTTTTTGGCAAGCTTCAGCAACCTTGAAATTTCATTGAGATGTCCTGTTAGCAAGTTAAACAAGGCTTTGCCTTCATCACTTCTGGCATCACAAAGCGATGCCAGAGCCTGTTGAAGTGATTGAATGAGGTTTCTGGACAAAAGTTCCTTTTCTTCGTCGGTTAAATCACTTTCAGCCACAGAAATAAGACCGCGAACGGAAAGAATGCCATCTGTTGATGCAGGTTGTGCTGTGGGTAGCTTTTCCTGAATCAATGATGCGGCAGCTACGGCCTGTTCTAGTACATCATGATTAATGCTGAGGTTTTGTGTGTTTTCAGCCGATTTCAGAGTCAAATTGGCTGTTATGGAACCGCGGAATATTTTTGCCTTTATCTCCGCTCTAATAGTCTGCTCAAGACTTTCAAGCCAGGATGGCAGTCGAGAGCGGATGTCGAGTCCTTTGTTATTCAGGCTTCTAATCTCCCAAACATAGGAGAGTGTTTTGCTCTCGAGCGAAACTTCTCCAGTCGCACGAGCAAAGCCTGTCATACTTTGTAAGGATGAGTTTGTGCCGTCCGACATATTAGTTGCTATTTCTTTCACGCTCGATCTGACGCCACTTTCTGACGTTGGCATTATGCTCTGTAAGGGTGCGAGAGAAAGCGTGCCCTCCAGTGCCATCGGCCACAAAATAGTAGTAGTCTGTTTCCGCAGGGTTCAGAACCGCAGCAATAGCGTCGGTGCCCGGGTTTGCTATTGGAGTTGGTGGCAGACCGCGAATGACATAAGTGTTATATTCTGTCTCACCTTGTAATTCACTGACACGTAAACCCCGCCCAAGAGGTTCCCCTTGTGTTATGCCATAGATAACAGTTGGGTCAGATTGCAGTCTCATGCCTTTTCGCAATCTGTTGATAAAGACCGATGCAACTTTAGCGCGTTCGCCGTCGACACCTGTTTCCTTTTCTACGATAGAAGCGAGTATCACCGCCTCATCTTTACTGTCGATCGGAAGTTCCGAAGCCCGGTTTTCCCATAGATCATCTACCAGCCTGCTCTGGGCTGATTGCATACGCCTGATTATATCATCACGTGTATCGCCACGCACAAATGCGTATGTTTCGGGCAACAATGCGCCCTCTGCAGGCGCTATGGTAATCTCACCACTGAGCTTATCATTATCCTGAACAACTTTAAGAGCCTGGGCAGTCGTAATGCCCTCCGGGAATGTAATATTGCGCAAGTACGGGCTACCGTCAGATAATATCCGTACAATGTCATCTACACTGGACTGCGCTGGAATAAGGTACTCTCCTGCTTGAAGATTAGATTGAACCTGTCGCACACGCACAGTGACCTTAAAGGCAATTTCAGATTCAATGGCCTCCTCTGCCAAAAGCAGCCGGGAGATACTATTGACACCCATGCCTGACTTTACCCAGATAATTTTCTCTTCAGGCAACGGACCTGCGCGAGTAATCATGTCGTGAATTTTCCATGCGGCGCCTGCTGCGACAGCACCGCCGATGAAAATTAGAAATAGTAAGAACAACAGGATCGACTTGACGAATCCCCCGCGCTGCCCGTGTCGAAGTTCTGAAGGTTTGTCCATATCCCCGCCTCCTGGTCAAACTTCGCGAATGATAATTGAAGCGTTCGTACCGCCAAAACCAAAGGAGTTGGACAGAACGGCAGAGATCTTCTTCTCAACCTTCTCATTAGCAGCAAGATTGATTGATGTTTCTACGGATGGATTATCAAGATTGATCGTTGGTGGTGCGACATTACCACGCATGGCAAGAATGGAGAAAATCGCTTCAATGGCCCCTGCTGCTCCTAAGAGATGCCCTGTTGATGACTTGGTAGATGACATAACGAGGCCATCGGTATTTCCAGCAAAAAGCCGTTCTACTGCTCTCAGTTCTATTTCATCGCCCTTAGGGGTCGAGGTGCCATGAGCGTTGATATAGTCAATCTCGTGAGGCTCCATATTGGCAGCTTTCAAAGCCGCACGCATCGCTCGATAGCCGCCATCACCATCTTCTGCTGGCGCCGTTATATGATAGGCATCGCCTGACATACCGTAGCCAACAATTTCGCCGTATATTCTGGCTCCACGCGCTACAGCGCGTTCATATTCTTCAATAACGATAACGCCTGAGCCTTCCCCCATCAGGAAGCCGTCACGATCAGTATCATAAGGCCTTGATGCTTTTTCCGGTGTTTCGTTAAAACCGGTTGTCAGTGCTTTGCAGGCAGCAAAACCGGTAATACCGAGACGACACACGGAAGCCTCGGCACCGCCAGCAAGCATGATGTCTGCATCGCCATACATTACTAACCTCGCTGCATCACCAATGGCATGAACGCCGGTCGCACAAGCTGTTACGGCTGAGTGATTTGGGCCTTTCAAACCATATTTGATTGAGACATTACCCGATACGAGATTGATAAGTGCGCTGGGTATGAAGAAGGGCGAGACTTTACGCGGACCCTTTTCATGCAGCTCAATGGTCGTTTTCTCGATAGACTCGAGACCGCCAATGCCAGAGCCGATCATAACACCCGCACGCTCTTTTTCGTCTTCTGAAAGTTCAGTCAGGCCAGCATCAGTGATCGCCATTTCAGCTGCAGCAAGACCATATATAATGAATGTATCAAGACGTCGTTGTTCTTTCGGTGAAACCCATTCATCCGCGTTAAAAGCGAATTCACCTGCTTCAGCCCCGCCTGCACGTCCGTCGCTGTGCGGTACTTCTGCAGCAATCTTGCAGGGCAAGTCACTCACATCAAACTTCTCAATCGGGTTGGCTCCTGAATCGCCGCGCAACAGGCGTTGCCAGACCCCGTCAATACCTTTGCCTTTGACGCCGGCTCCAAGCGGCGTGACCAGTCCAAGACCTGTAATGACTGCGCGTCTTGCCATAGCAACTCTCCTCATCTGACCTGTGTTAACTTCTAACACAGATTGGCCATAAGAATGAAAGATCAAGTGTAAAGAAAGCCACCGGAAGCGGATGGCTAAACCGGTGGCTCAAATTTATGATTCGGTGCTGATCCTGTTCTAAGATCAGCCTGTCACTTAGCCTTTGTGCTGCTCGATGAACGTGATCGCATTCTGAACAGTTTGAATGGACTCAGCTGCGTCATCGGGAATCTCAAGGTCAAACTCTTCTTCAAAAGCCATCACGAGCTCAACGATGTCGAGGCTGTCTGCACCGAGGTCATCAATAAAACTGGCTTCTGGAACGACCTTGGCGGCGTCCACATCAAGATGTTCAACGGTTAGCTTTTTTACGCGCTCGGCGATATCAGACATTCACATGCTCCTTTTGTAAACTCTTTTGGGCGTTTTCCCTGGTTATTGGCTTATCGTTATACCCAATCCGGAAGCCGTCCATGTAGGGGCGATAGGCCAAATTACAAGCAAACGCAACTGTCCAGTTTGTCAGGCCTCGCCAGTCTCAGATCATCGCCATGCCGCCATTTATGTGGAGGGTCTGGCCTGTCATGTAACCAGCTTCACTAGACGCCAGATAGACAACTGCTGCAGCGATATCTTCAGGTGTTCCCATGGCCCCGGCGGGTATTTTCTGCGCGATCATTTCTTTCTGCTGGTCGGTTAAAGATTCCGTCATGGCTGTACCGATAAAGCCTGGTGCCACACAATTTACCGTTATGCCGCGTGTTGCAATTTCCTGCGCCAGAGATTTTGACCTGCCGATCATACCCGCTTTAGAGGCAGCATAATTAGCCTGACCGGGATTACCCGTAACGCCCACAACTGAAGTGATACCAATGATGCGGCCAAAGCGTTTCTTGGTCATGCCGCGCAGTACAGCCTTGGCGAGGCGGTGGTAAGCCGTCAAGTTCACTTTGAGTACTGTATCCCAGTCGTCTTCTTTCATGCGCATAAAAAGCTGATCACGTGTGACACCGGCATTAGAAACCAGAATGTCTACGCCGCCCATGGCTTCGACAGCTTGGGAGGGAAGTTTATCGACGGCTTCGAGATCGGACAGGTTACAGGGCGTTACATGAGCACGCTCCCCCAATTCTGTGGCAAGGGCACTCAGCTTTTCTTCGTTAGTTCCTGAGAGAGCAACGCTCGCTCCTTGTGCATGTAGCCCTTTGGCGATAGCAGCGCCGATGCCTCCCGATGCACCCGTTACAAGAGCAGTTTTATCGGTCAAGTCGAACATGGAGATCCCCCCTTAATGATGTGATTGGTATTCGGCGATGTCGTCAGGGCCATTGATAGTGGTGATTGTCGCTTCCCGATCAATTTTTTTAATCAATCCACTCAAGACCTTCCCCGTTCCGATTTCGAGAAAATGCGACACGCCATTGCTGCGTATGAAGCTAACTGAGTCTACCCAGCGCACTCTGCCCGTCACCTGCTCAACCAGTAATTTCCTAATCTCATCCGGTGTTTCAACTGGTTGAGCAGTAATATTCGCGATTACAGGCACTTGCGGTGCATTCACTTCAGCTTGCGACAATGCCTCGGCCATTTTATCGGCAGCAGGTTTCATCAACCTAGAATGGAAGGGAGCAGAAACAGGTAGGGGAACCACCCTCTTTGCTCCTGCTTCTTTCAAGCTTTGGGAGGCTTGCTCCATGCCAGCGGCAGTTCCGGATATGACGACCTGCCCAGGGGAGTTGTCATTGGCGACCTGACAGTCAGCTTCAGAGCTCGTCAAAACATCTTCAATTTGCTCGAGTGTCAGACCAAGGATGGCCGCCATGCCACCTTCTCCTGCTGGAACAGCAGCCTGCATGGCATCGCCGCGTATGCGCAAGAGCTTTGCCGTTGTCTGCAAATCTAGCGCGCCAGCCGCACAAAGCGCTGAGTACTCCCCTAATGAATGTCCTGCTGCGTATGCAATGTCATCAAGAGACAGGTCTGCTTCGGTTTGCAGAACTCGAAAGGCGGCAATCGAATGCGCCATCAGTGCGGGTTGTGTGTTGGCTGTCATGGTCAAATCAGATTCAGGACCAGACCACATTATATGACTAAGTTTCTGGGACAAGGCGTCGTCCACCTCATCAAAAACTGCCCTGGCGACAGGGAATTGGTCTGCTAGACCCTTGCCCATACCAATGGCCTGACTGCCTTGACCGGGAAATACCAATGCTATGCTCACACAGCTCCTCCAGTTTTTTGTTAGCGTGTAGGCGCGTCTGTGTCTGTGGGCAAGCGTCCGTCACGTCCATGTCATTTAATGGACGACAACACAGTGTCTCTGTCTCTGCAATCTAGCAACCCGATAATAACTGCATGAAATGTAGCAGATTACTGGTTCAAACGTGACGCCTTGGGTGGTTACCCCGGGGCTTTAAAAGTCAGGCAAGCCCAGCGCGACCTATGGTGAGAAACTTTTCACGGCGTTGGCGGCGCAGTTCATCCGGACTCAAATTCTCGAGGTCATGGATACTGTGCTCGACGGCATCACCCAGTCGCTCGATGGCAGTTTTAGGATCACGATGTGCACCGCCAAGGGGCTCTGAAATGATCTCATCGATAACTTTTAGCTCCAGCAGGTCCTGAGCGGAGATGCGCATCGCTTCTGCCGCATCTGGTGCCTTGCTTTCGCCTTTAGCAGCTGCGTCCTTCCATAAAATTGAAGCGCAGCCTTCTGGTGAAATCACCGAATAAACGGCGTGCTCCAGCATCAGAACACGGTTTGCGCCTGCCAAAGCGACGGCACCACCAGAGCCCCCCTCACCGACGATAACGGATATGACCGGCGCGCCAAGACCAAGGCATTTCTCCGTACAGGTTGCAATTGCCTCAGCCTGACCGCGCTCTTCAGCGCCAAGGCCAGGATAAGCACCTGGTGTATCGACCAGCGTGATCACCGGCAGGTTGAAACGCTCCGCGATTTCCATGAGTCTGATAGATTTTCGATAACCCTCAGGGCGCGCCATACCAAAATTATGTTGCAGGCGGCTATCAGTGTCATGACCTTTCTCATGGCCAAGCACCATAACTGACCTGCCACGAAAACGTGCCGGCCCCCCAAGGATCGCATGGTCTTCACCGAAGGCACGATCACCTGATAGCGGGGTGAAATCTTCAAATAGGCTGGTAACATAATCCTGGAAATGTGGCCGCGAGGCATGACGGGCGACGGATGTCTTCTGCCAGCGAGTCAGCTTCGCATAAGTATCTGATACCAACTTCTCTGCCCTGCCCTCAAGCCTCTTGATTTCTTCGGATACATTCACGTCTTCGGCAGTATCCATCTGCCGCAAGTCGTTAATACGACCTTCAAGTTCTGCAATAGGTTTTTCGAAATCAAGATAGGTTCGCATGCAGATAGCCTTTTCCCGTTACAATATGCCAGAGCATTCACTTCTATCTAGATAAAGGCTGAGAATACAGCTGTCAAAGCCACTTTGGTTTTTTGGTAGTTATCACAACACGTTAACCCTAACAGGGGCTCTTCTACTGCGTGTTCTTTCCAGACAAGGGGTGATGCGTACTAACGATCTTACGCAACCTTTCCTGCTGAAGGTGTGTATAGATTTCTGTCGTTGTAATGCTGGCATGGCCAAGCATCTGTTGAACCATCCGTAGATCAGCACCGCCTTCTAACAGATGGGTTGCAAAGGCATGGCGCAGCACATGCGGAGAGATTTTTTCAGGTGCTATTCCGGACCTTTCCGCCAGCTGTTTGAGTAATTGAGCAAACCTCGCTGCTGTCAGATGGCCCTGTTTGCCGCGCGATGGGAACAGCCACTTCTGACAATGAACCTGCTCTGGACAAAGTATTGCCCAGCTTTTCTCAAGGTAGCCAAGTGCGGCCTCCTTCGCCTTGTCAGACAGGGGAATAATGCGCTCTTTGTTTCCCTTTCCGACAACTGATATGTACTCACGACTGGCCTGAATCGCTGTTTTGGGAAGGCTGACCAGTTCTGAAACGCGTAATCCTGTCGCATAGAGGATTTCCAACAGACAGATGAGCCGGTCAGATTTAGCTCTGCTTTTGAGAGTTTCAGGTGGCACAGGCTGGGCGGCCATCTGGAGCAGCCCATCAACTTCCTCCATGCTCAGAACCTTTGGCAGGCCTCGACGTGTTTTAGGGCGCTCTATATGTTCAGCTGGATTATCTGGACGTATCTTTTCCGTATAGAGATAGAGATAGAATTGCTTGAAAGCAGAAACGCAGAGCGCTTGCGTCGCCGGGGCATAATCATTTGCACTAAGAACTGCAAGGTAATTTGCAATATCATCGCTTTTTGCCTCCTGAACAGTTTTTGACTCTTTTTTCAGAAAAGCTGCAAAACGATCTATATCCCTGCCGTAATTGCGTATTGTCCGTCCGGACACTCCCCGCTCCACAGACATCATCTCAAGGAATGATTCCTTTAAGGCGAGGCTGGCTGCAGCATTTACGGGTTGAGGCTTAGCCATCTATCTGGGGTTTGACCCTTGGAATAATTTCTGCACCAGGTGTGTTACCAACAACAGACCTGCCCTGATCAGTTTGACTGCTGCTGCGTGCCTGTCGTGGTGCCGTACTATAACTATCAAGGATCTCCTGTGCTCTTTCGAGGAAGAACCTTGAAGCATACACATCATCAAGACCAGCCAGTGACAGGTTCTTCATCTGAAGAACCTCACTGATCCGGTCCATTTCCCCTGAAGCGGAGATATGTCCTGTGAGAAGCGCTACCAGAGCAGCCTGTCCTTTTGAAACTGATGTACCGTTCGGCACACTTGCCCCCACAAGCTGAGGGAGCAGGCTTTGAGATTTGTCAGCTGAGTTATCTATAAATCGAACAGGTATTACGTCTGGGCGGGTAATCGTCAGTCCGGCATAGCTGCCTATAGTCCGAGCGCGGCTTTCATTTCGAATGGACATGAGTTGTAACAACGTCACGCCATGCTCAGTGCCGTTTGCAAAACCCGGATCAGTAATCATTGATATTAGCCAGCGCTCGGCGAGATTTTGCTTATCGGCGAGAAGACCAGCAAGCGCAAAATATTTTGAATGATCAGCATAAGCAGAAGTGGTGTTGAACTGCTCAATGATAGGCGCGTATGCCAGAGAAAGTGCCAAGGCTCTTTCAATCGATGTGGCGCTTGCCAATGACTGAGCAATCAGACTTGCTTTTTCGTCCGTAAACTCAATAGCGGTCATTTGCTGAACAGCCTGATAGACAAGTGCATCAACGAGAAGATTATCCGGTTGTTCTTGTAGCAAAGCACGTGCATTTGCCAGCCTCTCAACAGGGAAGTCGAAGTCACTGAAAACCCCCCCGAGATTCTGTGCCGAAAAAAGGCCAAGATAAGCAGCGCGCTCTGCAGCATAGATGCGAACATTCTGTGGAGCTGCCGTTTCATTCGCAAGGGCAACCAGAACTGCACCTTGTGCTTTTTCAAGGTCATCTAGTTCGACAGGCAATTTAAGCTGGCGGATGGCAACATATTGAAAGCCAGTTTCAATCTTCGTACTGCCGGATGGCGCAACACCAGTTGCAAGTGCTGTGAAAAGTGCCTCATCTGTTTGCGTCAGAACGCCTTGGTCACGCAGAAGGTTATACGTCAGGTCCGCTGCAGCAGACTCTCCTGATACAGTGTAGCAGAAGAACCTGAGTTTCAGCCAGAACGCAGTGTTCCGACCAGATTGCAACCCGGCACCGCGACGGCAGGCTGCCGTTATATCGCCGCGCATCATGTCAGCGTAAGCAACGCTCTCTGCAAGTGCTGGTCTGTCCGCCAAACCACCTGCCAATTCGGCAAGTGAAGCAGCCTGTTCATAATAGCCGGCACGGGCCAACGTCATCAATTTCTTTGCTGTCAGAGCGGTGTCCGCGTTTGCCGGACCATCACCGGATGAGAGTAACGCCCGTCGAAAAATTTGCGCCATCACAGGATCAGAGAACCTTGTTGGAGCATTCTCCAGAAGGAAACTGACGTCGTCTGCATTAGCCCCTTGCCAGAGATCACTCGGTAGTGCGCCCTCTTCTGCAGATAATAGCCCTATTGAAAAAGTATCTTCTCCGAAGGAGGTTGTCTCCACAGCTATAGGGCTTGAATACTGAGCTGTTGCCTGACTCCAGAATGTAAGGCTTATCAGACTGCTAAAGACTACCGAAATCCAGATCCTGCTACTGTGACTCAAGATCAATCTCCTGTTCGATTAACCGGGTTTCAGGCTCAAGGTTACTCCCAAGAACATACAAGACAATCACTGTCAGCACGAACAAAACGATCAGGAATAGAAAAAACCGCAAAACTGTGGACCCTCAAGGATATCTAAGAGTGTATATGGCAATTCACTACGGCATAAAAGCGGCAAGCGGTTAAGCCTTGCGCAAACTGTGCAGGTAGCGAAATATAGGTGACCGCGAGATATGAAAGTCTGATGACAGGCAAGTCTGAAAAATTACAACCAGATGCTACTTTGAGTGACAGAACCATTGTTCTTGTCGGCATAATGGGCGTTGGCAAGACAACTGTCGGGCGTCGTCTCGCTACACTTTTGAAAATGCCGTTTTATGATGCGGACGCAGAAATTGAGCAGGCCGCAGGTATGCCTGTCGCCGAGTTCTTTGACCGGTATGGAGAAAAGGAATTCAGAAAGGGAGAGCGCCGGGTTATGAGCCGGTTGCTGGACCAAGAGCCACACGTCCTTGCGACAGGGGGCGGCGCTTTTGCCGATGAGACAATCCGCAACCTTATTCAGGAAAAAGCAATCTCGGTCTGGTTGCAGGCAGATCTTGAGGTCCTCATCGAGCGGACATCTCGCCGGGATACGCGCCCTCTCCTCAAAGGCAAAAACCCTGAAGAAGTGCTAAAACGCCTGCTCAAAGAGCGAACTCCATTCTATGAACAGGCGGATATACATATCGCTTGCAAGAATGGGCCACATATGCGGACAGCGGAAAAAATACTTCAATCTCTGAACGATTTCGTTCACTAGAAAATAATGACCAATCCCGAGAAAATCTATGTCGGACTCGACGACAATAGCTATGATGTTCTGGTTGGATCGGACTTAATCAGCCGTGCTGGCAATTTTATTGCTCCTCTTCTGCGACGGAAAAGGATTGTCATCGTCACAGACGACAATGTAGGTGGCTTATATCTCAACCCCTTATCGGCGGCGTTAACTTCGAACGGTGTCAGCGTTGAAGCGATTACTCTGCCTGCAGGCGAACAAACCAAGAGCTTTTCACAGCTTGAACAGCTCTGTGATAATCTTGTTGAGTTGAAAGTTGAACGTAATGACTTGATCGTTGCTCTCGGTGGTGGCGTTATCGGCGACATAACAGGTTTTGCGGCCTCTATCCTGCGGCGCGGCTGCAGGTTTGTGCAAATTCCAACCACCTTGCTGGCACAGGTCGATAGTTCAGTAGGCGGCAAGACAGCTATAAATGTCAGAGGTGGTAAAAATCTTATTGGGGCTTTCCATCAACCCGTTCTGGTGCTTGCCGATACTGATGTCCTTGCGTCCCTGCCCCCGCGTGAACTGCGCGCCGGATATGCTGAGGTCGTAAAATACGGATTGCTAGGGGATGCGACCTTTTTTGAGTGGCTGGAAGAGAATGGTCCGGCGCTGCTTTCGGGCGATCCAGTGCTGATGTCTCATGCCGTGCAGAGATCAATTACAGCGAAGTCAAGGATCGTAGAAGCGGATGAAAAAGAAACCGGGCAGCGTGCACTTCTGAACTTAGGCCATACGTTTGGCCATGCCTTTGAAGCCGAGATGGGCTACTCGCAGAAACTACTGCATGGTGAGGCGGTTGCCCTTGGCATGGTCATGGCGTTTGATTATTCCGTCACAAAAGGCCTGTGCAATGCAGACCATGCTGTGCGTGTGAAAACTCATCTCGAAGATGTTGGTCTCCCGGTAACTCCATATGAGATAGATGGTTTTAACGCTTCTGCTGCAGAACTCATGACGCATATCTGGCAAGACAAGAAAGTCAGCGCCGGTAAGCTGACATTCATCCTAGCACGCGAAATCGGAGAGGCTTTCATCGCTAACGATGTTGATGCCGATCATATCGAAAATTTCCTAGAAACGGCTCTTCAAGCCTAGCATCGTCAGGAACAAACATGACATCTGATATCTATGGCACCATACTGATTATTTTTATGCTGCTATTTGTGTCTGCCTTCTTTTCAGGCTCTGAAACAGCACTTACGGCAACATCAAAGGCCAGAATGCGAGGACTCGCAGATCAGGGTAAAAAACCAGCGATCCGTGTGAACAAGCTGATCGATGATATGGAAGGTTTGATCGGGGCAATATTGCTGGGTAATAACCTGGTCAATATTTTTGCTACAGCGCTGACGACAGCTGTGTTCAGCACGTTGTTTCCTGATGGACAGGGAATTTTTTATGCTACCATCGTTATGACGATACTGGTTCTGGTTTTTGCAGAGATCACGCCAAAAACAGCCGCAATCTCCCGACCCGATTCAGTGGCCATGTTTGTTTCCTTACCGATGAGTTTTATTGTCCGGATTTTTGGACCGATTGTCAGCCTGGTACAGGTTTTTGTCCGCTTTGTTTTACGGATTTTCGGCTTCGACGTTTCTGAGCAAATGCATGTGCTGTCACCGGCAGAGGAAATTAAAGGCACACTTGATCTGCATCTGGAAGAAGGCCGCGTGGACAAGGACGCCCGCGATATCATTCGCGGCGCGCTTGAACTGGATGATATCCGGATTGAAGAAGTCATGATCCATCGCAAATCGATTGAGATGCTGGATGTTGATTTGCCGCCATCCGAGATTGTCTCTGCATTGATGGCCAGCAACTACACACGCATTCCTTTATGGAAAGATGACCCGGATAATATCGTTGGTGTATTGCATGCGAAGGATGTTCTGCGTGCGCTATGGCAGGTGCAGAACGATCTCTCAAAGATTGATATCAACGAACTGGCCATGGAGCCATATTTTGCCCCGGAGACGACAACACTCCTTGAGCAACTCACGGCTTTTAAAGTCAATCAGCAACATTTCGCACTCATCGTGGATGAATACGGCGCCCTGATGGGGCTGGTGACGCTCGAGGACATACTTGAAGAGATCGTTGGCGAAATTGAAGATGAATATGACGAGCCAATCCAGGGCGTTCGACCACAAGCGGACGGTACCGTGATAGCGGATGGGGATGTCACCATCCGGGATATCAACAGAGCGATGGACTGGCGGTTGCCCGATGAGGCTGCCGTAACTATTGCGGGGCTTGTTATCCATGAAGGCCAGACTATACCCGAAGTGGGGCAGGTATTTTCCTTTTATGGTTTCCGCTTTCAGATACTCAAAAGACGGCGCAATCAAATTACCGTATTAAAGATCACCCCGCTTGAAAACTGATGTCGGGGGAACAGTAATGAAACTGCCACAGCCGAAACTGACCAAGCATGCTCTTGGGTTTTTGTTCTTTGTGATCCTGTTGGATGTGATCGGGCTTGGCATCATTATTCCTGTTTTGCCACAGTTACTCATTGAGTTGACAGGTCGTGCAGAAAATGAAGTTGCCTTGCTGGGCGGCTACTTGTTGTTCGCTTACGCTGGCGCGCAGTTTGTCATGTCACCCATCCTTGGGGGGATCAGTGACCGTTTTGGACGACGGCCTGTTATTCTCTTCTCACTGCTGGGCTATGCTGTGGACTTCACACTTATGGCGCTGGCGCCAACCTATGCGTGGTTGTTTCTCGGACGGCTCCTTTCAGGTGCGTTTGCGGCAACTTATGCGACCTCTTATGCCTTTATCGCTGATGTCAGTCCGCCTGAAAAAAGAGCAGGTAATTTTGGACTTCTCGGGGCTGCCTTCGGTATTGGTTTTATCCTGGGGCCCCTCTTGGGAGGGGTGCTGGGAGAGATTGATACGCGCCTGCCCTTCTTTGCTGCGGCTGCCATAGCTTTTGCCAACTTCGTGTACGGGATATTTGTTTTACCTGAATCCCTCGCTCCGGAGAAAAGACGTAAGTTTGAGTTGAAACGCGCCAACCCTCTTGGCAGCCTGCTTCAGCTACGCACATACCCAATCGTTCTAGGTGTTCTGCTGAGCTATTTCCTTATGCAGGTGGCGCACAACTCTCTGCCAGCCATCTGGTCCTACTTCTCCACCGTCAAGTTTGGCTGGACACCGCGCGATATCGGGTTTTCTCTGGTGTATGTCGGCATTACGGCGGCCTTCGTTCAAGGCTATCTGACACGCAAGTTGATCCCGGTGATTGGTGAGCGCACGGCTGTACATATTGGCCTTGTCGCTATGACGATTTCATTTATAGGCTATGCGTTTTTTACACCAACTGGCGGATGGGTTTACTTGTGGATCACAGTGGGTGCTGCTGGCGGATTCATGATGCCAGGTATGCAGGGTCTAATGTCCAGAGCAACGCCTGAAAATGCGCAAGGTGAACTACAGGGGGCGATAGCCAGCGTTATGAGCATTACAATGCTGGTCAGTCCGCTATCCATGACGTGGATTTTTGATCGTTATACTGCAGATGATGCAGCCATCTATTTTCCGGGCGCACCATTTCTCATTTCAGGTGTCATTCTACTGACAGCGCTGGTGCCGTTCTGGTTGACGTTGAGTAAAGCAGAGCTTCGTTCTCACGACGCCAAACCTACAGCAGGACCAGATGAAGCCGTGACCTTATCTAGTAAAGATAAGTCACAGCAATCCCCTGCAGTTGGTGAGGACTCCACCAAGCAGTAGACTCAGAACCAGTAGGGGTTTGTTAGGCGCTGAATGAAGATTGGCGTGCTGCTGGGGGTCATGGAAATATTCCAGGCAGTATTGCCACCTAATCTCGCATCAAAAGATTCAAGAGCGATTGTATATCCACTGGCCTCGATACGCGTCCAGAGTTTTGCCTCATCTGTCAGTCCCGGGATTGTAGTTCTGATGGTCAATATATTGTTATTGAAAGAGGCATCCGCACCGCCATTGCGGAACAAATCATAAGAGGTCTCTGTTGCTTCATTGTAGAGTCTGCCACGCAATGCCCCACGTCTTATCATGCGGCTCAGATCTTCGCGCAGCCCGTCTGGAAACTCCACGCGCAAAACAAGATTGTATCCGATCATCTCAGATGATTGCTGGTAGGTGACCCGTTGAATAGTCGATTGACTTATGGCCGAGCCATCAACGATCTGACCAATATCTGAGGTTATTTTGGTTTGCGTTTGCTCTTCGATGGCTGTGGTATCAGGCATTTCTGGTGGCGCTGCGTTAACATAGTTCGCGGGCAGAATAGTCATCAGTCCTGCAAGCACACCAAAGCCCTGCAAGAATGCTTCACGCATGCTCAATGGTTGAAAGAAGAATATGGACAAAGCCCCCAGTGACATCAGGGCAAGCAGGATCACGTAAAAAGGCATGAATTCAATGCCGATAAGTCGCGTGGTGAAGATACT
This sequence comes from Aquisalinus sp., assembly GCA_022763145.1. Lineage (GTDB taxonomy): Bacteria > Pseudomonadota > Alphaproteobacteria > Caulobacterales > Parvularculaceae > Aquisalinus. The sequence goes on along the minus strand of JALEGM010000085.1, from coordinate 1,455 downwards.
GATTTGAAATAGAGCTGAGGCTTCGCCGCGTTGGTTCAGGTCTGCTAGAGTTGCCGCAAGGATGCCGATTGCACCTGAGCTACCCATCAAAAAATAGTCACCTATGCCGTAATCACCCGGGTCCTTCATTCCCCGCTTATCGCCATACGCCATGACTGACACTCCACAAAAGATTTTGATATCATACGCTAGCACAGCCAGCTTAAGCGCCAAGCTGAAAGAAGCGCGCGCCTATCACATTTCTGGCGGCAGGCGTAATCCTTGAAAGTCTATATCAAAAAGGTGTTCCAGGCTGGTTTTTGGCAAGTCTTGTTTAACATGGTCATAGGTGGTGACGTTGATGGCTTTAAGGATGATGCGTTGGATGCGTGGATTGTCATTTTCATCAGGTACAACATCGACATCCAGGATGTTGATACAGGCAAGATCCTGTTCAAATGTCCCCAGCCCCTTCAAGCCTGCTTTGCTGACATAGCTGAGTAATATTCTGTTGACGCCCTCATGTGCCACAAGCAGGGCTGTACGCCAGCTTGCATTTAACACAAGATCTTCAAAAGACGTTGTTATGCGTTGATATGCCTCGGAAAATCTCTCTCCGCCAGGCAAGAACTCGGCATCTGTTTCGTGTGCGGCTTCGAAAGAAAAAGCCAGTCTTGCAGCGAGCTCCTCTCGGCTGTCCGTGACATATACACCGCCTCTCAGCTCCTCCATACCTGTAACGGTCTCATGGGGCGTATGCGCAGATGTCGTATTGTATGACGTGACGATTTCTGCGGTTTGACGAGTCCTGGGCAGGCCAGAGTGATAAATTGCGTCAAAACGAATGTCAGCCATGGCTGTGCCAGCGGACTCCGCCTGCCCTTGGCCCGTTTTGGTAAGCGGAACCATCCGAAAGTCCGTTACATCTTCGGCAAAATAATCAACATGTCCATGGCGCATAAGATACAGGCGACGCCGTCCCGTTTTTTCAGTCATGAAGTTGGCTATGATTGGTTTTGATGCAGCTCTCAACCGTTGATTTCCGGCAACAGTGCATATCAATCTGATAAATCATACGCAGCGGGGCCTATAGAGCAATTTTTGGTCTTTGGATGGCGCGTAAATTGAGTATGATTTGACGTGTTTTGAGCGCCGGTGGGGAGCTGGACATACCGAATGATTAAACCGCCCAAGTTGTTGTCTTTCATCTTCGTCGCAGGCGTCGCAGCATATGTGATCGCCTTTTGGGTGATGGTGACTGTAGATTCTGAGTCAGCCCAAAGCAGATTTGATGTTTTGATCAGTGAAAACGCCTATGGTCGCTCCATCGGGCATGGCGAACAATTGATCGCTTTGCGTATGGAAGAAGGCGCAACACCCGATGACCTTGCCGCTACAAAGCTGCACCTTGCGAATGCTCATCGTGAAAAAGGCAAACCAGATCGAGCTGTCGATCTTTATCGTGATGTTTTGGCT
>JALEGM010000084.1 GCA_022763145.1 Aquisalinus sp. | reverse complement strand
TGGCCAGTTTTCCATTCAGACAGTCAACCAGACCGGGAGCCAGGCTTTCGTTGACCTTGCTGCTGACAGCTATATTGTAACGCAGGCTGTGAACGAAGATTATAGTTTGAGAGAAATAGATTGTAGCAATGGCGATGAAGATGGTGGCAGCATTGAAGACAAAGAAAATCGTAGTGCGACGATTGATCTTGATCCGAACGAACACATAACTTGCACCTTCATCAGTGAAGATTTGGTAGATGAAGATCGTGTACGGCATATGAGCGTGAAGGCGACGAAAGGGTTCGCCTATCGTCGCGCCCGGAACATGTTGAATGCCGAACCTGACCGGACGAATTTTTACCGCCGCAATCCTGAAGTTCTTTGGGAAGAGAATGACAATGTCTCCGCGCAAAACCGGAAGCCTGTGCGTTATGCCATGAATGCCAATGGTGGGAATGTGCAGTTTGACTTTGCGGCATCAACAGAGCGCTCGGATATGATTACCCCGGAAAAAGGCCTGCAGCTATGGGTAGAGGGGCATTACACGAAAGCGGACGATGGCGTTGCCGGGTTTGGCACGCAGCTGGATATCGATAGCGAATACGGCATTGTTCATCTGGGAGCTGACTTCCATGTGAACGATAAACTGATCCTCGGGGCGCTGGTCAGTTTTGACCGTGCCAGCGACGAAATAGATTTCTTCGATGACGAAACACAGGAGCGCTTGTTCCAGGAAGTCGATGGTACTGGCTGGATGGCCGGGCCTTACCTGTCCGCCCGCTTATCCAAGAACCTCTTCCTGAATGCACGCGCTGCCTTCGGCTCTTCAACCAATAACCTGACCATCGAAAACCTGGTACAGGACGATGAGTTCGAAACAGACCGAACACTTGGCCGCGTTGCGTTGACCGGCAACAAGGTCTTCCAGGAAAACTGGCGGATCACCCCAACACTTTCCGTCTCCTATTTTCGCGAAAGCATCAATGATTACATCAGTAACACAGGCGTTGCTATTCCATCGCAGACCCTGGAACTGGGGCGTGCTGAATTCGAACCCGAGCTTGCCTACCGGCATGCATTCCCAGACGGGACTACCATCGAGCCACAATTCTCCGTTGCGGCTATCTGGGATTTTGAAGCACCGGATGATATTGCCTTCTCCAACATTCCCGTACCGAATGAAGATGTGCGTGCCCGCTTTGAAAGTGCGGTCCAGTTAAACTGGGCTAATGGCAACTCGGCCAGGTTTGCAACTTCCTATGATGGTTTTGGCGCGCAGGATTACAGCGCCTATGCTGTTGAAGCCTGGGTCGATATTCCATTGGGTCGTCCGATGCGTCGCAGCCGACCTGTCACAGCGACGCCTACCCCTTATGTAGAGCCTGTACAGTACAAAGAGTGTCCTGACGGCAGCCGCATTGAAATGCTGGATGACTGTCCGGTGGTGCTGATTGATATGCCCCCGCCGGAACCTGTTGAGTTTGTCATCTATTTTGACTTCGACAAATCCAATATACTGCCGGAGGAAATGGCCAAGATTGATGATGCCGTCGCTCGCACACAAGGCCGTAGCATCAACATCATTATTCTTGAGGGCAACACGGACCGTGCAGGCAGCAATGCCTATAATGATGCCTTATCAGTGCGACGTGCTGTTTCGGTGCGCAAGGCATTAGTGGAACGCGGCATTCCGGAAGAGCTTATAAAATACGACGCCTTCGGCGAAGAAAACCCGGCGGTTCAAACAAGAGATGGTGTGCCGCTGCGGGCTAATCGTCGTACCGAAGTTCGTATCCGCTTCAACTAGCGACTCGCCCATGGTTACAGACGTGCTTTAGTATTATGACGGTTTGCTCTATCAGGGTGGCATGCAAACAGATGCCCCCTCACCCAACGGTCATCTCGTTATTGGTCTCAACGCAGTATTAGCTGCTGTTGAGGGCGATCATCCACTCGTGCTCTGTGCCCGTGCAGATGATCATTTATGGGGTTTGCCATACGGTCCATTTGACCCGGAACGCCATCGCACCTTTGAACTCGGCCTGCGCGCCTTTGTGACTGAACAAACGCGGATGCGGCTCGGCTATGTGGAGCAACTCTATACTTTTGGCGACAAGGGACGCGAAGCCCCTAGCGCTGTTCTGCGTGGCGGCAGCACAGCAGACCGCGTTGTATCGGTCGGATATCTGGCGCTTGCCCCCGGAGCCAATCCAATCGAGCTGGAGGCAACAGCATGGCGCAACTGGTATGACCATTTTCCCTGGGAGGATTGGCGCAAGGGCGAACCATCGATCCTTTCTGCACAGATTATTCCAGCTTTACGTGACTGGATAGCAAGCGCTGAGGATACCCCTTCACAACGTCAGCGGCGCGACAGGGTGCGCCTTGCCTTCGGCTTTGAAGCATCTGGTTGGGAAGAAGAGCGCACACTGGACCGGTACGAATTGCTTTATGAAGCAGGGATTGTCGCAGAAGCCGCTCGCGATGGTCAGATGAAGAGTAGCGCACTACAGACGACTGATGCCGCCATGAGTTCAGACCATCGACGTATTCTGGCGACTGCGATCGGTCGCCTGCGCGGGAAACTCCGCTATCGGCCGATTATCTTTGAGATGATGCCCGCCAGTTTCACCTTGCTGGATCTGCAGCGAAGCGTGGAAGCAATTATCGGTTTTCCGCTACATAAACAGAACTTTCGGCGCGGAATTGATAATTCAGGTCTTGTAAAAAAGACAGGCAATATGAGTGGCGAGACAGGCGGCCGGCCGGCAGCACTATTCACTTTTGATCGGAGCCGAGCCAGCGGTAAGGCAGCACAGGATCGCACGATCAAAGGCCTGACATTGCCGAGATTGCGTCAGTCACCAGCCGGAAAATTGTAGCGGAACAACAGTAACACATTGTTATTGTTATATTATTGATCTCTTGACTTACAATTTTCCGCAGCTATTTTCTCCTCTCGCCCTTGATGGGCTGTTTTTTGGTTCCTATATATGCTCTAGTTGAGCATTAATAATAATCCTCGCATCTGAGGCGTATTCCAGATGCTCAGAACACTAAAGGGAATGGAGGCGCATATGCCTGCTTTTGGGAATGAAATTGACCTGGACCACCTGCCATACACGGCAGACGTGAAAGCGAAAACCGATCATCTATATCCACTGGTGGAGAAACTGATCCCGCAACTCGAATGGGAACAGCATGCCCCCTACATCGCTGCGATCAACGATCTGAAGACTGAATTGAACGCCGTCATCCTGGCCCACAACTATATGACGCCAGAGATTTTTGCGTGTGTCGGCGATTTTCAGGGCGATAGCCTGATGCTTGCCAAGGAAGCGGCCAAGACAGATGCAGAGATTATCGTTCAGGCGGGCGTCCATTTCATGGCCGAGACATCAAAAATCCTGAGCCCGGAAAAAACAGTGCTCATTCCTGATCTGGAAGCGGGCTGTTCCCTGGCATCTTCCATTACTGGTGCCGATATCCGCCTGCTAAAGGAAAAATATCCCGGCATTCCGGTAGTCACCTACGTGAACACCACAGCGGACGTGAAAGCTGAAACTGATATCTGCTGCACGTCATCAAATGCCGTAGAGGTTGTGAAATCTATCGCCGAAGAATGGGGCGTAGATACCGTCATGCTACTGCCGGACCAGTATCTTGCGAAGAATGTCGCGGCCATGACGGACATCAAGATCATCACATGGGCTGGCGCATGTGAAGTGCACGAACGATTTACCGCAGAGGATATCCGCGAAATCCGTGCCGGTAATCCTGATGTTATCGTGCTTGCCCACCCTGAATGCCCGCCTGATGTTTTAGCAGAAGCTGATTATGCAGGCTCGACCAGCGGTATGAGCGACTATGTCAAGGATAACCAGCCGCATAATGTCGTGCTGATTACAGAGTGTTCCATGTCTGACAATGTGGCCATGGAAAATCCGAATGTGAATTTCGTCCGCCCCTGCAATCTGTGTCCGCATATGAAGCGCATTACACTGCCAGGTATCCTGAAAGCCCTGCAGAACATGGAGCACCAGGTTGAGGTTGCGCCGGAGATTGCAGAAAAAGCAAAACGCGCCGTGCAGCGCATGATCGACTTGCCAATGAAAAAAGGTCAATCAACCTACATGCATGTAGGCAAGCCGGAAGTTATGGCTATCGAAGTAAGAGCTTAGGGTCATTGGTTTCTCCTGAGTCAATGACAAAACGGGTGCCGTCAGGATTAACCCTGACGGCACCTTTTTCCTTGGAAAATGATGCCTGCCCTACCCGCAACATATGAACTGCCCGATAACAGCATTCTAATTGTTGGTGCTGGAATTGCTGGCTTGTTTACAGCTCTCAAACTTGCGCCGCGTCCCGTGACAATTCTGACTGCAGCCCCTCTCGGCAAAGGTGGCTCTTCAACCTGGGCACAAGGTGGCCTGGCCGCAGCGATAGGCCCTGATGACTCACCAGAGCTACACTTGCGCGATACGCTGGCCGCCGGGGCCGGACTCGTTGATGAACCTGCCGCTGATATTCTAACCAAAGAGGGGGCGGCTCGCGTCGAGGATTTAATACAACTGGGCATAGGTTTTGACACGGATCTACGTGGTAACTTGAAGCTGGGGCGTGAGGCTGCTCATAGCCGCGACCGAATCGTTCACGCCTCCGGGGATCAGGCTGGCGCGGCCATTATGGCGGGCCTCACAAAAGCAGCGAAGAAAGCAGACCACATAACCATCCGTGAGCGTATTGTTGTAGAAGAGTTTCTACGTGATGAGGCAGGATCTATTGCTGGGGTGCTAGCAGTCGATATCGTCAAAGCGACGCGCCTGATGATTACCGCCCGGGAAACAGTTCTGGCTACCGGCGGGCTTGGCGGGCTTTATGCTGTCACGACCAACCCGGTACGAGCACAGGGGCACGGCATGTCCATGGCCTGGGTCGCCGGGGCAGAAATCATGGATGCAGAGTTTGTGCAGTTTCACCCCACAACCCTCAATGTCGGCGTGGACCCCGCCCCCCTTGCTACTGAAGCCTTGCGTGGCGAAGGCGCCCTGCTTGTGACGAAAGACGGCAGGCGACTGATGACGGGTTTGCATAGCGATATGGAGTTGGCACCAAGGGATATCGTCGCACGCGGAGTCGCCGCATCGATTGCCAGAGGTGATGGCGCCTTTCTGGATGCGCGCGCCGCAGTGGGCACGCGGTTCGCAGACATGTTCCCAACGGTTTTCGACGCCTGTCGGAAAGCTGGAATTGACCCGGTGTCAGAGCCACTACCTGTCGCAGCAGCCGCACATTACCATATGGGCGGCGTGCGCACAGGGCTTCATGGTGAAAGCAGTCTGCCGGGCCTTTGGGCTGTTGGTGAAGTCGCCTGCACAGGCATTCACGGCGCCAACAGATTAGCCTCCAATTCCCTGCTTGAAGCCTTGGTCTTCGGGGCCCGGACGGCAGCAGCCATCACGAACGGCGACGGTGAGACGCGCACCGTCGAAGTCAGCCAGCTGATGCAAAGGCTCAGCCTGCCCGCAAAACCGGCAGCGAACGCGCTAGCAAGGTCACTGCGTGCGAAAATGGCCGCACAGGCAGGGCTTCTTCGCGATGACAAGGGCCTGACAGACCTGTTGGATAATATTGATCGGGACCTCGCGCGACCGGATATCACCAGTGGCAGTTTCAATATGCTGGTCGCAGCAAAACTTATCGCAGCCAGCGCGAAAAACCGGCAGGAAAGTCGTGGCGCACATATGCGTACTGATTATTCAGCCCCCTCAACCGC
>JALEGM010000083.1 GCA_022763145.1 Aquisalinus sp. | reverse complement strand
GTGCCATCGGCATTGAGTTTGCGAGCTTCTACAATGCGCTGGGCGCCAATGTGACGGTCGTGGAAATGCTCGACCGGGTACTGCCAGTAGAGGACAAGGACATTTCCGACTTCGCGCAGAAGTCATTCAAGAAGCAGGGCATGACCATCATGACTGGTTCAACGGTGGAAGGCCTTGCGAAGGGGGCCAAGTCAGTTACAGCAAAGGTCAAGGGCAAGGACGGCAAGGTTACCGAGGTTGAGGCGGAGCGTGTGGTGCTTGCCATCGGTATTGTGGGTAATACAGAGAATCTTGGCCTTGAAGATGTTGGCGTCAAAGTGGATCGCGGGCACATCGTCATCAATGAATGGATGGAGACGGGCGTTAAAGGCGTCTATGCGATAGGGGATGTCTGTGGGCCGCCATGGCTTGCCCACAAGGCTTCTCATGAAGGGGTTATCTGCGTCGAGAAGATTGTTGGTCTTGATAACGTCCATCCGCTTGAGACATCCCTCATTCCCGGTTGTACGTATTGCCAGCCTCAGGTTGCGTCCGTGGGGCTAACTGAGGAGAAGGCGAAAGAAGCCGGCTACAAGGTGAAAGTCGGCAAGTTTCCGTTCCAGGGTAATGGTAAGGCGATTGCGCTTGGTGAACCCGAAGGTCTTGTGAAAACGATCTTCGATGAGACAACTGGTGAGTTGCTTGGTGCGCATATGGTTGGCGCAGAGGTTACGGAACTCATTCAAGGTTTCGGGATAGCGAAAACGCTGGAAGCGACGGAAGAAGACCTGTTCCACACTGTCTTCCCGCATCCGACGCTATCTGAAATGATGCATGAAAGCGTTCTCGATGCCTATGACCGGGTCATGCATATCTGACATTTGTGCCATGACTGCATTGGTGCATGGACATGGCTGCGAGCAACACCTAGATAACAGGCAGCCAAAAAACCCGAGATGAGGAGACAGAAATGGCAGAATTTAACGGTTCTTGGAACATTGAGATCAACACACCAATGGGCAAGCAGGAAGGAACTCTGACACTTGCACAAGATGGTGGCAGCCTGTCAGGTAGCATGGCTCAAGGTGGCGAAAGCACAGACATTGAAAATGGTGCTGTTGCTGGCGATCAAGCGACATGGGACGTGAAGGTTACTAAGCCAATGCCACTGACGCTGGGTTTCACCGCTTCACTAGACGGCGACAATATCTCTGGCAAAGTTAAGCTGGGCGCATTTGGCGAAGCTGATTTCAGCGGCGGCCCTGCATAAGCTGATCTGTAGAGTATAATTCTCCGAAAGAGCCGGCTTTGCCGGCTCTTTTTGTTTGTCATTTAAGCTTACTTTAAACCCTTTTTTTACGATGTCCCTTAACGCGGTGCACACGGTTGTATGAGAAGACAGGGGATACAGCCACGGGGTTTGGAGTACATGCTGACTGTTGCAGAAGTAGAATTACCGGTTTCATTGCAAAAGCGCCTGCGTGAGGAGGCAAACTTTGCCGAGACATTCACGCAATTTACACGTGAGCACCTGATTGGCTTCCGACAGCCCATGGCGATAGCAGCAGCAATTGTCGGGCCTGTGCTCTTTGCTTTTGTGTATCAGGTGGCTGGTTTCCTCACTTTGATGGAAGTCGCCGTTTCATTCACAATGACTGCCGTAATGTTCCTGCTTGGTGGCTGGTATGTGAATCGTCGCCGCATACGCGAGATGTATGTCCGCCAGACGCGCGCGCGCAAGGACGCGCAGGTTGACCTCAAGACAGGTAAAGGCGAGGCCATCCATTTGACGATGAAGAACCAGCCTCTTTTTTACGAGCATGAGCACGGTGTTATCTGTCTCGCAGATGCGGGTGACGGCAAAACGGTCTATTTTGATGTGGACAGCCTGGAAGAAGACCCGCGCTGGTTTCTCTATATCAATGGCGACATGCACCGGGTGAACTGGTCCTGGATCAGGTTGAAAGGCTCTGGTGCGGTTGCTGATTTTGCAGCTTCAGGCCAGCGGCTCGCCCGTATCGGTGACACGCCTTACGTAGAAGCGCCTGATGCGTGGGAGGCAATTTGTGTTGCCCTGAACGAGCCGCAGGACGGTGATATCGTGGAGCGGCCTCTTGATGAGGTAAAAGAGACGATCTCGCGTCTTTTATAAATGTAGCACTACCAAATCAGTCAGGTGATTGCTAAATCCCTGATATGGTAACCTTATTAGACAATGAGAAGCCGCGTCTGCGGCATCCTGAAAAACAGAAAAACCCCGACACACCGATCTTGCGCAAACCCGACTGGATTCGCGTTAAGGCGCCTGTGTCGAGAGGATACCAGCAGACGCGCGAGATCGTCCGCTCCAAAAACCTTGTCACTGTGTGTGAGGAAGCGGCTTGTCCGAATATCGGTGAGTGCTGGGACAAAAAGCATGCGACCATGATGATCATGGGTGACACCTGCACCCGGGCGTGTGCCTTCTGTAATGTGAAAACGGGCCTTCCTGCGGCTCTCGACCAGATGGAGCCGGTGAATGTGGGGCGTGCTGTTGCCGAGATGGGCCTCAATCATGTGGTGATAACATCAGTCGACCGGGATGATCTGGGAGATGGTGGGGCAGAGCATTTTGTTCAGGTGATCCGTGAAATTCGTCAGCGGGCACCGGGTACAACGGTGGAAATCCTGACGCCTGATTTTCTGCGCAAGCCTGGAGCTGCTGAGAAAGTGATCGACGCGAAGCCTGACGTCTTCAACCACAATCTAGAAACTGTGCCGCGGCTTTATTTAAGTATTCGTCCGGGTGCGCGCTATTTTCATTCGCTACGGCTTCTGGAAAAGGTCAAGGAACGTGATACAACGCAGTTTACCAAATCCGGTATTATGGTCGGTCTTGGTGAATCACGCGAAGAGGTGATGCAGGTGATGGATGATATGCGCTCCGCAGGTGTCGACTTCATCACGATAGGGCAGTATTTGCAGCCCACCCGCAAACATGCAGCGGTAGATCGTTTCGTGACGCCGGATGAGTTCAAGTCTTACGAAACACTGGCCCGCGCCAAGGGCTTTTTGATGGTTTCATCAAGCCCTCTAACGCGCTCTTCGTATCATGCAGATGCTGACTTTGCGCGTCTCAAACAGGCCCGAGTTAGTCAGCAAGCAGGGTAGGTGTCGCGTGCCATTGCATCAGGAGACACGGAAAGTGCCGTATTCTGCCCAGCAGATGTTTGATCTGGTTGCAGATATTGAGAAGTATCCTGATTTTATCCCCTGGTGTCAGGCCTTGCGGGTGCGTACAGACAAGCGAGTTGAAGGTGTGGGCGAAGTCACTGCCGATATGGTTGTCCGGTATAAACTCTTTCTTGAGCAGTTTCGCAGCCTGGTGTTTGTGGACCCGCGCAACTACCTGATTTCGGCAGATTATTTGCAGGGACCAATCAAGAAGTTGCACAACCGCTGGAAATTTCAGGACCTCCCTGATGGGGGGAGCCAGATTGATTTCTACATAGATTTCGAATTTCGTAACAGGCTGCTGCAACGCATTGCCGAAGAGGTCTTTGACCGGGCTTTTGCCAAAATGTCAGATGCGTTCATCAACCGGGCACACGCTATTTATCCGGCACCCGATCAATAGCCTGTTGTAACATTTTGAGCGCTGTTTCGACCGTCCGTTGGCGGATAGAATCGCGGCGAACTTCACGAAAGATAATTTTCTGGTTTTTAACGAGCGTATTACCTTGGTCAAAGTCTGTTGCCAGACCAAAGTAAACGAGACCGACCGGCTTCTCGGCAGTGCCGCCACCAGGGCCGGCGACACCTGTGACGGAAACAGCCAACTGGCAGCGCGGAGAAGTCTGTCGAAGTGCGCCCAATGCCATCGCTTCTGCGACTTCAGCACTTACTGCGCCTTTCTCCATTAAGAGGTCCCATGGGACGGCCAGCATATCACGCTTTGCTTCATTGGCGTATGTGATGAAGCCGCCATCATAGACAGAAGAGGAACCGGAAACAGCTGTCAGGGTACCCCCAATCAAACCGCCCGTACATGATTCTGCCGTTGTGATTTTCAGATTCTTCTGGCTGGCGGTATTGATGATGCTTTGTGCCAGGTTTGTATTGATCAGATCGGTCATGTCTGTGTCTCGGTTGGCAGTTTTACAGTTGCGGTAGCTAGTGCGCTGATGCCTTCTTCCCTGCCTGTGAAGCCCAACTTCTCAGTTGTTGTCGCCTTAACTGAAACCCGGTCGACAGCGCAGTTCATAATCTCTGCCAGTTTAACCCGCATTTCGTCCCTGTGTGGATTGACCTTGGGTTGTTCACAGATAATGGTCAGGTCACAATGGGTCAGCTGACCTTGCCTGGCGTGCACCAAGTCACAGGCTTTTTCCAGGAAGAGCTGTGACGGAGCACCGCGCCATTGTGGATCAGATGGGGGAAAGTGAAAGCCGATATCACCTGCGCCGATCGCGCCAAGAATAGCATCCGTCAGCGCATGCATCGCGACATCAGCATCTGAGTGCCCTTTCAGTCTTCGGTTATGGGGAATGGTGACACCGCATAATGTCACCCCATCTCCTGATTCAAATCTGTGTACATCAAAACCCTGACCAGTGCGGAATTCATAAGTCCGTGTCATGCGTATAATACTTTCTGCCAGATCAAAATCCTCCGGGAGTGTGATTTTGATGTTGTGCGCATCGCCCTGACAGATGGCAACGGATTGTCCGTCATGCTCGAACAGGGCGGCATCATCAGTCAACTCCAAGTCATGATATGTCTCGTGCAAGCGACGCAATTCTTCGTAGTCGAAGCCTTGGGGCGTTTGAGCCTGCCAGACACCATCGCGATCAATGGTGCCCGTGATAATGCCCGTGTCTTGAGAGACTTTCTTGAGGGTGCTGGTGACCGGTATGGCAGCAATGACAGCGTTATGTTCACCAAGAGCCGTTACAACATTTTCTATCACGCGATTGGTTGCAAAAGGCCGTGCTGCATCGTGAACAAGCACCCGGGAAATATCGCGATTTTGTAGGGCTTGCAGTCCATTACTGACGGAGTGCTGGCGTGTTGCTCCACCGGCAACCGGGGCCCGCAGCTTCTTCCTATCAAGATGTGCCGTAGCTTGCTCATAAATTTCTTCGGCGCCTGCTGCGATGACAGGTTGTACGACATTAATGTGGGGGGAGGAGAGAAATGCCTGTAATGTGTGTGCTATAACAGCTTGGCCTGCCAGCATCTGATATTGCTTCGGCAGGTCGGCCATGTCGGCCTGACGTGCTCTGGCACCGACACCGCCCGCAACGATGATGGCGGCGTTCAGGCTCTCTGCCTCTTCCATAATCCGTTCTGTCCCGTTATTGCTAGTTCTGAGCAATACGCACAGTTTCCTTCATGGTCCAGATAGACACCATCACTTTGCGCAATAACGTCCTGCTGGCGCCTATGTCAGGCATTTCGGACCTGCCGTTTCGCCGGGCCGTCTGGCAGCTGGGTGCCGGGCTTGTTGTCTCCGAGATGGTCGCCAGTGAGGAACTGGCACGCAGTCGTCCTGATGTGGTTCTACGTGCCAGTCAGGATGATCAGATCAGGCCAGCAGTGGTGCAGCTCGCCGGGCGTGAAGCGCGCTGGATGGCAGAAGGCGCGCGCATCTGTGAAGCATCTGGTGCAGACGTCATTGATATCAATATGGGCTGCCCCGCAAGGAAAGTAACTGGCGCGTTGTCTGGTTCTGCCCTGATGAGAAACCCGGATCATGCGCTTAGTCTCATCGAAGCGACGGTCAATGCGGTAAGCGTGCCGGTGACCCTGAAAATGCGCCTTGGCTGGGATCATGAGATGCTTAACGCGCCTGATATTGCGCGACGGGCGGAAGCTGCGGGCATTAAGATGATCACCGTCCATGGCCGCACGAGGCAGCAGTTCTATAAAGGTGTTGCTGACTGGTCCGCCGTCAGGGCAACAGTTGACGCGGTGTCACTGCCGGTCATCGTCAATGGGGACGTCCGAACTACTGATGACGCTCGTGCCGCACTTTCGCGATCTGGCGCCAAGGGAGTCATGATCGGGCGTGCCGCGGAAGGGCAGCCCTGGCTGCCCGGCCAGATTGCGGCTGATTTATCTGGCCTGCCTTGCGAGAGGCTGACACTGGAAGAAAAGGCTCAAATCGCGATTACGCAATATCGTGAAACAGTGTCGCTATACCAAAACCACCATCAGGCTGGAGAGGAGATGGGACGCTCTTTGGGGATCAGAATGGCGCGGAAGCATCTCGCAGCTTATGTAGAAAAAACCGAGCGCGATATAGACCCGGTTTTGCGCAAGTTACTGAAGTCCCGCATCTGCCAGTCTTCAGATACTGAGCATGTGACAGACATGCTATACGCGCTGTTTTTAGGTGATGGCAGCCAGATTTCAGCCATAGCTGCTTAAGCAAAGATGCGATTTTTTCGCAACACAGCTGTTGATAATTTGCAACAACTGAGGCAGGCTTTCTGTTCCTGATTGCAGCGCAGGTGACAGGTAGACGTGACGACCCCTTCAGTAAGTGAGAGCAGCCAGACTAGTGTTGGCAAGAGAGTACTGCTTCGCCCGCAAGCGCCGCGCGCTGTTGCGGCTGCTCTGATCGTGCTTGCTTTGTCTGTTTTTGGATTGACCTCTTATTTCTTCCTGACCTTTATCGACGGTGCCCCTACATATATCGCTCTGCTCTTTGCCATTGCGGTAGTCTTCGTTGCCATTTTGAGTGTTTTTGTTTTTGGACGACTTTGGCAGGTCTGGCGCAATCGAAGAGTGGGTACAGCAGGTTCGATCATGCACTTCAGGCTGGTCGGCATTTTGTCTGCCATCGCCATTGTGCCAACTGTTATCGCCTTTTTCTTCTCCGCGTTCATTCTGCAGGCATTCTCGGATGAATTTTTCGTGGACCGTGTGGCGGAAGCCAATTCAACGGCGCTGGAGCTGGCGAATACCTATTTCCAGAAAAGTTCCGATGAAATGGGCTTCGATCTCGTCCGTGTGGCGTTTGATCTCAACGTGCTTGAGCAGAGCGGGCGGGGCATTTCCGATAACCCGATTGGCTTTAGACAATATCTGTTCGGGCAGGCGCTGATCCGTGACTGGGCAGCAATTTATCTGCTTGATGGTGACAAGCGCATCCTCGCGCGCGTGGTGACTGTGCCGGGAGACTTTTACCAGTTACCAGCCTTGGAAACCTTCGATGCTATTGATGATGGATCTGATGTTGCTTCGAGGTTCAACTTTGATGCGCAGGATCGCAGTCGTCTCGACATCTTTCGCGCGGTGCTGAAAATCCGGGATTATGAGGGCGGCTATCTCATCGCCTATAAGGGGGAGCAGCCTGCCATGGCCGATGGCCTCCTGGCCGTCCGGGATTTTCGCGATAATAATGCGATCTTCAAGAGCCGACTGGATAATTTGCGCAGTGCATTCACCACTGGTTACGGTCTCCTTGGACTGATTATCTTACTGCTCGCTGTCTGGACAGGCCTGTTGATTGCCACAGCAATTGTCTCCCCGATTGGCAAACTGGCGGCTGCGGCAGAAACGATCTCTTCTGGTGATCTGGCAACGCGAGTTGATGTGGCCCAGGGCGATGGTGAATTGCAGGACCTCGGACGTACCTTCAACCACATGGCTGGCCAGTTGCAGACTCAGCGTGATGATTTGATTTCTTCCAACAAGCAGTCGGACAGCCGTCGTCGCTTTATCGAGGCAGTGCTGTCCGGAGTCTCTGCGGGGGTGCTGGGGGTATCCGAGCAAGGCAAGATCACGGCTGCGAACCGGACGGCTGCTGATTTCCTCGGCGTGCAGATTACGCGCATGACGGGTATGATGTTATCCGATATGTCTGCAGAACTGTACGGGCTGTTCGAGCAGGCACAATCGATACCAGCCAAAGAGGCTGGTGGGCAGATTGAGCTGACCAGAAAAGGGCAGGAGCGTATCCTCAATGTGCGCGTGAGTGCAGATAAGAGCGAAGACACGATCAACTATGTTATCACGTTTGATGATATTTCAGAACTTGTCTCGGCTCAGCGCAACGCCGCATGGGGAGATGTTGCGCGGCGCATTGCTCATGAAATCAAGAACCCGCTGACCCCCATACAGCTATCCGCTGAACGATTGAAGCGAAAGTATGGTGATGAGATTGTCTCTAACAGGGAAGTTTTTGATCGCTGTACAGATACAATAATTCGCCATGTGAGTGATATTGGTCGCATGGTGAACGAATTCTCCTCGTTTGCCAGAATGCCGGAAGCCGTGATGGCTCGCGAGAATATGCGTGAGGTCGTCAAGAGTGCTGTTTTCCCGTTTCAGGTGGCACATCCCGATATAGAATTCATAACAGACTTTCGGGACGAAGAACTTGTTGCCTATTGTGATGGCCGCCTGATGATTCAGGCGTGTACGAACCTGGTGAAAAATGCTGCTGAGTCTATTGAGGAGAAAAAGGCGCGCAGTGCGGAAGGCTTTGCCGGTAAATTGCAGGTGAGCGTCTATGAGCAGTCAGATAATGTTGTCATTGAAGTTATTGATAATGGAATTGGCCTCCCTGAGGCCGTGCGCCACAAACTGACAGAGCCATATATGACTACCCGCGAGAAGGGAACTGGTCTCGGTCTTGCAATCGTTCGCAAGGTGATCGAAGAGCATGAGGGCACGATTAAGCTGAAAGACAGCTCAAAACTGGGCGAAACAGGTGCCTCGGTCAGCTTGCAATTCCCTTTGCGCAAAGCTGATTCCAAAAAAGAAATTCCTGAAGAACAATCCGTATCCCCCTCCAGAGAGACAGTTTGATGGCAGTTGATGTACTAGTTGTAGATGATGAAATGGATATCAGGGAGCTGATTTCCGGGATACTCGAAGACGAGGGGTATGCGCCGCGCACGGCTGCTAATAGTGATGATGTCTTTGCGGCTATTAGCGAGCGCCTGCCTTCGCTGGTCATTCTGGATATCTGGTTGCAGGGGAGCAAGCTGGATGGCTTGGAAATTCTGTCTGAACTAAAGGGGCTGCACCCGACGCTGCCAATCTTAATCATATCCGGACACGGAAACGTAGAAACAGCCGTCGCGGCCATCAAGAAAGGCGCTTACGATTTCATTGAAAAGCCTTTCAATGCTGACAAATTACTTTTGGCGGTGTCTCGTGCTCTCGAAACAGCCAAACTGCGACGGGAAAATATTGAGCTCCGCAGTCGAGCAACTGATCTCGGTCTTGTCGGTAGCTCTACGTTAGTAACGCAGTTGCGATCACTTATTCAGCGTGTCGCGGATGCCCGGTCACGTGTGCTGATTTTTGGTCCCGATGGTTCAGGTAAGGAAACAATTGCCCGCACCATTCACAACCAGTCGAAAAGAGCCGAAATGCCTTTTGTCGTGGCGAGTTCTGCGACTATTGCACCGGACAAGATGGAAGAGGCATTATTCGGTACTGAAGGATCGGATGGGCGCCCTCAGAAGATTGGCTTAATGGAAGAGGCACACGGCGGCACCCTTTTGTTTGATGAGATTGGCGACATGCCACTTGAAACGCAAAGCAAGATTCTGCGCGTTTTGGTGGATCAACGCTTCACTCGCGTTGGTGGCAGCAAACCGGTAGAAGTCGATGTGCGGATCGTGTCGACAACAGCAAGGGATTTGCTGGAAGAAGCAGAAAAAGGACTTTTCCGTTCTGATCTTTACCATCGCCTCAATGTGGTTTCCATCGCTGCACCGTCTCTGGCGGCCAGGCGAGAAGATATCCCGGAACTGTCAGAGTATTTCATTGATAATGTTTCAAAACAGGGTGGCTTGCAGAAACGGCGCATTGCGACAGAGGCGCTTGCCGCGTTGCAGGCTTATCACTGGCCTGGCAATGTCCGTCAGCTCAGGAATATACTGGAGCGTACACTCATCTTGATGGGGCGTGACCCTGATACAGAGATTACGATTGATAAATTGCCTGTAGACATCGTGAATGCCGGACCTGCTTTGCCGAGTAGTGACAACCTTGAACAGATTATTACGTTGCCATTGCGCGAGGCACGAGAGAAATTCGAACGAGAGTACCTCTTGGCGCAAATAAACCGCTTCGGTGGAAATATTTCCCGGACGGCGAACTTTATCTGTATGGAGCGTTCTGCTTTGCATCGAAAACTGAAAGCTTTAGGTATTACGCCGCATGTTCGCCCAGAGACGGATTACGCGAACTAAACCAAGAGTATTCCCGAGGCGGTCTGAGAAAAGAAAGAAGCGTTTATGCGTGTCATTATATGCGGTGCTGGACGAGTCGGATACGGGATTGCGGCTAGGCTTGCTCAGGAGAAATTTGACGTCACTGTCATTGACCAGAAAAAAGAACTGGTGCGTGGTGTGACAGAACGTATCGACGTGCGCGGCGTCGTCGGTAACGGATCGTATCCTGATATCCTTGCTGCAGCTGGCGCGCGCGAGGCGGACATGATGATTGCTGTAACGCATTCTGATGAAGTTAATATTGTGGCAGCTCAGATCGCACATTCGGTTTTTGATGTGCCGACAAAGATCGCTCGTATCCGGGCTCAGAGTTATCTCGATACAAAGTATGCCGATATTTTCAGTCGCTCACATATTCCGATTGATGTCATTATCTCACCCGAACAAGAAGTGGCAGAGGCTGTTCTGCAGAAGTTGAGCACGCCTGGTGCGTTTGAAATTAAAGCTTTTGCAGATGGATTGGTCTGGGCTGTCGGTGTGCGTATGGCTGATGATTGTCCGGTGCTCAATACACCGCTCAAGCATGTGGCAGAATTGTTTCCTGAGCTGGAAATAACTATCGTTGGTATTCAGAGAAAAAATACCCTGTTTCGCCCACATGCTGATGATCAGCTCGAAGCGGGTGATAACATCTATTTCGTGGCTGATCGCAACAAGGTCGAGCGTGCACTGCAAATTCTTGGCGATTCGACGCTGAAAGCGAGGCGTGTGATTCTCGTCGGGGGAGGCAATATCGGTTTGCATGTTGCTCGCTCCCTCGAAACGCTTGGTACCATGAAAATCCGCATGATCGAAGCTGACCCTGACCGTGCCAGTTATGCTGCTGAACAGCTGGAACGCACGGTCGTTTTGCAAGGTGATGGGCTCGACAGTGAAATCCTTAAAGAAGCCGGGGTCACTGAAGCGGAAACTGTTGTTACATTGACGAACAATGATCAGATCAACCTGTTGGGTGCTGTCATCGCCAAGCGTGAAGGTGCCCGGCGCGCCATGTCACTTGTGAACGAGCCGGATTATGCATCGCTGACACGTGCCGTTGGTATCGATCGTTACGTTGATCCTCGCGCCACAACCATCTCCACCATCCTGCAGCATGTCCGCCGTGGGCGTATCAAAGGGGTATTCTCTCTACTGGATGGACAGGCCGAGCTCATAGATGCGGTGGCGCTCGATACGTCAACGCTCGTCGGTGAGCCTTTACGGACAGTCGCGCTACCATCAGGTGTTGTGATCGGTGCGTTGGTAAGGGCCGGGAAAGTATTGCTCCCCAACGCCGAAACCATCGTGAATGCTGGAGACAGGGTTGTACTACTTGCATTGCGCGAAAACGTGAAAGATGTGGAACAGATGTTCCGCGTAAGTCTGGAATACTTTTAGGCAGATGCTCTGGTCTGGCATTTCCAGGATTCTCGGCGTATCCTTTATGGCTCTTGCCATATTTTCTCTGCTTCAGGTTCTCATTTCTCTGTTGATGGGCGACGAACACATGCTCTCAGTGTTCGGCTTTATGCTGGTGGTGATGTCATTCTTATCGGCAACATTTCTGGTGCAGGTGCGAATGAAGTCAGTGGGCCCCGGCACTTCAGGTGGCTTCCGGAATATCATTCTTCTCTTGCTATGCTGGTGGCTTATGCTGCCTTTCTTCGGCGGTATCCCGTTTCTACTGGAAGGGTATGACGTAGCGGACAGTTGGTTTGAGTCAGTGAGTGCTCTGACGACGACTGGTGCCTGGTTATCAGTACAGGAGGCTACAAGATCCAGTCTTTTGATGCTCTGGCGCGCGCAGTTACAATGGTTGGGGGGGCTGTTCTCCCTTGCTGCAATAGCGACGGTCTTCATTCGTCCTGACTTTGTAGGCGTCGAAAGCGCCACGGCTATGTTCTCCAGAAGAGAAGGCGAGACATACGTAGACAGTTTCTTTTCCACCTTGCGCGGCTTCCTGCCGGTTTATCTTGCGATGACCGCGATTGTCTTCGGGGTCCTGCTTGCGTCTTTTGTGCCCTTTTTTGAAGCGGCGACGATGGCGATGTCATTGATGGCTTCAGGTGGATTCTTACCTACCGAGGAAGGTGCTCAATCCTATCTGGCCTCCACACAGGTCATCATTTTCTTCGCCATGCTGTTGAGCGGCATCAACTTCCTCGCGATTCGGAACACGTTTGGACGTCAACAAAAGAATTTCAGTTTTACGCGTGACCGCGAAACTCAGGCTTTCCTGCTGTGTGCCCTTGTGGCGATGGTGGTGTTTGCGCTGACAGCCGGAAGTGACAATTTCGCGAAACTTCCTACTCAACTGTTCAATGCCGTATCTGTTCTTTCCACGAACGGTGTGGTGACTGGTGGTGAGCCTGCTCTTGTTGCTGTGCTGGTGGTGGCGGTTATTGGCGGTGCGTCGATTTCGACCGCGGGCGGGTTGAAGCTTCTGCGCTGGCTGGCAACTATGGAGCGGGCTGGGCAGGAGGTCTGGATGCTCATCCATCCACGTGGGGTGCCAGACAAACAAAAAGCTGCAAATGAGCTCGCAATCTGGATTCACTATATGTGTTTTGCCATCCTGCTCGCTGTTCTGGTGCTGATCGTGACAGCGTTCGGGTATCCACTTGAGATCGGTATCACCGCTGCGGTCGCTTCTCTCACAAATGCAGGACCATTGCTCTCGCTTGCAGCAGATAGTGCTGACTATCAAATGTTCGACCCTATATTAAGGGTCGTAATGGGTTTGACGATGATCATAGGAAGGCTTGAGACTGTCGCTGCGCTGGTACTGCTCAATAGGTATTTCTGGAAAGTTTGAGGCAAAAGAGATGTTGGAGCGTCCTGATGTCGTCTCACGAAAATTCTATGACGAAAGCCCTTGTTTTATAGAATTGACTGGATAATGGTGATTTGGTGCACTGCAGCATAATGCGACGCTTCCGACACTGGATTGAAGAAAATGAGTGAAAAAAAACAAAACCTTCAAGACACATTTTTGAATCAACTGAGAAAGAGCAAGACCTCGGTCACGATCTTTCTGGTCAATGGCGTGAAATTACAGGGTATCGTCACCTGGTTCGATAATTTCTGCGTGCTCCTGAAGCGTGACGGCAATGTGCAGCTTGTCTATAAACATGCTATATCCACCATCATGCCATCTGGACCTTTCCAGATGTACGATGAAGACGAGACAAAGTCCGAATAGTTTTGACCCAAAAAACCAGGGCCATCATTCTGCATCCATATCTCAGGGACAATGATTATACTCTGAGGGAGCCCGAGGATTATCTCACCGAAGCGACGCGGCTGGCGGAGGCCATTGGTCTCGAGGCCGTGCATCAGGAAGTGGTGCGTATTACGGCGCCGCGTCCCTCCACCTTGTTGGGCCAGGGCAGGGTTGAACAAATCCACGATATGCTGAGTAACGAGATGGAAGGTGTGGAACTTGCCATCATCGACAGTGACCTCACGCCTGTCCAACATCGAAACCTTGAGAAGGAATGGCATGTAAAAGTACTCGACCGGACGGCGCTGATTCTCGAAATCTTTGGGGCTAGGGCCCAGACGAAAGAGGGCACGCTGCAGGTTGAACTGGCGCATCTGATCTACCAGCGCTCCCGACTGGTCCGGTCCTGGACGCACCTCGAACGTCAGCGCGGTGGCTCCGGTTTTCTTGGTGGGCCTGGTGAGCGACAGATTGAGTCTGACCGCCGTATCCTTGCTGACAAGATCGTAAAACTGCGACGACAGCTCGAAGACGTGCGCCGCACCCGGAACCTGCAACGGCGCAAACGCAAACGCGCGCCGCACCCGGTCGCAGCGCTCGTTGGTTACACCAATGCCGGCAAGTCAACATTGTTCAACAGACTGACAGATGCTTCCGTGATGGCGCAGGATCAGCTCTTTGCGACACTTGACCCGACCATGCGTGTGGTACACTTGCCAAGTGCCACGGAAGTGATTTTCTCAGACACGGTTGGCTTCATCTCGAATCTGCCAACGCAGCTCGTGGCCGCCTTCCGGGCGACCCTGGAAGAGGTACTTGAAGCAGATATTATCCTGCATGTGCGCGATGCGGCGCACCCGGAAAGTGATGCCCAGAAAGCTGATGTGCTAGCTGTTCTCAAAGAGCTTGGCATTGATGAGGATTATAACCGTCCCGTACTGGAAGTCTGGAACAAGACTGATTTGTTGGGTGCCGAAGAGTTTGCTGATAAAAGAGCAATCGCCAAAGGGCGTCATGAGAATGCCGATGGCACGATTGAAGACCCTTGGGTCGTTATGGTATCGGCCATCACGGGGGATGGTATTGACCAGTTATACGACGAAATAGACCGCATACTGACCCTCGATCATATCGTTTTCAATGCCGCTGTCGCCCATGAACAGGGAGCTGCCCTTGCCTGGCTATATGCGCATGGCGAGGTGCTGGAAACAGTCCAGCAGAAACAGCATCAACTGGTGACTGTCCGATTATCACAAAAATCTGCCGGTCAGTTCGCCAAGCAGTTCGGGATTGAGCTGGAAGAAGAGGGGCTCTCCACTCTGAGTCAGACAGCATAAGGTCAGTCGGTCCTGCGATTAGCCTTCTTCGCTTGCTGCCATATGCCTTCCAGTTCGTCCAGCGTGTAGTCCTCGAAACTCTTACCGTCCTCGGCGATATGCTCCTCAATATAGTTAAACCGCGTACAGAATTTCAGATTGGTTCGTCGCAAGGCTTTTTCCGGATCGACTTTCAGGTGGCGCGACAGATTGGCAATAGTGAACAACAGGTCACCAAACTCATCTTCAATGCTGTCTTCGTTGCCGCCGGCCATGGCATCCGATAACTCTGCCGCTTCCTCGGCGATCTTGGCGATGACGTCTCTGGCGTCGTGCCAGTCAAACCCGACCCGTGCAGCGCGTTTTTGCAGTTTGATGGCGCGTGTCATCGCAGGCTGTGCAACAGGCACGTCATCCAGCAGGCTTGTGGTTGCTTTGCCTTTGCGCGCGCGTTCCTCCGCCTTGATGTCTTCCCAGGCGACCAGTTGTTCCTCACTGGTTCTGTCGTCGGATTGTTCAAACACATGTGGATGGCGGCGCACCATCTTGTTACAGATCGCTTCAACCACATCATTGAAGTCGAAATCTCCTGCTTCCCGTGCCATCTGGGCATGGAAGACAACCTGAAGCAGCAGGTCGCCCAACTCGTCACGCAAATCCTGCAGGTCATGGCGCTCAATGGCGTCAACCACTTCATAGGCTTCTTCAATCGTGTAGGGGGCAATGGATTCATAATCCTGCTCCACATCCCACGGGCAGCCGCCATCGGGATTTCGCAAATTATCCATGATCTGCAAAAGTGCTGATATCTGACGACGATCGGAGGGAGGAGAAAATGCCATGAAACCCCGGCTGGTGAGTTGCTCAACGAAGCGACATGCCCTGCTGATGGCACATCATCAAACTCCTA
Organism: Aquisalinus sp.; assembly: GCA_022763145.1. Taxonomy (GTDB): domain Bacteria; phylum Pseudomonadota; class Alphaproteobacteria; order Caulobacterales; family Parvularculaceae; genus Aquisalinus. The sequence continues at coordinate 2,410 of JALEGM010000083.1, read as the reverse complement.
TTATAACCTGTTGCATCCGGGGGGTAATAAGTTTTATGGGCATGGCCACAACTCTCGGAAATCTCGGAGGACAGGATGCCAATACAGGAAACCGAAAGCATCTGGCATAATGGCAAGCTGGTGCCATGGGCAGAAGCGACTACCCATGTGATGACGCACGCGCTACTTTATGGCACGTGCGCTTTTGAAGGCATTCGCTGCTACGACACACAGCACAAGGGCCCGTGCATCTTCCGCCTTAAAGAGCATATTGAGCGACTGTTTTATTCTGCTCGCGTCTATCACATCGACATGCCGTTCACGGTTGATGAAGTCATGGCCGCCAGCCGGGAGGTGATCAGCGCCAACAAGCTCGGCTCCGCTTATATTCGTATCAATGCCAACCTTGGCTATGGCGAGGTCGGGCCATATGCCACCAATGGACCAACCGACTTGAGTGTCGTTGCGTTCCCCTGGGGTACGTATCTTGGCGATGATGCCATGAAAGAAGGTATCCGCGTTGCTGTTTCCAGCTGGCGTCGTTCTGCACCCGGCACTATTCCGGCGGGTGTGAAGGCCGCTGGCAACTATCTTTCTTCCAGGCTGATTACGATTGAAGCCAAGCGCAATGGTTATGTGGAAGGTATTGGTCTTGCGCATGATGGAACGGTTTCTGAAGGTGCCGGAGAGAACCTGTTCCTTGTACGCGGTGGGCGGATCATTACACCGCCTCATGCGGCGTCAATTCTCGGCGGTATCACACGCGATGCCGTTATCACGCTTGCCAAAGACCTTGGCTATGAGCTTGTTGAGCAGTCCATTCCGCGTGAGATGCTTTATGCAGCTGATGAAATTTTCCTCACTGGTACGGCTGCAGAGGTGACCAAGGTTCAGTCGGTAGACGACATCAAAATTGGCAATGGCAATTATCCTGTCACGGACAAGCTGCAAAAGACTTTCTTCGGGCTCTTTAATGGCGAAACCGAAGACAAATGGGGCTGGCTTGACCCGGTTGTATAGAAGACCGGGCCTTTAGTTTAGCCGATGTCTATTTCGTTCCTGCTTCAGCGCGCGCATTGAGGTTCAGCGCGTGCTCGATCACGTGGAAAACATAGTTCTGCTCCACGACACCATCAATGAGATAGGCTTTCGGGCCTTGCGCATAAATGGAGACATCCTGTCCGCCGTGGGTTTCGGAGCCTGACGGGATAAGGGCCTGTTGGCGATAGTTCAGGGCTTGTGCTTCCTCATTGGTGACTTCTGGCCTGGTGATGTCTTCCCCGTCTTCGCTACCAAAAAACGCTGAGCCCTGACCATTTGCATATGCGAGTGTCGTGTAAGGCTTGCCGTCTGCGGCGAGGGCGGGGGTGTCACCTGGTGTGCCGTCTGCATTCGGACTGACGGCGAGGCCAAGGATAGGGTTGCCCCGCTGCGGGTAGCCCTGAATAGTCAGAGTGTGGCCGTGATCGGCGGTCACGATAACCAACGTCTCGTCCAGATTGACCTTGCTGAGTGCCGTTTTTACCGCTGCATCAAAGGCCTGCACATCTTGCAGGGCGCGGGCGGCGTTACCGGCGTGGTGCGCGTGATCGATACGGCCAGCTTCCACCATGAGAAAATAGCCATCTTCATCATCTGAGAGCAGATCAATGGCTGTTGCCGTCATTTCTGCAATGGAAGGCTCACCTGCCACATCTTCGGCGCGGTCCGCCTCATATTGCATATGCGACATTTCAAACAATCCTAACACTTTGCTCTCACCTGTCAGGTTGATTGTGTCGAAGCCCGCCTGATCCCAGACATAGACGTGATTTTCCGACTTGCTGGTCCATTCGGTTGTCAGGTCACGGCCATCATTACGCCGTCCCTTGGCAAAGCTGTATTCAGGGTCTGCCATTTCTGAGGGCAGAAAATTACGTCGTCCGCCACCCATGGCAACTTCCAGTCCATCCCCATACGGAAATTCGATAAGCTGGCGTGCGATATCCTTGCATGCCTCGGCTTTGGCCGGGAGATCAGAGTCCGCTTCCCAGTCACGACTGGCAGCACGCGCATAGACTGTCGCCGGTGTCGCATGGGTGAGACGGGCAGTAGAGACAACCCCGACCGCCATGCCAGCCATTTCTGCCAGTTCACCTGCGGCAATCGCAGGATGGGCAAGACTGCCAGCACAGTCGCCGCGCAACACCTCATCTGTGACATTGATGACGCCGGCCTTGGTTTTTACGCCGGTCATCATTGCTGTTGCCGTCCCGGCGGAGTCTGGCGTCTGCATGTTTGTATTGTAGGTTTTTGCGAGTGCCAGATGGGGCAGGGTTTCAAAGGTAAGGGTATGTTCCTCGCCCGGCATCCCCTTGCTTTGGCCGTCAAAGATACGTGCCGCTGTGATAGTGGTCGGGTCCATACCGTCAGCGATAAAGAGGATGACGTT
>JALEGM010000082.1 GCA_022763145.1 Aquisalinus sp. | reverse complement strand
GATATTCTGTACTGGTGGTCAATCCGTTTTATCGGGATGCCAAAGCGCCTGTGGTTGAACCGGGGGCAAGCTTTCGCGACCCGGCAGTGCGCGAGGTACTGATCCCCATGGCTCGCAAACTCACACAGGATGCCAGCATGTCTGATGCGCGTGACTACATTACTTTTCTGGATCAACAGGAAAGTGTGGACACCAATAGAAAAGTTGGCACAGCCGGCTATTGCATGGGCGGGCCCCTGATTATGAGAACCGCCGGGGCTGTGCCGGAGCGTGTTGGTGCCGCCGCATCATTCCACGCTGGGGGCATGGTGACAGATCAGGATGACAGCCCGCATTTGTTGATCCCAACTTCACCAGCGCATGTCCTCCATGCCATTGCCGAGAACGATGATGAGCGTTCGCCAGACGTCAAAACTGTTCTGGCCGAGGCATACGCCAAAGCAGGCATACCGGCCGAAATAGAGGTGTACGAAGGAACCCTGCATGGCTGGTGCCCGCCGGATTCACAAGTCTATAATGAAGCCCAGGCAGAAAGAGCCTGGTCACGCATGCTGGCTCTGTTTGAGACAGCCCTGACTTGAGGTACCTTATTGACTGTCATTATGCCTCATGAATCACTTGTAGAAAGACCGACCTGATTCATGAAACTCAAGAGGTATGATGATGCCGATCATATTTTAAGTGAGCTTTTTGAACCTGCTTCCAATTTTTCTCTGCCCAGCTTTTTAAGCCTAAAACAAGCGGCACCAATGTGTGGCCAAGATCGGTCAACTGATACTCAACGCGAATTGGTCGTTCATCATAAAGAGTCCTTGAAACCAATCCGTCTCTCTCGAGGTTGCGTAATGTCTGGGTCAACATTTTCTGCGAGACGCCCTGTAACTGCCTTCGCAACTGACCAAAGCGATGTGGGCCACCAGCAAGGGCTACAATCACGAGAGTGGCCCACTTGTCACCGATCCGCGCCATGAGCGGACGAGACGGACAAACAGCCAGAAAAGCATCTGGATCAACCATAGTTACCTCTGGGTACCTAATTGACGATAGTAACTAGAATTTGCATGTCTCCGAAAAGAATGCAAACCGGAGCTTTCGAAATGAAAATTGGAATTCTTGGAGCCGGCTCAGTCGGCAATGCCTTGGCAAGTCTTGCACAAGCAGCAGGTCATCAGGTCGTTCTCTCGCAGCGTAACCCATCAGATAAAACGGCCAGTTTCGAGTACGCCGCACAAGCAAGCGATATTGTCATCATTGCCATTCCGTATGCAGCGACTGCCAGTGTCCTTCCAACTCTTTCGCAAGAGCTTTCTGGCAAAACGGTTATTGATGCAACCAATCCGCTCAATGATGACTGGTCACCTAAAATTTTAGATCCAGAAACTTCTGGCGCTGAACTCATAGCCACCCTTCTGCCAGCATCACACGTCGTAAAAGCATTTAACACAATCTTCGCGGATATCATGACGCCAGATGGGTTAAAGCGTCTCGGCGTGCCTGTAACAGTCTTCGTCGCGGGCGACCATCTGGCTGCATGTCAGCAGGTATCTGCCCTTGCGAACGAGATGGGCTTCGCGCCTATAGAGACCGGCCCATTGGCAACTGCCAGATATCTGGAGGCAATGGCGCATCTAAATATTGCTATTGCCGTAGGGCAAGGTAAAGGGACTGACGCGGCCTTTATTTATCATCAAGGTACTGAATAGGCTTTGGAGAAATGGATAAACGGCGTATCAGCTTTGCTGTATCCGGTGAGCAGGTTGTTGGTGACCTGTTTATTCCAGATGCGCCGGGACCACACCCGGCAGTGATTGTAGGCGGGCCGATGACCAGCGTCAAAGAGCAGGTCACAGGTGTGTATGCCAAGGCATTGGCCGATAGAGGTATCGCCGCACTTTCAATTGACCACCGCTATTATGGCCAAAGCACAGGTGAGCCCCGTCAATATGAATACTACCCACATAAAATCGAAGACTTACGCGCTGGTGTGAACCAACTGGCAAAAGAGCCCGATATAAAGCCTACGATGCTTGGGGTTGCGGGGATTTGCCTTGGTGTAGGTTATGTTCTCTGGGCCGCGATTGACACGCCACAAATTAAATCTGTAGGCGGCGTTGTCGGTTATTACCGCGATGTACCAGAAATGAAATCCAGGGACCCTGAAGGTTTTAAAGTGAAGGTGGCACAAGGCCGCAATGCACGCGAGCAATTTGAGAAGACAGGAAAAGTAGAAATGATCCCGGCTGCAGCTCTGGAGGGCGATGCTGCAATGACATTGCAACCAACTTATGATTACTACGCGACCCCGCGGGCTGGTGTAGAAAACTATACAAACGCCTTCGCAGTAATGTCGCGAGAACATTTCCTGCAGTTTGACGTGCAATCCGCCGCCGCAAGACTCAACGTGCCGATAACCATGGTGCATAGTCAGAATGCCTTGTCTCCCAACTGGGCGATCAAGTTCCACGATGCTCTTAGCGTTGATAAAAAACTTCATTGGATAGACG
>JALEGM010000081.1 GCA_022763145.1 Aquisalinus sp. | reverse complement strand
TTATTATCCTCCGGGTCACACTCGGTTAACCTCGGTTGAGAGAGTGCTGACACTTGGTTAATAAAGGTTTAAGTCCGCAGACGCCTGAAAACTAAGAAAAAATCTCCCTCATGGCAACGCGTGCATCATGGTGGGTTAACGACAGGTGCAATGGCGTCAGCGAAATGCGCCCCTCATAAATGGCTCTCAGGTCTGTCCCCTCTGGCGGGTTGGAGAGTTTGCCCTGGAATCCATACCAATAATAAGTGCGCCCACGCAGGTCTTGCCGCTCCTCAGCGTACAGGTTGACCTGATCGCGATGGCCTTGTTCGGTTATCTCCACCGGTCCGCAATCATCCGGGTCACAGTCGGGGAAATTCAGGTTCATGACCACATCTTCCGGCCACCCCGCCTCGATTATTTTTTTCAGGATCGCCGGCGCATGAGCGCGCGGCGTTTCCCAGCGACACGCATCGCGTGAGAACCGCGACAGAGACAGCGCCACGGAAGGAATGCCCATCTGCATTCCCTGAAAGGCTGCCGCGATGGTGCCGGAAAGGGTGACATCCTCAGCAATATTCTGGCCGTTGTTCACGCCGGACAGGATCAGGTCTGGCCTCTTGCCGTCTTTCGGCAGGATGTGGCTCGCCCCCATTTGGGCACAGTCTGTTGGCGTGCCCGCAACCGCGAATTTTTTTTCACCTGCCACACGGATGCGCACCGGGTCGCGCAAGGTCAATGCGCGGGCAGCCCCAGACTGGTCCTCTTCCGGCGCAACGACCCAGACATCATCCGACAGGGTACGAGCGATCTCTTCCAGAACTTCGAGGCCTTCTGCGTGAATGCCGTCATCATTAGTGCAGAGAATGCGCATGACTTACGCCTCCTCGCCGATCACCGTCTTGCCACCCATATAAGGCTGCAACACGTCGGGGATCGTGATGGAGCCATCTGCCTGTTGATAGTTTTCCAGCACAGCCACCATGGTGCGACCAACCGCAAGACCAGAGCCATTCAGCGTATGCACGAATTGCGGCTGCTTTTCGCCTTCCTTTCGGAAACGCGCTTTCATGCGACGGGCCTGAAAGTCACCGCAGTTAGAGCAGGATGATATCTCGCGAAAACGCTCCTGCCCTGGCAGCCAGACTTCAATGTCGTAAGTCTTAATCGCGCCAAATCCAATATCACCTGTGCAGAGCACAACTGTGCGATAAGCAAGATCAAGCCGCTTGAGGACTTCCTCGGCGCAGGCTGTCATACGCTCATGCTCCTCCTCAGAGGCCTCAGGTGTCGTGATGGAGACCAGCTCAACCTTGGAGAACTGATGCATACGGATCATGCCGGTTGTATCGCGACCAGCAGAGCCAGCCTCTGACCGGAAACACTGGGTCCAGGCTGTCAGGCGCTTGGGCAGCTCTTCTTCGACAAGAATGCTCTCACGAACGAGATTGGTAAGTGTCACTTCCGCTGTGGGGGTAAGGAAGTAATCGTTTGTGGTTTTGAAAGCATCCTCCTCGAATTTGGGCAGCTGGCCGGTGCCATACATCGCATCCGGGCGCACCATCACAGGCGGTGCCATTTCTTCGTAGCCAAACTCCCCCGTATGCAGATCAAGCATGAAGTTGGCCAGCGCCCGCTCCAATCGGGCGAGATCTTTCTTCAGCACGACAAAACGAGAGCCGGACAGTTTCGCGGCCACCTCGAAATCCATTTGCGGGCCAAGGCTGGATTTCAGCCCTTCCCCCAAGTCAAAATGCTCCTTCGCCCCGGTGATTTTTCTCGGCGCGCCAAATGTACGCACCTCGACATTGTCATCTTCATCCTCGCCATCTGGCACCTCGGCCACGGGAATATTCGGCAGAGTCATCAGAATATCATCCAGCTCGGCGCTGAGTTTTTTCTGGTTCTCTTCTGCCGCTTGCACCTGATCCTTGAGAGAAGCGACTTCCTGTTTCAGGCGCTCGGCTTCTTCCTTTTCCCCGCGCCCCATGGCGGCACCGATCTGTTTTGACGCTGTATTGCGCTGTTGCTGCAGGTCGTTCATAGCTTGCGTTTCCGCCGCCACTTTTTCGTAAAGCGCCAGCAAGTCAGCCGCTCTGGTGTCGTTGTTTCGGCGGGCCATGCCAGCATCGAATGCTGCCGGATTGTCGCGAATGGCCTTGATATCGTGCATGGGAAATTCCTGTCTGTTTCTGGCGCTGGCTATAGGCTGAACTGTGGAAACCGTCCAGCCAGTCGCCCAGCATAAAGGCGTCGCAGCTACGGCCCACAAGTTTCTGATCCAGAGCAGCGAGCGGTTATTCCTGTTTGCACTTCTAGCCCCGCGCCTTTTAGACTGTGACCACAACAGAACAAGGAAATGCCAGACCCATGAGCCAGCCGCTTCTCCTCGCTATTGACCAGGGCACCACTTCTTCCCGTGCGATTGTGTTCTCCTTGAAGGGGGACATTGTGGCTGTAAGCCAGCAGGAGTTCCCACAAATCTACCCGTCAGAAGGATGGGTGGAACATGACCCGGAAGCGATCTGGGAGACGACCCTGAAAACTGCGCGCGAGGCTGTTGCCGAGGCGGAAGCCAAAGGCGGCACGGTGCAGGCTATCGGCATTACCAACCAGCGCGAGACCACAATCGTCTGGGACCGGACAACCGGGATGCCGATCAGTAATGCCATTGTCTGGCAGGATCGGCGCACAGCAAATGTCTGCCGCAATTTGCAGGCTGATGGCGTCGAGGACATGGTGCGGCAGAAAACCGGCTTATTGCTGGACCCTTACTTCTCCGCCACCAAGATCGCCTGGCTGCTCGACCATGTGGAAGGCGCGCGCGCGAAGGCTGAAGCTGGTAAGCTTGCTTTCGGCACGGTCGACTCTTTCCTGCTCTGGCACCTGACAGATGGCAAGGTGCACGCAACGGACGCGACCAATGCGAGCCGCACTTCCCTATTCAATATTCAGGACAATGACTGGGATGACGAGTTGCTGCGTCTGTTCAAAGTGCCGCGCGCGATCATGCCGGAAGTGAAAGACTGCGCTGCTGATTTCGGCATGGCGGCATCCGCCGTCTTCGGGCGGGAAATTCCGATCCTTGGCATAGCGGGCGATCAGCAGGCCGCAGCGATTGGCCAGTGCTGTTTTACACCAGGAGAGACCAAGAGCACTTACGGCACGGGATGTTTTGTCCTGGTACAGACAGGTGAAGAAATGCTGCTGTCGCAAAACAGGCTCCTCTCCACAATCGCCTATCGCCTAGAGGGCAAGCCGACCTATGCCCTCGAAGGTTCAATCTTTGTAGCTGGTGCGGCGGTGCAGTGGCTGCGCGATGAGATGCAGATCATCAAACACGCTGCCGAGACTGAAGGCATGGCCCGCGGCATCAGCGGCACGCAGGGCGTTTATATCGTGCCTGCCTTTACAGGCCTTGGGGCACCGCACTGGTCGCCCGATGCCCGCGGTGCGGTTTTCGGTCTGATGCGCTCTACCGGCAAGGCGGAGTTGATCCGCGCCACCCTTGAGTCGGTTGCTTATCAGACAGCAGATCTCTTTGTTGCGCTGGAACAGGACGGCATCTCGCCGACCTCTGTGAAAGTGGATGGCGGCATGGTGATGAATGACTGGATGGTGCAGTTTCTGTCAGATGTGCTGACTTTGCCAGTGCAGCGCCCGAAAGTGATGGAAACAACAGCGCTGGGCGCAGCGGCGCTCGCCGGACTACAAGCCGGGCTTTATAGCTCTTTACAGGATTTTGCCGGCGTCTGGCAGGAGGATGCAAGTTTCGCCCCCGCCATGGCCGATGCCGAGCGCCAGCAACTTCTGCAAGGCTGGCGCAAGGCTGTTCAATGTACGCTGGCCTTCAGCGAGTAAGTTACCGCGCGCTCATTGGCGGAACATCGCGTTGGTCTTCGCCGACATAGTTGGAGAGCGGACGGATCAACTTGTTGTCGCCCAGTTGCTCCATGATGTGCGCTGTCCAGCCAGTAATCCGTGACATGACGAAAATTGGGGTGAACATCGGGATTTCAAAGCCCATCAGATAATAGGCTGGACCCGCTGGAAAATCGAGATTAGGGTAAATACCCTTTTCGGCAACCATTGTCTCATCAAGGATACGCGACATCTCCCAGTATTTATGGGCTTCTTCCGTGTCAATGATATCAACCATCTTCTTGTAGGCTTCCGTCATGGTTGGCACGCGGCTATCCCCAGAGCGATAAACCCGGTGGCCGAAGCCCATGATTTTTTTCTTGGTGGCAAGCGCATCCAGCATCCAGGCCTTGGCGTTTTCCGGCGTGCCAACTTCCTGCAGCATGTACATAACAGCCTCGTTCGCGCCGCCATGGAGCGGCCCTTTGAGTGAACCGATGGCGCCTGTGACGGCAGAATAAATGCCGGACAAGGATGACGCGATGACGCGCGATGTGAATGTCGAGGCATTGAACGAATGCTCCGCATAAAGCGTCATTGATATATCAAAGCACTTTACGGTTTCTTCTGCCGGCACCTCACCAAAGCACATATGGAAGAAGTTCTCGGAAAAGCCGAGAGAACTGTCCGGTGCAATCGGCTCCTTGCCATTGCGCAGGCGGAAATCTGTCGCCACGATCTGCGGAATTTTGGCATACATCAGCATGGCACGCTCATAGAGGTCTTCCGTCGCGTGGTCTTCGATGTCGCGATCTTCCAGCCCAAGGAAGCTGACTGCTGTGCGCAAGGTTGCCATCGGGTGGGCTTCTTTGGGGAACTTGCGCATGACGCTGATGAGGTCATCTGACAAACCACGGAGAGATTTCTCCCTGGCGTTGAATTCATCAAGCTGGCTCTGGTTCGGCAACTCCTTGTTCCAAATCAGATAAGCAGTTTCCTCAAAGCGACATTGTGTCGCAAGGTCCTGCACAGCATAGCCGCGATAGGTCAGTGAATTCGTCTCCGGCATAACTTTCGATACGGCCGTATCATCAGTCATCACACCCGCGAGGCCATATTTTACATCATCACTCATGGTTCTTCTCCTCTTTATCGTCCTTGCGGCCCTGAATAGGCCCGCTCCACTTTGGCGACCCGCAGCTCATAGTGAGCGTACCAGTCACTTTTGCCTTTCTCCTGCGCAGCAAGATGATCCGCATGCGCTTTCCAATTTTTTATCGCTTCTTCTGTTTCCCAATAGGAAATCGTGATGCCGAAACCAGACTCATCCCGCGTGCTCTCAAGACCAAGATAGCCCGGCATATCTTGCGCCAGTTCCGCCAGCAACGCGCCTGCGGCGGCATAGTTCGCTTCATCTTCACCTGAACGCTGATTAGGAAAAATAACCGCGTAATATGGCGGCGTCAGATTTCGGGCGAAACGGTCGGTCATTCAGCCTCCGAATTTTTCAACTCTACGTCACATTTTTCAAGTCCGGCTTCGAGCACACCTTCATGCAGGCCAAAGCCCATCATTCGTTCACAGCCGAATTTTTCCCCACCAGAAAGATCATTGGCTATGCAGTAATTATAGACATCCCGCTTGTAGTCATTGATGAAGCCGAAAAGGCAATCATTCTGCTCACCCCGCGCACCATTGAAAGCTGCAATAATTTCCGTGCTTTCGTCTTCGGTGTACTCTTTTTTCTCAATACGCGGATCTTTAGCAGGTGCCACTGAAGATAGTGCAATAGTAAGAGCGATGTATGTTATCAAAACTGACGCACTCACGTCTTACGCTCCCAAATTCCCCTTTCAGCATTATAAACCAAATTACCTTTAGGCATGTTTGTACGTGTTCCCCATGTGATCCAATATACAGCTCCCGAAACGAGCCAAAGTACAGCCGTGATAGTTGAGGGGTACATCGCCAATAACCCAAAGGGTAATATTAACAATGGCAACGCAAGTACGAACATGCGCCATGTCGGATTAAATAAGAACAGCATCCCCTACTCCATCGGTGTGTCAGTCACTTCGAAATTGAACAGGCCCTGGTCGAACTGGTTGTACTCCTCGTACCGCAGGAGGTCATAAAGGTCACGACGGTGCTGCATCTGGTCGAGGATATCGTTCTGATCACCATCACGCAGAATGGCATCGAGGCCACGATCCGCTTCGCCCATCGCCAGGCGCAAGGTCGTGACGGGGTAAATCACGACATTGAAGCCGAGCTCTTCCAATTCTTTTTTGTTCAGTAGACGGCTTTTACCAAACTCAGTCATGTTCGCAAGGATCGGTACGTCCAGCGCCTTGCGTACGGCCTCGAACTCCTGCTCAGACTTCATGGCCTCCGGGAAGATCATGTCGGCCCCGGCATCAACATAAGCCTTCATACGATCAATGGCCTTGTCGAGACCTTCAATTGCCCGGGCGTCCGAGCGGGCAATCAGCACAAAATTCTCATCCAGCTTTGCGTCGGCTGCAGCGCGCACCCGCTGGACCATTGCCTGTGTATCGACAATCTCCTTACCATCGAGGTGGCCGCAGCGCTTCGGCATCACCTGATCCTCAATATGGCAACCGGCAAGTCCTGCCTCTTCCATCAGACGGATGGTGCGTGCAGCAGACATCGGCTCGCCAAAGCCTGTATCAATGTCAATAAAGGCTGGCAGATCGGTGACACGGGCAATCTGCTGACCACGGGTGACAAACTCCTGCTGGTTAGCAATGCCAATATCCGGCAGGCAGAGATCAGCGGCCATGACAGCGCCTGATATGTAAACACCATCAAATCCTTTGCGCTCAATTAGCTGCGCACAAAGCGGGTTAAAGGCACCGGGGAACTGATGGAGCTTGCCATCTTCCAGCATATCACGGAAATCAAGGCGCTTTTGCGCAGCCGTTTTCTTTGTAAAGAGCATTATCTGAAAATTCCTTCTGATCTGACTTTTACTGATACTGATTGTTGAGCATCGGCCACTCTAGGTTCCGCTGATAAAACCCGTACAAACTCTTTTTCCAATTGAACTCTGTCTGCATTGAACCGACTTAAGCGAAAAAAAGTCGCAACCCAAACTAGAACGCAGTATAAGAAATACAAAAAGAGAGGCAGTCCTACAAATGTGGCAACAAGCCTAAACGTCAGTAGAACTGAATTATCATCCCAGTAATTTCTGGCCAGCTCAAGTGGAAGGCTTGATAGTAGCAATATTGATAGAATTAAGAAAATAATCATTGACTTAAGATCATTCCAAAACAGTTTGGGCACACCCTTATAAACACTGCTATGGGCAATTGCTGCCAGAGATGCTAATTCAGCTTTATCATAATCTTCAAATGACTTCTGCATCGTCTCAAGGGTAATTTTTTTCAAATCCCATAGATACTCATTTGTCCCAATAGCAAAAAAGTCTATAAATGCTTTAGTGACTGACATTAACTCCCTCCCCAATCTTCTGATGAATATGCTATTGTTTAGACTGCTCTAGTCCTCTTTGTCATCTGACGGCTCGTCGCCGTCATTTTGCTTGTCCATGGCTTGACTGAATGCAGGTGCAAGGCCAGCCCCTATTGCAACACCGAGGGCAATGCCGACGCCGATATTGTCCATCGCGACACCAAGCGCGACGCCAATCGAAATACCAAGACCAATCCCAACCGATAATCCCTGTCCGTTCATTTCATCAATCCTATTTTCAGTTTTTTAGACGTGTCCTAATTACTTCTCAGAAGTTTCGTCATTGTTGGTAGATTTGGCTTCAGTCTCGTCATCCTCTTTTTTCTGGAACAACTTACTGAAGGCAGGAGACAAGGCGATGCCAAGCCCCAATCCCATTGCCAAGCCAATCGCAAGATTGTCGAAAAGTAGCCCGTAGGTCATACTGAGCATGACACCTACTGCAATTCCGATCGCTAGTCCTTGTCCATTCATGCAAAGCTTACCCTTTCACACAAGCAACTTGAAACTGGCAGACGCGCGCGCGACCACATCGCCATCTGCGGTAACCAGCGCATCAACAAAACCGATGGAGCGACCGGCTTTTACAATACGCGGCTCAATCTGAAGCCACTGACCAAGCTTCGCGGTTGACGCATAATCAATCTGCAAGCCGATGGTCACAGCACCGATCTTATGATCCGATCCAGCGGCCTTCATCATGGTCATGACATAGCTATAGCCCATGGCATTGTCGGCGAGAGCCGCGATGACGCCGCCATGCACAAGCCCTCGGGAATTACAATGGGCGTCATCAAGGCGTAGACCGATCTGCAGGACATCCTCGTGCACACGCGAAAAGAGCGGCTCCCACGGGTCCGTCACACGGCTTTTGCGTGTGTGCGGTGTGAACCCCTCCGGGGTCTTGATGTCCTGCGGTTCTGTCACTTCAGATCCTAGAAAATGCCTTTCGCGTCATTCTCAACCAGATAGCCTGACGGGGCGACTGGATTCAGTGCGCGCACTTCATCGGCCGACAGATTTGGCAGTTTCTGAACGAGCTCCAGGAAGCGGTCGCTTTCTGAAGCGTCCAGAATCTCATCCGTCAGTGTCTTGAACTTGTTGATATACTGCTCACGGCCAAACGGACGGGCACCAAACGGGTGCGCATTGGCGATGCCAAGCTCGTCCTCGATGACAGCACCATCTTCCATAGTCACAACAACACGGGCGCCAAATGCTTTTTCGTTTGGATCATGAGAATGGTAACGACGTGTCCATTCCGGATCCTCGATGGTTGAAATCTTGTGCCAAAGACGAACTGTATCTTCGCGGCGCGCACGCTCCGGTGCATAGGAGCGAACATGGTGCCACTCACCATCCTGTAGCGCGACGGCAAAGATGTACATGATGGAGTGATCCAGTGTTTCACGAGAGGCGTTCGGGTCCATTT
>JALEGM010000080.1 GCA_022763145.1 Aquisalinus sp. | reverse complement strand
GGGCTATGCCACACTTACAGAATTTCATCTGCCAAACGGACGGCGTGCTGACATTGCAGGCTTAAACTCAAAAGGACATCTGCTGGTTGTGGAAGTCAAATCATGCCGAGAAGATTTCATGGTGGATTCCAAATGGGCGACTTATCCTGACTACTGCGATATGTTTTTTTTCGCAGTCAGTCCGGCATTTCCACAGGAGGTTCTGCCAGAAAGAGAGGGCTTGATTCTGGCGGACCAGTTCGGTGCCGCAATAATGCGTCAAGCCGAGGCAGCTTCTGTACCTCCCGCGAGACGCAAGAAACTGACCCTTTCGTTTGCGCGGCAAGCAGCACTGCGGCTTGCACGGATCGACACCCCCACTTGAGCGCGTGTAAATAATGAAAGTTGCCGATCACAGGTTGAGGAGCCGGACACACTACCCTTGCACGAACCGTTGAATGGTATTTAAGTGGAAGGTGGCGGTGTCTGGCGCTTTCAGCGACAAGAAGTTCACTCTCTCCCCCGATATGAGCTTCCTTCGGTCACCGCCACTATGAATACTTACGTATTCCTGACACCTCAAATGTCACAAAAAACAGGATTCTTCACGTCCCGATTTTTCAGGGCTTGAGTATGCCGCTAATGACCGCGCGCGTGCAGGCTTCGGAACGTGTTTTCGCCCCTAGTTTCTTCATGGCGCGATTCAGATATTCGTTCACAGTCGTGTCCGCGAGACCAAGAAGGTCTGCTATCTCCCCAGTTCGCCGACCGAGCGCCGCCCAAAGAAGACACTCTTTTTCACGCACTGACAGTTTTTCAACAGGATGCTCCAAAGGATTGAACGCATCGAGAATACCCTGACAGAAGTAAGTCGCTGCCAGACAAAATGCGCCACCAGCTTCTTCCCAGTGGGTTTGCGCGCGCGTCGCATCATCGAAGTCCCACCAGCCCACTGCCATCATGCAATCGGCTGAAGGCGCATGAAACGGCGCGATCGCTCTGCCTACGATGCCATATTCCTTCATCATATTATTATATGTCCGGCCATTCTCATCAGCCTCTTTGACCCGCACCTCCTCCCCAAACAATGCAATGGGTCGAGCCGAACGGCGCAGCATCTGCAATGGCGGCGAAAGCCTTTGCACATCTGGCTTCGCGGCCATTTCAATTAGGAAGCGATCCGAGACAAAAGTCCCCCAGAAGCGGGTGTCAGGATGACCTATGGGCGCTTCAACACTGCGTCTGGCAATTGCGAGCGCGCAATTCTCAAACCCAGCAGAAGTCAATCTTATCTGAATTTCTTGCCAAGCCTGATCAATACTATTAGCGCCCATGGCAATTTCCAGGGCGTCCAGCGGTTCCAACACCGATACCGAGTGGCGTGACATGTCCGGATTATCACCTTTTGCCATGGGCGCTTCCCCTCTCCCTCTGGAAACACGAATAATTTCTTTTATGTAGTTTACAGCATTGGTGGCACCCCCCGAATGAGGGGTAACAGTGACTCAGTTTGCACGGCTGCAACGTCGCGCTGGCGCATATTGCGCACAAATACGGAGATAGAAAATTGAAAACGCTTACAGGTATCTTGCTGACTTTACTTCTGCTCGGATGCAGCAATGAGGACCCATTGCGCCAACAGGGGGTTATCGAGTTATCGGATGCCTTCTCAGCGGATTTCGATCTCATCGATCATTTTGGGGACAGCGCCACCGACGAGCGCTTTGAGGGTAAACCAATGCTGATCTATTACGGCTTTGCCAGCTGCCCGGATGTATGCCCTGCCGCGCTCAGCACCATGTCAGCCAGCTTGGAAGCAATGGGTCGTGATGACGACAAGATTCAGGCACTGTTCATTACAATCGACCCTGAACGCGACACTCAGGAAGTTTTGAAGGCACATCTGGCTTTTGATGAACGCATTCTTGGCCTAACCGGACCACAAGAAAACATCAGCGCTTCAACCAAAGCGATGCGCGTTTATACGAAAAAAGTCCCAATGCCGGAGTCAGCTCTTGGATATACAATGGATCATCAGAGCCAGTTCTATTTTGTGGACTCAAGCGGCAGCGTTCGATATGCGCTTGTCGACTCCATGTTGCCCGGAGAAATTGCACGAATCTTAAAGCACTTGGCGAACTGATCGCCTTATTCATTTGAATAGGTCGAAGCCCGCAAGGCATGGTGCATATGCTTGCGGGCTTCTAACCGCGTTTCATCCAGGGGGGAGAGAGTGGACGACGCGGATTAAGCGTAACCAACGGGAGGAGAGAGTTCCGAACGGTTACACAGTTTGTTGTTGATCCGTGCCTTCAGCATTTTCCATCGCGCGGATCATGCTTTTCATTTCAAGCAAGACGGCCGTAGCTGAGGGCCAGGCTTCGCGATTCCAGTCGAGTGCATTGGCCTCGACTTCTGCCGATGAGATAGTCTGATGATAGGCAAGCACAAGCCTGTCACAGGCATAATCCAGGATTGGCTTTACTTCGCGCAGTCCAAGATCATCAGCTTGAGCTGAAAGATCGCGAACGCTTGAAAACAGGGCAGCAATTTCATTTTTCTCCGACATGCCTTGGTCTCCTCTTCGGGAGAACAGGTACGTGCTAGTAGCAGTAATGTCATGTCACGTAGTCGCGCCATACCTGAGTGCGACAGCGCTACTTAAAACAAAATATAGCCACAATCGTTTTCTTAAGCGCCTGCAAACCCGAACACCCTAAACTGGCTACCATGAAAATTCTCTACAGCCACCGCACACGCTCTGCTGACGGGCAATATGTCCATATCGAAGCCCTGACGACAGCACTCAAAAAACAGGGCTGTGATCTGACAATATGCAGTCCGGATGGGATTGATCAATTTGACGGCACACCATCCCGCAAAATGGATGCTGGCACCGGTGAAACAAAAAACTTCAAAACACTCATCCCTGGTGGAGTTTATGAACTCCTGGAACTTGCCTACTCCATTCCTGCGTGGTGGCGTCTACGTAAGGCAACTCGCCTCACAAAACCGGCAATCATCTATGAACGCTACAACCTTTTCTTTCTCTCTGGTCTGTGGCTCAAGACGCAAACCGGATTGCCATACATACTGGAAGTGAATGCGCCATTACGTGAGGAGCGTGAGAAGCATGGGGGCCTCTCTCTTCCGTGGCTCGCCAAATGGACCGAGCGTCAAGTTTGGCGGGGTGCTGATATTCTTCTACCGGTTACACAAAAGCTAGCTGATAAATTAATCGCAGAAGGAGTATGTCCGGATAAGATCCATATCATGCCAAATGGTATCCATGCCGAGCAATATAATTCGCTTGATAAAAGTACCATTCGAAATCGCTACAACTTGCAAAGCAAAACTGTGCTGGGCTTTACGGGTTTTGTACGAGACTGGCATGGCGTCAACATGGTGCTTGAGTATATAGCCAGCCGCCAAAACCCGGACTTGCACTGCCTGATTGTCGGGGATGGTCCTCACCTACTGGAACTGAAACGCCAGACGGCCAGCCTGCATATCGAGAAGCAGGTAACATTCACCGGCGTTGTGCAGCGCGCAGAGTTACCAGCTTACGTGGCTGCCTTTGATATAGCCCTGCAACCGCGCGTCACGTCCTATGCCTCGCCCCTCAAGCTGTTCGAATATATGGCTGCAAGCAAGGCGATCGTCGCGCCTGCGCAGGACAATATACGTGAAGTGCTTGATGACAGTCGGGACGCCCTGCTGTTCGAACCGGACAACGAAAATGCCTTTTTTGCTGCGCTTGACAAGCTGGTTGCCGATCGAGCACTGAGAGAACAACTGGGTCACGCCGCGCAGGAGAAAATACTGGCCCGTGATCTGACCTGGGATGGTAACGCGCGCCGCGTTATCAACCTATCACGTTTACTGATTAATAGATGATACGCAGATCATGAGAATACCACGCCTCGAAACTGACAGGCTCATATTAAGAGCTTTGCAAGAAAGTGACCTCGACAGCTATGCTGCCATGATGGCCGACGAAGATGTTGCGCGCTTCATCGGTGGCACGTTGAACCGGGAAGATTCATGGCGCTACATGGCCAGCGTTATTGGACACTGGCACTGGCGTGGCTTTGGCTTTTTTGCTCTTGAAGAAAAAGAAACCGGCTCATTTCTGGGCCGTGTGGGACCATGGTGCCCGGAAGGCTGGCCAGGAATCGAGCTTGGCTGGACACTAGCACGCACTGCTTGGGGCAAAGGCTACGCTACAGAGGCGGCAACAGCGTCCGTCAACTGGATATTCGAGCAGAAACCGGAGCTTGAGCGCATCATTTCCGTGATTGATGACAGTAATACAAACTCACAAGCCGTTGCCCGCCGCCTTGGCCAGCAGAAGACGCAAGAGATTTTTCACTACAAAGAATATATTCTGCCGATCTGGGCTATCTCACGTGTAGACTGGTACGCAAAACAGTCTGACTAATTGTTACATTGCGATTTGGAAATCCGCCGGGAATATGCCACTACAGGGGCATACTTTCTCATACGGATATGACCCATGAACGACTCACCTCTGGTTAAAATTAAACGCCTGCCCCACGGGGCAGACCTTGACTTGCCTTCTTATGAAACTGAACTGGCAGCTGGCGCAGATGTGCGCGCCGCACTCCCGCAAGGAGAACCCTTGACGCTCAAGCCCGGTGAACGTTTCATGGTGCCGACAGGCATAGCGATTGCTTTGCCACCAGGATGGGAGGCGCAGATGCGCCCACGCTCAGGCCTTGCTGCGAAATATGGCATCTCGTGTGTCAATGCACCCGGCACAATTGATGCGGATTATCGCGGTGAATTAAAAGTCATTTTGATAAATCATGGTGCAGAAGACTTTAAAATCAATCGTGGAGATCGCATCGGCCAAATGGTGATTTGCCCCGTGTGGCAGGCGCACTTTGAAGAAGCTGAGGAACTGGATGACACGGTTCGAGGCAGTGGTGGATTCGGCTCGACGGGCGTTTAAGAGACGCACCTAGACACAATGTCTCTGACGCCAGATCAGATAGAACGCTATAAGCGCCACATCCTCCTACCGGAAGTGGGGGGGCAGGGGCAGCAGAAACTGCTCAATGCGCGCGTCCTGGTCGTCGGTGCTGGCGGGCTTGGTTGCCCTATCCTGTCCTGCCTAACTGCAGCTGGCGTCGGCCATATTGGCATTTGTGATGATGACACAGTGGCACTATCCAACCTGCAAAGGCAAACTCTTTACACAACCGAAGACATTGACGAACTGAAAGTAGCTATTGCTATCGAGCGCTTATCGCTCCTCAATCCGGATGTGACTTTTTCAGCGCACACAGAGCGCCTTACGGATGATAATGCCGAAGATCTGATTAGAAACTATGATCTGGTGGTTGAGGGGGTTGATAATTTCAGTGCGCGTTATGCCCTGAATGATGCCTGCATTACGGCAAAGAAACCTCTGGTCAGCGCCGCAATTGGCAAGTTTGATGGGCAAATTGCCGTCTTTCATGGCCATGAAACCGACCAGCCCTGTTACAGATGCTTCGTTCCACAAGAGCCGGAGGACTTCGCTGACTGTGAGCTGGAAGGCGTTTTGGGCGCTGTACCGGGAACGGTTGGCCACCTGTCAGCCATGGAAGTCATCAAGGAAATTACCGGTCTGGGGCCGAGCCTCACAGGACACCTTCTCATTTACAGCGGCCTTACGGGTGAAACGCGCCGCGTAAAACTCCTCCGTGACCCTGCTTGTCCCGCGCATAAATGTGATTAGCCAGATGCCAATGCGCATGGCAGGAGGGTTTACATGAAACATGAACTGATCCGCTTCCCGCTTATCGGCCTGTTGGCCCTGTTATCCATCTCTTGTGCCAGCGTGTTGGCACCGAATGTGACGACAGATGCAAGCGCCTTGCGCGCTGGCACCTACAAACTGGATCCGGCACATGCCACGTTATTGTTCAAGATCGGGCACCTGGAATTGTCCACTTATGTGGGACGGTTCAATACTTTCGACGCCAGCCTTGATTTTGACGAAGCCAACCCTACGAGCGCCAGGCTTGAGGCACTCGTTGATGTGCGCTCTCTTGACGTTAACAACCCTCCTTTTGCGGAGAAACTGATTGGCCCCGCCTGGTTTGATACAGAAAACCACCCGGAAGCACGTTTTGTGTCAACGGACATAACAGTCACCGGGGAGACAACAGGTGTTATAAATGGCGAGTTGACCCTGAAAGGCATCACTCAGCCTGTTGCCATGGAGGTAGTTTTTATCGGAGGTGCTCGGAATACAATTAACCAGCGCTATACGGTCGGCTTTGAGGGCAGCATGGTGATTGACCGTATTGCATTCGGTGTGGACCGTTATGAGGGCTTATTGTCAGATGATGTGACACTCGAATTCTACGGTGAATTTATCCGGCAATAAGATTGTCAATTTGATTGCTGGCGATAGTCCGAATCTAAAGATTCGGACTTCAACATTGATGCGCGATAATCTGCATCAAATACCAGATAGAAAATAATAAACAGACTGTAGAACAATAACAGCCCTGTTATCGAGACCATAATTACTCTCGCCCAGATCGGCAGGCCCGGGTAGCCTCGTAGAAACCAGTGCATTACAACATCTCGGGAATGATCCTGTCCGGCGGTTTATGGCCATCAGCAAACATCTTGATGTTAATCAGCATACGATCGCCCATATCAATTCGGCTTTCAACCGTCGCGGAGGCCATATGCGGCAGGAGCACAACATTAGGTGCTTTCATCAGTTGTGCGTTAACGGCAGGTTCTTTTGAAAAAACGTCCAACCCGGCACCAGCAAGACGCTTGTCGGCAATCATGTCAGCAAGAGCTTCCTCATCAATAATATCGCCGCGCGAAATATTGACGATATAGGCATCCTTATGGAGCAGCTCCAGCCGCCGCCGGGACAGCAGGTGATATGTTGCAGGGGTCTGTGGGCAGTTAACTGAGACGATATCTACCCGGGAAAGCATCTGATCGAGACTGTCCCAATAAGTTGCCTCAAGTTCATTTTCTATATGTGTATTGATGCGATTACGGTTGTGATAGTGTACGGATAACCCAAAAGCGCGTGCACGACGCGCGACTGCCTGGCCGACCCTACCAAGGCCGATGATGCCGAGCTTCTTACCGCGGACACGATGACCCAACATCCATGTTGGTGACCAGCCGGTAAAGCGGCCATCACGCAGGGCTTCCACCCCCTCCACGAGCCGACGCGGCACCGCCATGATCAAGGCCATGGCCATGTCAGCCGCATCTTCGGCCAGGACCGAAGGTGTGTTGGTGACCGTGATACCCCGGGCTTCGGCAGCTTGCACATCGATATGGTCCACACCTGCACCAAAATTTGCGATCAACTTAAGGCGTGGCCCCGCAAGCGAGAGCAGATCCTCATCAATGCGGTCCCCGAGCGTGCAAGCCAAAACATCACAGCTCTGCACAGCTTCCGCGAGGGCTGGCTGGGGCATCGGCTTGTCATCATTATACGATGTAACCTCAAACAGGTCTGACAGGCGCTGCTCGACTTCATCTGGTAATTTGCGCGTCAGGATAACTTTCAGTGGCTGCTCACTCATTGGCTCAACTTCTTTCCCGCCTGCGCTTATTCTTAACCGGGCATTAAGCCCGTTGTGATGTTTGTAGCGACAAGTTTCATGTTTCGTAAAGAATGCACCGTCGCGCACAATGTATAAAGCCTGCCTTACCCTGTTCCTGACATCTGCTTTTATCTTAACAGGATCACTTGCGATCGCGCAGGAGCCGCGGATTGGCCATTCCGGCTTGCCGGTGCCACGCTTCGTTAACCTGAAAAATGATGAAACATGGGGCCGCCTGCGGCCCTCCTTCGAGGGTGAGATCCGCTATACATTCCAGCGCAAGCACCTGCCGGTAAAAGTCATTGCTGAAACGCGTGATGATGTCTGGCGCCAGATCGAGGACCCTGAAGGGGCCAGAGCCTGGGTGCACCGCTCGCAGCTGGTCAGCGCGGACATGGTGATGGTCCGCCAGGAGGGCGGTGTCTCTCTGCAGAAGAAGCCACAGCCAGAAGCACAGGCGCGCGCGCAGCTGGCAGACGGGCTTATCGTCAAAGCTGAAAGCTGTAACCAGAACTGGTGCCAGGTTCGCACTGGGCGGTTCAGGGGCTGGGTGCCAGAACAAGCCCTTTGGGGGCTGGCTGACCACTAACCTCGGTACTTTCCACCTCTATGATGGATTGATTGACGCTGCTGGCAGCGCCCTTTATGTGTGGGTTTCTAATTGTTACATATTGTTTCAAGCCCTCACATTTTCCGGAAAGCAGCGGATGACCACGAAAAACAGCTTCACCAAAGACGAACTCATTGATTGCGGCATGAATGGCCTGCGCGGCCCCGGTACAGCGCAACTGCCTGTGCCACCAATGCTGATGTTCGACCGCATCACGTCAATCACCGAAGACGGAGGTGAGTACGGCAAGGGGCATATTCTGGCGGAACTGGATGTGCACAAGGACCTGTGGTTCTTCGACTGCCATTTCCCCGGTGATCCCGTAATGCCGGGCTGTCTCGGCCTGGACGCTTTGTGGCAACTCGTTGGCTTTTTCCTCACCTGGTCAGGTGAGCCAGGTTCCGGGCGGGCGCTCGGCGCCAAGGAAATCAAGTTTACCGGGCAAGTGCTACCCCACGCAAAGCTGGTGCGGTATGAGATCAATATGCGCCGGATGATGCGCGGCAAGCTGGTTCTTGGCATTGCGGACGGCAAGATGTTTGTCGATGACAAACACATTTACACGGCGAAAGACCTGCGTGTCGGACTGTTCTCACAGGAAGCCCTGCAAGCTGGTGCCCTTTAACAGTCTACGCCTGACAATATTAAAGAGGAGCGGCAAACGCTCCCTCTATTAGATAAAGATATTCGGAGGATTGCTCATGCGGCGCGTCGTTATTTCTGGTCTCGGCATTGTTTCTTCTATCGGCAACAACGCTGACGATGTGACGGATGCCCTGCGCAAGGGCACATCCGGCATCACGCGGTCGGAAGAATATGCCGAGCTCGGCTTCCGCTGTCAGGTTTATGGCAAGCCGCCGGAGATGGACCTTGCTGACCATGTGG
>JALEGM010000079.1 GCA_022763145.1 Aquisalinus sp. | reverse complement strand
TCATGAATGAGTACCCCATTTTGAAGATTAGCCTGTGCGAGAAATGCCCGACAGTTTCCGTCCCGATTTAGTGAATTTGCGTGCGCTTATATGACAGTGCTTGTCAAAATACTGTCACTTAACTGCAACAGTTTAGCGCCTGTCACAGGTTTTCAGCAGGTGATGAAATTATCGGAATAAAATCAACACTCAAGAGTGTTGAAAAGTCTGCTTGTTACTCTTTTTTTTGGCAGTCCTGTGGGTCACCATATCATGGTGGAGCTGGGATATTTTCTGACTGCCCGTATTTTTGAACAAGCAGGGGACCAGTCCATGTATCAGGCAGGCTATACCGGCAAAGATCATGGAAAACCCGAAGCGTGAGGCTTGTCCCAAGTGCTCGGTATAGCTCTCGTTGACCGTCTCGGGGTGCTCCAGGAAAATCTTCTTGATCATGCTCGTTGCTCCGACTTTGTGCCATGAAAACTCTTTTGAAGATTAGCTTATCTAAAGCGTGAAAAAATCACGATATTTTACACTGAGGGTTTCATCGTGTGAATATTTCACGTAAATATTCGAAATGGCAGAAATTATTGATGATTTGGACAGAAAGATCCTTCAATTATTGCAGGTCGATTCGACCATCGGGGTTGTCGAATTGGGTGAGAAAATCGGGCTCTCCCATAATGCCTGTTGGCGCCGTATCCGGCGCTTGCAGAAGATGGGTATCATTGCATCACAGGTTGCGTTGCTGGATCGGAAGAAAGTCGAGCTATCGGTGACAGTCTTTGTATTCGTGCGGACAAGCCAGCATGATGACAAATGGCTTGAAAGATTTTCTCATGGGATAAGCGAGATGCCAGAGGTTGTTGAGTTCCACCGTCTGAGTGGTGAACTTGATTATATCCTGAAGTTACACGTTCAAGACATTGAAGATTATGATCGCGTGTATAAACAGTTGATCCGTATCGCACCTTTAAGCGATGTCAGTTCCAGTTTTTCGATGGAAGAAATAAAATATACAACCGCATTACCTGTGTAGGCGAGGGTGCCCCTGCCAGGGGGATAAAATGGGAGGAAACTGGCAGGGGCTGGGCAAAAGTTGGGTGGTCAGAGCTTTATCACAACAACGCGTCTTTTTTTGTTGCTATACCGATAATAATTCCGTGCTTTGGAATTATAATAAACGCGAACGGCTGCCGGGCGAACAGGGTGTACACCATGACGCCATGCAGGCCCTTGCCAGACCCATGCGGAAGCTGGGCAACGGGTTACCATCTCATCACGCCGTGATTCACGACGATCAATTCTGTCCTCAATCACATCGCGGCGGTTTCGGTCGAATGCTTCATCACGGCGGGATTCCCGTCGGTCAAGTCTGTCTTCAATCAGGTCAGGACAGCGCGATGCATCAAGTGCCCATTGTCCCTGTGCTCGTCCAGCGGCATTTGCCGGCGTTGAGCAGGCTGCCAAGGTAGCTGTAACCATGGCTATACTGAGAAATCCGTATTTCATAACGCGCTCCTTTCGTTTCAGCGTCTGTCCCCCAGCGCTGTGTCGAACAGCAATTGCAATTTCTGCTGATCTATTCTTAAAACGGTCCAGATGGGCCTGCCTGTCGCGGCGGGAACCATTTTTCTCGAAAAGGCACTGAAATGCGGCAAGCCATAATCTCTGTGTTTGCATTGCTCGTTGCAGCCGCAATATTGCTTGGGGCCAACGGTCTGCAATCAACGCTTTTATCTGTTCGCGCCTACGTGGAGGGCTTCCCGCTTTGGGCCATCGGGCTGATGATGTCAGCCTATTTCGGCGGCTTTGCACTGGGGTGCCGATACGCGCCGCGATTTATTCGTCGTTCGGGGCATGTGCGTGCCTTTACAGCATTTGCATCCGTAGCGTCTGCCGTCACGTTGATGCATGTTCTTTTCGTTGGTCCAATATTCTGGCTCGCGATGCGATTAATCGCCGGGTTCTGTTTCGCTGGCCTGCACATGATTATTGAAAGCTGGCTCAATGAAAAGGCGACTAATGAAAATCGTGGCCAGGTTTTATCCGTCTACCGCATAGCTGATTTTAGTGCAGTGACCGCAGGGCAATTCATGCTGAATATGGCAGATCCTGCAGGGTTCGTTTTATTCGCAGTCGTTTCAATATTGATTTCGCTTTCTCTGGTCCCTGTCGCCCTGACCTCAGCCAGCCAACCGGCCCCCATTAAGTCCGCGCGCCTCGATTTGCCAAAACTGTTCCGTGTGTCGCCACTTGCTGCATTGGGTATCTTTTGCGTTGGTCTTTCCGGGAGTTCGTTCTGGTCGCTGGCACCAGTCTTTGTTCAGGACATTGGCTATGATATTGCAGCCGTTGCACCAGTGATGAGCGCCATGATTTTCGGCGGTGCCATTGCGCAATGGCCAATAGGCTGGATATCCGACAAGTTTGATCGACGTATTGTTATTATTGTTGTGGCGTGTCTTGCCGCTTTGTCAGCTATTTTTGTGTCTGTCAGCAGCAGCATGACTCTCGGATTTCTGATATTTGCAGGAGGGTGTTTTGGTTTCTTTCACATGCCTCTATTTGGTCTTGGTATCGCTCATGCGAATGACTTTGCCGAGGCAGAGGAATTTGTCAGCGTCAACGGGGGCCTGCTCTTGCTTTACGGGATTGGAGCTGTCATCGGGCCCAATATCGGGTCTGCAACGATGAGCTTGTTTGGCCCAGCCGCACTGTTTTATTTCAGTTGTTCTGTGTACCTGATCGTCATTATCTTCGGTATTTACAGGATGACGCAGCGCGCAGGCGTGACAGCAGAGCAGAAAGAAGATTACGTCGCTGTACCACGCACCTCGCCGGGGGTTTTTGAGATGGACCCGCGCGCGGCCGAGAATACGGAAAGTGATTCAGAAGAAAGCGCAGGTTCTTAATATAGTTGAGCTGGCTGCGCGCCTTTACTTGCCAATCTGTTTGTTCACCATGTTCTTGAAGAAGTTCGTATAAGGCGGTGTCAACAGTTTCGGTGGCAACCATTTCGGCATCACCAGTACGCTGCGCTCATGAGAAAACTCGCGGAAGCCGCGCTCACCGTGATAGGCGCCATAACCGGACTTGCCAACGCCTCCAAAAGGAATGTCATCCACAGAAACATGCATCAGCGTACCATTGATACAGGCACCGCCGGAGGTGGTTTTATCGAGCACAGCTTCTGCGGCTTTCTCGTTATTTGAATAGGCGTAAAGCGCCAGCGGATGATCGCGTGCTGTCACATGGGCCACAGCTTCATCCGTTGAGCCCACTTCTACAATCGGCAGGATAGGGCCGAAAATCTCTTCCTGCATGACTTTTGACTCCGCAGGTGGATTGAGGATGACAGTCGGTGATACTTTCCGCGCGGATGACATTTTCTGCTTGTCAGCTTCGGCCTGGCGAACTGTGCCACCGTTCTTGCCAGCCTCGTCGATCATGTCGTTCATCCGCACATAATGGCGGTCTGAGACGATGGAGGAATAATCCTCATTATCCGCTATCTCCGGATAGAAAGCTGTAACGGCATCGATGATCGCACTTGCATAGGCTTCACCTTTACCTTGCGGCACCAGCAGATAGTCCGGCGCAACGCACGTCTGTCCTGCATTGTAGAACTTGCCCATGGCAATGGTTTGAGCAGATTTCTCCACATCAGCATCGTCCAGCAAGATTGTTGGCGACTTGCCACCCAACTCCAGCGTGACCGGTGTCAGGTTCTTTGCAGCTGCCATGGCCACCAGTCGGCCAACTTGGGTCGAGCCCGTATAGAACAGATGGTCGAATGGCAGGCTGGAGAAAGCTTCCCCGACTTCCGGTCCACCTGTCACCACTGCGACCTGTGTCTCTTCAAACTCCTTGGCAAACATCTCTTTCATGAAATCTGCCGTATAAGGCGTAATCTCTGAAGGCTTGAGCATCACTGCATTGCCAGCGGCGAGGGCGGTTGTCAGGGGAATGGCCGCAAGCTGGAAAGGATAATTCCATGGAGCAATGACCCCAACAACACCTTTTGGCTCATACCGCACGTAGGTCTTGCCCGGAATGGAGGAATGGTTCCAGACGCGCCGCTTGCGTGCCCAGTCGTCCAGGTTCTTGCGGATCTGGCGGGCATTGATAACTGACATGGCGACTTCTGCGCTCAATGTCTCCATCGGGGAGCGTGTCCCGAAATCCTTGCCAATCGCGGTGATAAGCTCTTCCTTGTGCCCGGCGAAGAGTTGCTCGAGACGTTTAAGCATCTCCTTGCGCTCTTTAACCGATGGAACGGTGGCAAAAGAGAAGGCCTGTTTCTGTCGATCAAAAACCATTTGGAGATGATCGAGAGATGTTGCGATTGAACCGTCCATGCCTGCATTCCTCCTGCCTGGCGCATTGTTGTGTATGCCACCGTACACTATCCCGGCGCACGGGAGCAAATTAGCTGAGCAGGGACAAAATTTGGCTCTGCAACTTTGAGCGAGCAGGGTTTAGCTGCGTTGATCCACCGTCATGGACTCAGTATCTGCGCATGATGGCAAACTGCCTGTGCAGATAAGGCATACAAACATGCCCAAGGTTTCTCAGTAATTACAGCAGTTTACACCACTTATCTTAGATTGCTGGATTTACTGGCTGAGGCGGCTTACGTGATGGGGGCAAGCAGATATTCGTGAAAGAGAGTCCCATGAAATTTTCCCGCCTTGGTCGTTCAGGTCTTGATGTCTCCCGTGTTTGCCTGGGCTCCATGACCTGGGGTGTGCAAAACACGCAAGCCGATGCGGATGCGCAGATTGACTATGCACTCGCACAAGGTGTGAACTTTATCGACACAGCGGAAATGTATGCGATTCCGCCCAGCCCCGAGACTTACGGCAAAACCGAGGAAATCATCGGTGACTGGCTGACACGCAACACGGATAAGCGTGATGGGCTCGTTCTGGCCACGAAGATTGCAGGGCCAGGCATGCCCTGGGTGCGCGACGGTGGGCCGCTTTCTGGCGCTGCAGTCATCGAGGCGGTCGATGCTTCACTCAAGCGATTGCAGACAGATTATATCGATCTCTATCAGCTGCATTGGCCGGGCCGGGTGACGCCGCATTTTGGCAAGCACTGGCCAAACAATCAGTCCTTTGAAGACGTCGATATTGCGGCGGAAGAAGCCAACATGCTGGATGTTCTGCAGGGGCTCGATTCATGTGTGAAGGCGGGCAAGATCCGCTTTTGCGGCCTTTCCGATGACACCACGTGGGGCATCGCTACATATCTCAAACTTGCTGAGAGACATGATTTGCCACGCATGGTATCTATACAGAACGAATTCAACCTGTTGATGACGAAGGACTGGCCATATCTGATCGAGCATTGTGCGATGGAAGATGTTGCCTATTTGCCGTGGTCGCCCCTTGCGACGGGTATTCTCACTGGCAAATATCGCAATGGGGCACTGCCGAAAGGGTCTCGGCTCGACATCATGGGGGGACCAAACCAGCGCCACCGTCTGTTCCGGGACCGTGAATTATCTCACCATGCGGTCGAGGCCTATTGCGAGGTGGCTGCGAAACACAATGTCACGCCAGCGCAACTGGCCCTGATCTGGTGTGATAATGTGAGTGGGGTCACCTCAAGCATCATTGGCGCAACGACCATGGAACAGTTGAGGGAAGACATGGCTGCCTTTGACATGCCGCTCACGGACGAAATGGCCAAGGATATCAGCGCCGTCTTCGAGAAATTTCCCCAGCCGTTTTAAGCCAGGGCTTAGGGCTGTCTTTATTCTGCTGCCACCAGATGCTCGGCGGCGGTCAGGTCGACAGATACCAGTTGTGAGACGCCGCGCTCGATCATCGTCACGCCATAAAGCCTGTCCATGCGGGACATGGTGAGCGCGTGGTGCGTGATCGTGATGAACTTGGTTTCTGTCTCGCGCGACATTTCGTCCAGCATTTGGCAGAAGCGATCTACATTGGCATCATCAAGCGGCGCATCAACCTCGTCGAGGACGCATACCGGTGCCGGGTTGGACATGAACACGGCAAAAATCAGCGCCGTTGCTGTCATGGCCTGTTCACCACCGGACATCAGCGACATCGAGGTCAGCTTTTTACCAGGTGGTGAGGCGAATATCTCAAGACCTGCTTCCAGAGGGTCTTCGGAGTCGATCAGTCGCAATTCAGCTGATCCGCCGCCAAACAGTTTCGTAAACAGGCGCTGGAAGTTCTGATTCACGGTTTCGAAAGCGTCCAGCAGTCGCTGGCGGCCTTCTCGGTTCAGATTACCGATCGCACTGCGTAGTTTACGGATCGCTGCTTCACAATCCTCTCGCTCTTCGGTAATTTCCGTCAGGCGCGTGTCGATCTCTTCCATCTCGGTATCAGCGCGTAAGTTAACGCCGCCAAGATTTTCGCGTTCACGCTTGTAGCGTTCCAGCTTCCGGTCCACTTCCTCGCGGGTCGGCAGGTCTTTGCCTTCTTTATGTTCCGCAATCTGCAGAAGCTGCTCAGGCTCAGCATCGCAGTTTTCACGCGCCAGGCTGACGGCTTCCTCAACGCGGTTGCGTGCTGCCTCTAATTGCGCTTGCAGCCTTGCACGTTCTTCACGGGCATTACTTGCTTCCGTCTCGCTATCACGCATTGCCTTGTCGGCTTCTGTCGCCGCTGCCTGAGCTGATGCGAGTTCATCAGCGGCATGGCGACGGCGGGATTCTGCCACATCCAGCTGCTCAAACAGATTTTTGCGCTTCTCTTCAATCTGCGCAGGTGCATCCTGTTTTTCATTGATCGCGGCGGCGGTTTCTTCCAGCCGCGTTTGCAACTCTGTGATGCGGGTGCGAGCAGTTTCATTCCGTGTGCCCCAGACACCACGCTCTCGGCCAATTTCGGCAAGCCGATCAGCCCGCATCTTGGCTTCACGGGAGAGGTCGTTATGGGCTGCACGCGTTTCGCTTGCCTGGGCCCGGGCAGTCGTTAGCTGCTCGCGGGCAGTGCTTACAGCGTCGCGTAATGCCGTCAGATCAGGCAAGTCATTCAGGGCCGATTGCGCGGTCGTTAGGTCACTTTTGGCTTCAGACTGATCACCTTCAAGTCGCTCAATCGTCTCACAAACAGCGGTCAGCATGGCACTGGTGCGTTCATGCGCTTTTTCAGCATCTGCCAGTGCACGGTCCGCGTCCGCCTTCTTTTGCCGGGCGGCTTTCAGCTCCTGCCGGGCCGTCTCACGTTCTGCCTGTGCGGCTTTGCGTGCTGCTACGCTTTCTTCAAATTCGCGCTCTGTATCTTGAGCAGACTGTTCTGCTGTCTGAATATCCGCGCGCAGTCCCGTCAGGCGGTTACGCTGTTCAAGCCTGATGGCCGCAGCCGTTTTGGCTTCTGCACGCTGTGTATAGCCATCCCAGCGCCACAAATCACCATCACGCGAAACGAGGCGTTGTCCTGGCAACAGGTCCGTCTGCAGACGATCTCCCTCGCTGCGCTCAACAACAGCGATCGAGGCGAGGCGCCGGGCCAAAGCAGGCGGCGCAGAGACAAAGTTGGATAGATGCTCTGTCCCCTCAGGCATTTGTCCTGTGATCAGCGCTTCGCCGCCAACGGAAGACCAGAAAGCAGCGGCTTCCTGCGTGAGGGCAGCGTCCAGGTCATCACCAAGAGCAGCAGCCAGTGCCGTCTCATAACCAGCCTCAACGTCGATTTCCTCAATCAAGGCAGCATGATCCGTGTTCTCACCAGTATCAAGAAAGCGGGCGATGGTCTCAGCTTCGGCTTTCAGCTCGGTCAGGACCTTTGCTGCTTTTTGCATTGGCGTGCGCAGTAATTCTTCACGCTCACTGGCCCGCTGCAGGGCTTCCTCGCTCCGGGTGCCTTGTGCTTCTGCTGAGATAAGGCGTTCAGTTGCATCTGCTGCTTCCGAACTTAAAGCGGCGAGCTTTTGGCTCTGCTCGGTACTCGGTTCCAGTCCGGCTTTTTCTTCCAGCCGGTTGGCATGCTCTCTGGCCAGCTTGTCAACGCGCGCTTGTGCTGCCGCTGCCGCGTTGCTCAATGCACGGCGCTCGGCTTCCAGTTCTGCCGCTTCCTGATTTTTGCGATCAAAACTGGCCTCAGCCTCATTCTGGCTTTCAGCGGCTTCGACCATCGCAGCTTCTGCGCTGCTCAACCTGTCAGTTTCGGCGCTCATGCGTGCCTGCAACTGGGCTTCTTCGGCGGCTAATTGTTCCAGAGCCTGTGCAGCATCCGCTCCCAGATCATTCTCGCGGGCAATATCACGTTCAAGCTGTTCTTTTTCGCTGTTCAAGCGCTCGCTTTCGCCCTGTGCACGCGCAAGCTCTGCATCCAGACCTTCCATCGCAACGGTCAGGCGATGCAGGGCTGCACCGGCCTCTGCTTCTTTCTGGCGTAACGGGTCGAGCACATCATGGGCTGTCACTTGGGCGGCGGACGCCGAAGCTGCGACCCGTACCGCTTCCTCGACAAACTCGTTCACTTCAGCCAGTTTTGCATCAACCTCGGTAAGGGCGCTGGTCGCTTCCTGCCAGCGCAACAAGGCAACATAAGCCTCCGTGCGCCGAATATCTCCTGAGAGATTGCGATACCGCGTTGCTTGCCGGGCCTGGCGGGCGAGGGTTGCGCGCTGCGTTTCCAGCTCACCTGTCACATCATTCAGACGATCAAGATTGGTCTCGGCAGCACGTAGACGCAGTTCTGCTTCGTGACGGCGGGTGTAAAGCCCGGTGATTCCTGCGGCTTCTTCCAGCAACTTCCGCCGGTTCTGGGGCTTGGCGTTGATGAGTTCGGAAATCTGTCCCTGACGCACAAGCGCTGGAGAGTTGGCACCGGTTGAAGCATCAGCAAACAGTAGCTGAATATCGCGGGCCCGCACTTCCTTGCCGTTGATCTTGTAAATTGACTGAGAGCCTTCTTCCTTGCGCAGGATACGGCGGCAGACTTCCAGCGTCTCATGTTCGTTGTATTCAGCGGGCAGGTCGCGCTTGTCGTTGGTTACAGTCAGGATCACTTCGGCCCAGTTTCTGGCAGGCCGCCCTGTTGTGCCGGCGAAGATCACATCTTCCATGCCGCCGCCGCGCAGAGCCTTGGCGGAAGTTGCCCCCATCACCCAGCGCAAAGCTTCCAGCAGGTTGGACTTGCCGCAACCATTTGGCCCGACAATACCTGTCAGACCCGGTCTGATTTCAAAATCAGTCGGTTCAACAAAAGATTTGAACCCCACAAGGCGCAGTTTTTCAAACTTCATGCGACGTCTTTCCTGCGGTGCCATGCAGCCCGCGCTGTTATGTTACCTCACCTGTCGGTAAAGGTAAGACCCACCATAAAGGAAGAAGCTGCCGCGATTCCTCTAAACAGGAAAAGGGCAGGCCATTGCCAGCCTGCCCTTTGTGGAAAATCCATTTAGTCGTTGTATTCACTTAGTTGCTGGCAGCCTCAACAGCAGCATCCAGCATCTCAAAATACTCATCGACCGAGCGATAACGATCCATTTTCTCGCCATTCAGCACGAAACTCGGTGTAGAATTCACACCTGCATCCATACCAGCCTGACGGGACGCTTGCACTTTCTCAGTAATCTCTGGACGGCTCACGCAGCTGCGGAATCCTTCTTCGTTCAGGCCAGCCTGTGCTGCATATTTCAGGATTTCTGCGTCCCTGTTCGCGCTCATCCAGCTATTCTGGTTCTTGAACAGGGTGGACAGCATCGCAAAGTATCCGTCTGCGCCGCGACCTTCAGCAGCACAACGTGAGAGGGCAAAAACCAGATAATCCAGCCTCTGAAGGGGGAACTCACGGAAAGTGAAGTGTACTTTGCCTGTATCAATATACTCTTCCTTGACGCGCGGGAACATCGTCTCGTGGAATGTCGCGCAATGTGGGCAGGTGAGGGAGGCATATTCGACCATTTTAACCGGTGCATTCGGGTCGCCCATACTCATCTCGATCAGGGCGAGTGAATCCGCGTTGCCAGCAGCACTGCCAGGCGCCGGGTTGGAGGTTGCGGGCGTCGTTTGAGAGGCCGTCTCGGTTTGCGTCACCTCAGCCGCGTCAGCGCCGCTGTTTGATTTGCCGCAGGCAGCGAGCGCCAGAGCGCCAACAGCGCCGAGAATAAAAAGTCTGGATTTCAGCATGATAGCTCCTGTCCTTGAGAATCCTTACGCCGCAAATTAGCGATCATGGCCGCTAAGGCAAGCGATAGTGAGCTCCGCTTAACAACCGTTTCCATGTTTTCACGAAGTTTCTATCAATCCTGCATCTTCCAGAATATCCAGCGCAGGTCGCATATATTCTTGATAGCGTTGCCAGCGCCCAACAGAACTTGAATAAAGTGGTTGGCGTACCTGTGCGGAACTGGCTGTGGCAACAGGTGCAGAATTCTCATGGAAAGCGATACAAGCAGGATCCCAGTCGAGATCACAAAAACTGACCAATCTTCTGGCCTCTGCCTCTATATCAGCAACCACATTTTCATAATGCACTTCTGTAAAGTGGGTTGCTGGCAGCTGAACCCGCCAATGGCTTATGAGCTGATCAAACTCAACGTAATAGCGAGCGGCATCTGCCAGATCGAAAGAATAATTGTAATAAGAGAAGCCTGTCGCAAACATTTGTCTGTAATTGCTGAGCACACTATCCGCCGGGTGTCGCCGCAGACAGATGATCTTGGCATTCGGCAGTGCCTGATGGATCAGGGCGGAACAGAGGAAGTTAAGTGGCATCTTGTCAATGACATGCATTGCCTCAGGCACTACTCTTCGGGCTGCTTCTACAAACTCACGCCCGACCTGAACAAGGTCAGCTCCGCCAGCAGCCCTGAGCGTCTCAAGGTCCAGCACATAGCGCGATGTAGTGCCAGTTGCTCGCTTGAGGGCGAGGGAGAAATCCGTCAGTTCTCCAGCGGATGCCACTTGTGCGTGACTGGAGAGGATACGGTCCACAAGCGTCGTGCCAGTACGCGGAAGGCCAACGATGAATATCGGTGAGCGGTCTTCGTAGCCTTGTTGCTTGATAGAGCTCGTGTCTTTGGCTGCCGCAAACAGTAATCTATCGGTTCTGGAGTCATACCCGATCTGCTTTGATTTGGCGGATTTAGCGTGACCAAGCCAGGTCATGGCGTCAGCTGGTCTTTTCAAGTCTTCATACGCCTTGGCTAAGGCATGCCCTAATTTCAGTGCTTCATCCGGATTGGATCGAAACTTCTCGAACATCACTTCCAGGGCACCAATGTCGTTGTCAGTCTCGGTTTGCCGTGTAATCTGTGCTGCAGCTGCAAGTGCCCGTGCATCATGAGAGTTTAATGCGAGGCAACGCCTATAGGCTTCATTGGCCTCCTTCATTTTGCCAACAAACTGCAAAGCTGCGCCGAGATTGTAATGGTAATTGCTCTTTTCCGGGGCTTTCCGTGTTGCGGCTTCGTAAAAGCCAACAGCCCTTTCATGTAACCCCGCGCGACTGAAAACAACGCCTAGCGTGTCCAATGTCAGAGCATCGGTGGGATGCAGCCTCGCAGCTTTTTCTGCAGCATCTATGGCGGCATCTCGTCTGTTGAGAAAAATGAGACTGCGCGCTTTCTGTGCAAACGCTTGTGCTGATGGTGTGTCAGGCGTTTGAGCTCGGTCAAACAAGTCACAGGCTTTGGCATGGTTGTCGTGATCTGCAGCCAATATGCCGAGAAGATAGAATGCGCGCCTCTCTGTCGGGTCTTGTTGGAGGACCGACATGCACAAAGCGTGTGCCTCTTTATAGCGCCGAGCGGCAAGCAGGGATTCTGCTTCAGCGAGTTTGTTTTCCCGCATGGCGTTTTTAGGGGAGTTGACAGAGTCTGACATGGATTAGGGTTTCATGCTAAATGTGTGTCAATTTTGCACCGCAATAGGTGAATATATGTGCCCGGAAACAGCGTTAACTTGCGCTTAACATAAGTGCCGCTTTAACGTCACATAAAGTTAACAAAAACTGAGGGTAAATATCATGGCGAAATCTCTGCTTTTAGGGTCTGCGAGCGCGGCCGTTCTGGCAACAACCGCGTTGTCTGTTACGGCATATGCACAGGATAGCGAAGATGCTGTTAGTAATGGCGATACGATCGTCGTTACTGCGACGCGTCGGGCTGAAACTGTTCAAGACATTCCGATTAATATTGCTGCAGTCGGTGCTGAGCAGATAGAAGAGCAGGGCTTCGATGAACTAGATGACTTCCTCGCCTATGTTCCGGGCATCAACATCGTTGATCGTGGTGGCCGTCAGGGCAACCCGATTATCGTTCGCGGCATTAACGCTGATCCGCTTGGCTCAGGTGATGGAAACAATGATGGTGGTGGAACAGTTGCAACATATGTCGGCGAGATACCCGTCTACATTGACCTGAAACTTAATGACATGGAACGTGTCGAAGTTCTGTTAGGACCGCAAGGAACTCTCTATGGTGCGGGAACACTCGGCGGCGCTATCCGATACATCCCGAAGCGACCGGATTTTGAAACAGACAGCCTGTCTGTGCGTGCGGAAGCGTATCAGTATTCAGAAGCTGACGATATCAGCACTGATTTTGGCTTTACATTCAACAAAACGATTTCAGATACATTCGCTATCCGCGGTTCCTTGGATATGCGCAATGACTCAGGGTTTATCGACCAGAATTTCCTCGTTCGTGAAATCGGCGTCTCTGACCCTGATCCTGATTTTACTGACCCGGCGGCGGTTGCTGCAAATTTGCGAAGTGCCAAGGATGTTGATAGTGAAGATACTATATCTGGCCGTATCGCAGCACGCTGGATGCCAACAGATTGGGTTGATGCAAACCTGACTTACTATTATCAGCAGGCTGATATTGGTGGTCGAACAATTAACAGTTCGCAATCTAACTTGGCCACTGGCGATTACGTTTCTGCAACGCGCGTACCAGAGCCAAACGAGATTACAAACGAACTTCTGGCGCTGGAAGTCGTTGCGGACCTTGGCTTTGCTGAGCTGACATCTGCCACAGGTATCAGCAAGTTTGAAGATGATGGGCAGCGTGACCAGACAGATCTGCTCATTACCTTGCAGTACTCGTATGATCTCTTTCCGACATTTACATCTTTCACTAGGGAAATTGGCGAAGAAGAGCGTTTGAACCAAGAAATTCGGTTAGTCTCTACAACTGATAGCCGCTTCAACTGGATCGTCGGCGCATTTTATAACAAGCTAGAAACAGTGGGCTCTTCCTCAGAATTCACGCCCGGTTACGATACTTTTGCTTTAGCCAATATAGACGACTTCTTCTTTGACGATTTTGGCGGGATAGAGCGAGCGGATGATCTTGAATACTTTGCTCAGAGCAGGTCGGAAACCATTGAGACTGCTTTTTTTGGTGAGTTTGGTTTTGATATCACAGACAGGTGGGATGTAGTGATTGGCGGTCGTATTTATGACTACGAGATCAAGTCATTCGTACAAACAGACCTTCCTTTGTTCAACGCGGACTTTGTTCCTCTGTCCTTGGGGGAAATTCGTAACCAACCGTTTAATCCTGACCTCACCGATTCCGATGACGGTACGCTCTTCAAGTTTAATACGTCTTACGATATCAACGATGATACTCTGGTCTATCTTACTATTAGTGAGGGGTTCCGTCTGGGTGATTCGAACGGTAGAGCTGAGTGTGAAGATTTTGATACTGGCCAACAGACACTATGTGCTCTAGCGCCTGGGCAAGAATTTACGCCTGGTGGACCGGAAAACGTTTCTACAAGAGACGAGCGTCGATTTGGGCCTGATACGACGACCAATTACGAAATTGGTGTTAAGTCAGTATTGGCAGATGGTGCATTGACTTTGAATGGTGCTGTCTACTTTATCGAGTGGACAGACCCTCAGCTTTCATCTGCTACTGTAAATGGTAACCTTCCTATCACCGTTAACGCTGATGGTGCTGAGTCCAAAGGGTTCGAGGTTTCCGCCAATTGGAATCCTACTGACAGGTGGAATATCCGTGGCAGTTATAGTCATGTTGAGTCAGAGTTGACGGAACCCGTTCCTGCGCTTGTTCGTTTCTTCGATAATGATACTAGGCCATTTGGCACAGGCTTCTAAGATGGGCAGCCAGGTGATCGTCTGCCGGGCTCCCCTGAAGATCAGTTCTCTTTCTTCACGTCTTACGATCAAACACTTGAAAATGGGAACGACTTGACGTGGAACTTTGGCTACTCATATCAAAGTGATGTGCTGACAAGGGCCAACAGCCGCGGGGCTGGCTACGTTCTTGATGGCTTTGGTATTGCTAATGCATCCGTAGTTTATGATGCAGGTGACTGGTCTGCGACGCTGTTTGTTGACAACGTGTTTGATGAGTATGCCGAAACAGGCGCCACAAGCAATCGCCTGGCAAATGTTCCGGTGCTGACAGATCTTGATGGTGGAGCGGTAAATGTACGTTCGTTCCGCGTTAATGTCGCGCCGCCACGCGCCATTGGTGTACGTCTCAACTGGGACATCACCGGGGGCGAATAAGTTTTTCGCCT
>JALEGM010000078.1 GCA_022763145.1 Aquisalinus sp. | reverse complement strand
TACAAGAAAAAAGAGCGGCCAGCTGCCGCCTCTAAAAGCTGAGCGGAGCCAACAAGATGAATAATACGCTTACCGCTCTTTTATATGTTGTCGCCGCAATCCTGTTCATTCTGGCATTGCGCGGTCTGTCATCGCCGGAAACATCCCGTCAGGGCAATCGCTTTGGCATGATCGGGATGGCGATTGCTGTTGCCGCAACGCTGTTTTCGGCCCGCTTCCTGGATGGCGCAGGCTTTGGCGCCTGGTTCTGGATCGCCATAGCCGTGGCACTTGGTGCGATACCGGGCGCGTTGATCGCCCGCCGAGTCGCCATGACGGATATGCCGCAGCTTGTTGCCGCGTTTCACGCGATGGTTGGTCTCGCGGCCGTCATGATTGCCTGGTCGGCCTTTCTGGCACCAGCCGCTTACGACATCGGCACGCCGGGTAATATTAAGGCCCTGTCGATTGTGGAAATGTCCATCGGGGTCGCCATCGGTGCGATCACATTCTCCGGGTCCCTGATTGCTTATGCCAAACTGGCAGGGCGCATGTCTGGGGCACCGATCCTGTTGCCAGCTCGCCATGCCATCAATATCGCTTTGGCTGCATTGATCGTTATTCTGATCGTCATGCTCTCTACGGGCACCCAGAGTGGCTGGTTTTTCTTCTTCCTGACGATGGCCGCTTTTGTGTTGGGCTTCCTCATTATCATCCCGATCGGCGGTGCAGACATGCCAGTGGTTGTCTCCATGCTGAACTCTTATTCAGGCTGGGCCGCTGCTGGGATCGGTTTCACACTTGAGAACATGGCGCTGATTATTACAGGCGCGCTTGTCGGCTCATCGGGCGCGATCCTTTCTTATATCATGTGTAAGGGCATGAACCGCTCCTTCATCAGTGTGATCCTTGGCGGTTTCGGCGCAGAAGATGGTGCAGCCGCTGCCGGCGCGGGGGAAGAAACCCGCCCGGTGAAACAGGGCTCTGCTGACGATGCGGCCTTCATCATGAAGAACGCTGGCAAAGTCATCATTGTGCCGGGGTATGGCATGGCAGTAGCGCAGGCCCAACACGCTTTGCGCGAAATGGCGGACCTGCTCAAGAAAGAGGGCGTAGAAGTCAAATACGCCATTCACCCTGTTGCAGGCCGGATGCCAGGGCATATGAACGTGCTGCTGGCTGAAGCAAATGTGCCGTATGATGAGGTTTTCGAGCTTGAAGACATCAACTCGGAATTTTCAACCGCTGATGTTGCGTTTGTTATCGGGGCCAATGACGTCACCAATCCGGCGGCTAAAACAGATACATCATCGGCCATCTACGGTATGCCTATTCTGGATGTTGAAAATGCAGGTACTGTCCTGTTCGTCAAGCGCGGCATGGCTTCAGGTTATGCTGGCGTCCAGAACGAGTTGTTCTTCCGTGACAACACCATGATGCTTTTTGGTGATGCCAAGAAAATGTGCGAGGAAATCGTCAAGGCCATCGGCTGATCTGCCATCAGCGGTGGGACAACACGCCTATTGCATGACTTGCACTTGAAACCGGCTTCGGGCATTTTACTGCATCGCATGTAAAAGTCCGGGGCTGCTATGAAAAAATTCTTTGCATCAATGTGCGCTGCACTGGCGCTTTGCGTAATCCCTGCAAAGGCAGAGTTGCGTGAAGACATTGCCGTTGACTATCCGTATCTGGAAGACCTCTACAAGACATTCCATGCGAGCCCCGAGCTTTCCTTCATGGAAGTGGCAACGGCACGCCGGCTTGTTGCAGAGTTCGACAAGCTTGGCTTTGACATTACAGAGGGCGTCGGTGGCACGGGTGTTGTCGCCGTCATGCGCAACGGTGAAGGGCCGACAGTTACGTTACGTGCAGACATGGATGGTTTGCCTGTGCGTGAAGAAACGGGTCTGTCTTATGCATCGCAGATGACTGGCCCGAACCGCTTTGGTGATGTGCAGCCGACCATGCATGCTTGTGGTCACGACGTACACATGACGTCCCTTGTTGGCGCGGCACGCCGTCTTGTCGCCATGAAGGACCAGTGGTCAGGGACACTTATCCTGATCGGTCAGCCCGCTGAGGAAATTGGCTTGGGCGCCAAGGCAATGATTGATGACGGGTTGTTCACCCGTTTCCCCCGTCCGGATTATGTCATCGCTCTGCATGACTCCGCCAGTATGCCTGCGGGAACCATTGCCTATACGCCCGGATACGCCCTCGCCAATGTGGACTCCATAGACATCTACGTGAAAGGTGTTGGTGGGCACGGCGCATACCCACAGACAACAAAGGACCCTGTTGTTATAGCGTCCGAAATTGTTCTTGCTCTGCAGACGCTTGTCAGTCGTGAAGTTTCACCACTTGAGCCTGCCGTCGTTACTGTTGGTGCGTTCAATGCAGGCTCGAAGCACAACATCATTTCAGATCAGGCACACTTGCAGCTGACCGTTCGCTCCTACACGGACGAAGTGCGCGAGAAATTGATCTCAGGCATTCAGCGTATTGCGCGCGCGCAGGCAATGTCTGCCGGGTTGCCAGAGGACCTCTATCCGGTCATCGAGATGGAAAAGGATTACACACCATCGACCTATAATGATCCGCAACTGGCATACCGTGTATCAGACACACTGAAAGCTGCATTTGGTGCTGATAACGTGATGGAGGTTGACCCGGTTATGGGCGGTGAGGATTTCTCTCAGTACAGCCGTGTGGAGCCCACAATTCCCAGCTTCATTTTCTGGATTGGTGCAGTAGCACCTGAGAAAGTTGCTGCCGCGAAAGCAGGCGGGCCACCGTTGCCTTCTCTACACTCTCCCTTCTTTGCGCCTGAACCAGAACCAACTCTCAAAACTGGTGTGGAAGCGATGACGAGAGCTGCGCTGGAGCTTTTCGGGGCAGAATAAGCAGGCCGTGGCTTGATGCGATAGGCCACTTGCGTATTCTCCTTCTCTTTGGCACGAAAGCTGAATGGTGGAATGAAATGAGCCCGTCGGCTCAATTCTCTTGATTAACGGGGTGTAGAATATGGGTAAGATAGTAGGTGCGCTTGGCACGCTCGCATTTTTGGCAGCATTGGCATATGTGGGGCTGACAGGAGCTTTCCGGTTTGGCGCGATTGATTTCGCGACAGTATTTCAGGCCTTGCAACCCCTGACATTTGCTCTGCTTGGTCTTGGGGCATTAGCGCTTCTGGCGGGTTTGCTCGGCCTTGTCCGGTCACGCCCGGGTACAGGCGGTTTCGCTTTGATCGCGGGGGCTGCCGCGCTGGCTTCTGCCTTTGGTCCGATGACCATGAAGTCTCAAAGTGAGAAAGTACCGCCAATCCATGACATCACCACTGATGTAAAATATCCACCTGCTTTCGTGGATGTACGCGACATCCGTATGGCTGACGAAAATCTCAATTCCACGGATTACAATCCTGACATTGCTGCTCAGCAGCAGGAAGCTTACCCGGACCTTGCTACTGTGCGGTTCGAGCAACCTTATGAAGATGTATTTCAGGCTTCAATTGATGTGCTGGAATCAATGGGTCTCGAAATTGTTGGTAAAGATGAAAATGCCGGTCGTATTGAAGCTACGGCAACGACTGCATGGTGGGGC
The DNA here is from genome assembly GCA_022763145.1 of Aquisalinus sp. GTDB lineage: Bacteria > Pseudomonadota > Alphaproteobacteria > Caulobacterales > Parvularculaceae > Aquisalinus. The sequence continues at coordinate 7,968 of JALEGM010000078.1, read as the reverse complement.
TTCAAAGACGACGTTGTCGTGCGGGTTAATCGCTTCCGTGAGCCGGTTGAGGTTGATGTGCGCTCAAGCTCGCGCGTCGGCGTGTCGGATCTGGGAGTCAATGCCAAGCGTATCGAGACATTCCTTGCAAAGTTGGAAGAGCAGCTCGGCTAATACCAGACCTTATGTCTAATCATAGTTAGGCCTTGCGGGTTGCTGCGAGGCCTTTTTCTGCGAAACGTGCCAAGCTTTCCGGGTAGAGAATATGTTCTTCCTGTAGAATCCTGGCTGATAGTGTCTCCGCTGTATCATCCGCCAGCACAGGCACTGATCGCTGTCCAAGGATCGGGCCGTCATCAAGATCAGGTGTAACAACATGTACTGTGCAGCCGCTTTTGGCGGCTCCGGCATCAATCGCCTGCTGCTGGACGTTCAATCCTTTAAAATCTGGCAATAAGGACGGATGGATATTCAGAATCCGGTCTTGCCAGCGGTTGACGAAGCCAGCCGTCAGAATACGCATGAATCCGGCGAGGCAGATAATGTCCGCCTGTGCATCAGTCAATGCCTCATGCAGAGCCTGTTCAAACGCGTTCCTACTTTCAAACGCTTTATGGTCGATGGTCATGGCCTTGATTCCATGCCGTGTCGCCCGTTCGAGCCCGTAAGCGCCCGGACGGTTTGAGATGACCAACACAATTTCGGCTGGATAATCCGGTTGCTCGGCAGCATCAATCAAAGCCTGCAGATTGGACCCGGAGCCGGAAATCAGGACAGCAACCCTTTTCTTCATGCCGCAACCAGTTCTCCAATAACACGGGCGGGCTCGCCTTCTTGTTGCAAAGCATCAAGAACGGAGTTCGTATGCTCATCAGAAGAAATCAGTACACCGCCAATGCCACAATTAAAGGTGCGGCGCAGGTCTGCATCACTCAACTTGCCTTGCGCCTGCAACCATTCGAACAAGGGGGGTATGTTCAGTGCGGTGTCATCAAGTCGCATATCAAGGCCATCTGGCAGGGCACGCGGAATGTTATCTGTCAGGCCGCCCCCGGTAATATGCGCAAAGCCCTTGATAAGCTTGCTTTCAAGTAAGGGGCGAATGAGGGGCACGTAGATTCTGGTCGGTGTCAGAAAAATATCCGCCAGTGTTTTGCCTGAGGCGAAAGGCGCATCATCGGCCCAGGTCAGGTTCGCTTCCGCAACAACCTTGCGGATCAGGGAGTAGCCGTTGGAGTGAGCGCCGGATGAGGAAAGGGCGATCAGGTGATCTCCCGCGCGTATCGCGTCCGACCCTTCATGCAAAGGTAATAGCGCCCCACGCTCAGCTGCGCCGACGCAGAATCCTGCGAGGTCGTACTCGCCATCTGGATACATACCGGGCATCTCTGCTGTCTCGCCGCCGATCAGGGCAGCACCTGCCTGCTGGCAGCCCTCGGCAATTCCAGCAATCACCTCAGCTGCTGTATCTTCACTCAGTCGGCCACAGGCAAAGTAGTCCATAAAGAACAGAGGTAGGGCGCCTTGGGCCAGAACGTCGTTCGCACACATGGCCACGAGGTCTATCCCGACAGTGTTATGTCGCCCTGTTTCAAAGGCAATCTTGAGTTTTGTGCCTACGCCATCGGTGCCGGACACCAGTATTGGATCAGTGTAACCAGCAGCTTTAAGGTCAAACAGGCCACCAAAGCCGCCAATCGTCCCGTCTGCCCCAGGGCGTTGCGTTGTCCTGACTAGCGGCTTAATGCGATGTACCAGCCTGTCGCCGGCATCTATATCAACTCCGGCTTTTTTGTAGGCGTCACTCATGCGGCAATCCTTGTAACCGTTTCTGGTTTAAGCGCTGGTGCTAGACGAGACTGCCGGTCTTGTGAAGGTTATTGCGCGATGCGCAGGGACTGATTTTTGCCCTAATAGGGCCTATAAGGGGTGCGACAGGCGCCTAACAAAGGTATAAGCGTCGCGAGAGATATGGATGAGATCATGCGTCTGGTTTTAAAAATTCTGGCCTGTACCCTGTTCTGGCTCGGTACCGCTACCGCCCAGCCTACCAATGACAATGTTTTCGTGGTCGCAGAAGTTCCTGTTGAAGCCGAAGCAGGCAGTGCCACTGAGGCACGCCGTATCGCGATCGATCAGGGTCGACGTCAGGCGATGGATATCCTTCTACGCCGCGTTACGGCGGAAGCAGACTGGGGCTATTTACCGCAACTTGCGATAGGCAAACAGGCAGCTGCCGGCCAACCCCTGCAAACTGATCCGGGCGCTGGTTTTGACAACAGTTTTTATGATTATACAGCAAAATCAGCGGTTTACCTTGATAATTCCCAACTGCCTGCTCTGGAAGAAGGCTTTGCTGTGCAGGACGAGAAAAGTTCCAGCCGCTCTTATTCAGCGCGCATCACCTATCGTTTCAAGGCCGATGAAATCCGCAATATGTTGAAGCGTGCGCGCATTCCCTACAGCGAATCACAAACCCGAACGGCGCTTGTGCTCCCTGTCCTGCAGACAGAAAATGACGCATACCTCTGGGAAAGTAATAACCCCTGGGCGCGCGCCTGGTTATCGCGCTCACTGGCTAATGAGCTGACACCCATCCTGCTGCCGCGCGGTGATGCGGCTGATATCGACATGATCTCGGCTGATCAGGCACTCGGCATGCGACAAAGACAATTGCAGCAAATGGCGCAGAAATATGGCGTGACCCAGGTGATCATTGCGCAAGGCTACCTGATGGAAGCAGACGGCCAGTACCGCCTTCGTGTCCGCTTGCTTGATGGCTATCTGAACAATGTGGCCCGTGCCGCAAGCACGATTGATAGCAGCAACTCTTCCGCGCTTTATGATTCTCAAGATGGTTTTGGGGCTACGACAGGCAGTTCTCAGGCGACTAGCAGACCAGGCAGCGTTCTATTCGAAGGCTGGTATAGAGATAGTGTCGGGGATTTCCCGCTCCTTGCAGCGCGAGCAGTCGAGTCTACCGTCGCCAAATATGCCGCCAGCTGGAAGGCTCAAACGCTGATTGATCATTCCGTCAGCCAGACCTTTCAGGTGAATGCCTGGTTTTCCTCGATTGATGAATGGGCCGGTATTCAGGCTGTTCTTCAAGACTCTCCGCTGGTAGCGAGTTATGATACCAAGGCACTGACGGCAGATGGCGCCAGCGTCAACATGCGTGTCGCAGGTGATGTGGACCAGCTTGTCCTGTCCCTTCGGGAGCGGAACATCATTTTCTGGACAGTAGACGACTACATCTGGAATATTGCGACGTCTACAACCTACGAAGATGTACGTGACCGAGTACGCCCGGTCTCGTATGAACGGCGGGTTCGTGACGAGCAGCGGTTGCATGGGTTCAATAATATTGATGGCGCTTACGACAGTGACTGGGTGACAGACCCGGAAACAGGCCAGGATTACTATGCTCCGTCCATTGATGATTTCAGTCCCCCGCTGGAACGCGAGTTAAGCCAGCCAAGGCAACTTTCTCCGGTATCGGAGGATGACACTCAGGACGATAATTCGAACTGACCGCGCAATCGCCATGTCATCCACCCAGCAACTGACACTGGATGTAACCTGTCCACCCTCGCTAGCGGATCAGACGTTTGTCGAAGCACCCGTGAACGCGAAAGCCCGGCAACTATTGTTCCACTGGCGTGATGACCTGAAAACGAGCGAATGCCAGGGTATTCTTCTGTCCGGGCCCTCAGCCTCCGGTAAGACATTCCTGCTATCAGAAGTTTTCCGTGACCAGCCTGCGATATGGATCAGTGCCGATCGTCTTGAAGCAGTACTGGCACAGCCGTTTTCTGCGCCCCTCCTGATCGTTGATAATGCCGACTATGCAGCAGACCCAATCCTGCTTACGCGACTGATTGATAATTGTCGTGAACAGGGCGTGAGCTTTGTTCTTGCCGGAACAGGCAAGCCGGAAAATTGGGCAATAGCTCAAGACACGCCATTAAAAGACTTGTTGACGAGGCTCTCTGCCTTGCCATTGGCTGTTATCGAGAGCCCGGATCAGGAACTTATGAAGCGTGTCCTGTTGACCTGGATGCAAGCCCGTCAGTTGAAATTGAGTGAAGACCTCGCCGACTATATTGCGGACCATCTAAAGCGTTCTTTTGCCGCATTGACGATTTTTACCGAACGCCTTGACGCCGAAGCGCTGGAACGTAACAAATCCATCAACAGGTCACTGGTTCAGTCAGTGCTGGAGGCGTTGGGCGAGCATACCTTATCTTAGGAGACCTGTGCTAGGCTTAGCTGTGATTGATGGACAGGCTATCGGCAGGCAGGAAAACCGGTATGAGCAGCACATTCGATGATATTCAGGGCGAGGCCATCGCCGCAGACGAGGCGCCTGTAACAGCTGCGTTTGATGGACGTCCGGACATGGTGGATGCCGTTGAGGAAACGGAATCTTCATTCCCGCCGATTGCAGCGGACTCGCCTGATCGTTTCATTAATCGTGAATTATCCTGGCTGGAATTCAACACACGCGTGCTGGAAGAGGCCTGGAATGAGCAGCATCCACTGTTGGAACGCCTGCGGTTTCTGTCCATTTCAGCAAGTAATCTGGATGAATTTCTGATGGTCAGGCTGGCTGGACTGGTCGGGCAGGCGCGCGAGGGCATTCGCTCAACAACACAGGAAGGCCTGACCCCGAAGGAACAGATCGACCTGATCAATCACAAAACATCCGACCTTGTTCAGAACCAACAGCAATGCTGGCGCGAGCTGTTGCCGCTACTGGCTGAGGCGGGGGTCGAGGTGCTGGAGCCTGCTGACCTCACAGTGGATGAAGAAGCTTGGCTCCGGGAAGAGTTCGAAACAAATATTTTCCCGACCTTGACGCCTCTGGCGCTTGATCCGGCACATCCATTTCCCTTCATTCCAAATCTTGGCTTTGTGCTGGCTTATGAGTTGGAAAATCGTCGCGAGCACCTGAACGTGCTGCTACCCATACCAATGAAGGTCAAGCGGTTCGTCAGACTGCCGAGTTCCGAGACGATGGAAAATGGCAAACCGCGTGTGCGCTACATTCCTCTTGAGAAAGTCATCTCAAAGTATCTTGATTACGTCTTGCCGGGTCATAAAATCCTTGCCGAAGGGGCATTCAGAATCGTCCGTGACAGCGATATTGAATTCCAGGAAGAAGCCGAAGATCTGGTGAGGCAGTTTGAGAGCCTTCTGCGGCGCCGGCGCCGTGGTGATGTTATTCGCTTGAAAATAGATTCCCGTACGCCGAAATTCATGATTGATCTGTTTATGGATCAATTAAACGTCTCATCCGATGATGTGGTTATTGTGGATGGAATTCTTGGGCTCAATCAGACCAGTTCGCTCATCGCTGATGATCGACCTGATCTTGTGTTCAAGCCCTTTGAAGCCCGTTTCCCGGAGCGTATTCGCGAGCATGCGGGGGATTGTTTCTCCGCTATTCGCGATAAGGATATTATCGTCCACCACCCCTATGAAAGTTTTGATGTGGTTGTGCAGTTCCTCAAGCAGGCTGCGCAGGACCCTGATGTTGTCGCTATCAAGCAAACAATCTACCGGACCTCGCATCAGTCCTCGATTGTTAAGGCACTCATTCAAGCCGCTGAAGATGGAAAGAATGTCACAGCGCTGGTGGAATTGAAAGCACGCTTTGATGAAGAAGCGAATATCAGGCTGGCTCGGCAAATGGAGCGGGCTGGCATCAATGTTGTGTATGGTTTTGTGGACTATAAAACGCACGCCAAGCTGTCTGTTGTTGTGCGCTCGGAAGCGGGCACAACCCGGACTTACGTTCATGTAGGTACCGGCAATTATCATCCGTTTACTGCCAAGATATATACAGACTTGTCGTTGTTTACTTGCGATGAGGAAATTGCACGCGATGCGGCACGTGTTTTCAACTATATCACGGGCTACGCCAGACCAGAGAAGTTGGATAAATTCACTATCTCGCCTCATATGGCTCAACAGAAGATGATTGAACACATAGAGGATGAAATTGCGCATGCGCGGGCAGGTCGCCCTGCATCAATATGGATCAAGCTAAACTCCCTTGTTGATGGCGAGATGATCGATAAGCTTTATGAGGCTAGTCGTGCTGGGGTTCAGATCGATCTTGTCATTCGCGGTATTTGCTGTTTACGCCCTGGTGTGCCAGGGCTCTCCGAAAACATACGTGTTAAGAGCATTGTCGGGCGATACCTTGAGCATTCTCGTATTGTCTGTTTCGGGAATGGTCAGCCAATGCCGAATCCGGAAGCCATTGTCTATATCTCCTCAGCTGACTGGATGCCGCGTAACCTGTGTCGCCGCGTGGAGGTATTCTGCCCTATAGACAATCCGACGGTGCATCGTCAGGTGCTTGACCAGATCATGGTTGCTAACCTGAACGATGAAGCTCAAAGCTGGCAGATGAACCCTGATGGCTCTTACGACCGGGTCAGAATTCCTGAAGGTGTTATGCCGTTCAACGTGCATGATTACTGTATGACGAACCCCAGCCTGTCGGGCAGGGGCGGAGCGATCCAGTATAATGCGCCGATGTCCCTGCAACCGCGTAAAAAAGAATCGCACTAGATCTTGCCGTTGTCTAAACAGGCAGAACGAATTGAGTGTTGAGTAACAGCGCAGTCAGATTGTGAATACAGAAACAACCTATCCGGGTATCGCACAGGACTTATTGCAAAATAGGCGGGCCGTTATTGATATCGGCTCAAACTCGGTTCGCTTGGTCATGTATGGTGGCCCACAAAGAACGCCTCTCTCATTTTTCAACGAAAAAGATCTGTGTGGCCTTGGCACGTTGGATGAAGATGGAGCGCTGAGACGTGAAGCCATGGACAACGCCCTGTATATTTTGGAGCGCTTCAATCGGCTGTTGAAAGAGTATGGTGACTTGCCAGTCAGTACTTTTGCGACAGCAGCCATCCGTGAAGCAATTAATGGTCATGATTTTACAAAGGAGATCTGTGATCTGGGTTTGTCGCCCATTATTCTTAGCGGGGAGGAAGAAGCAAAATATGCCGCTCTTGGTGTAATCGCCGGTACGCCTGATGCTGTCTCACGGTCGCCTCGCGGGAAATTTAATTTGTGTGGGGATATGGGAGGAGGGTCACTGGAGCTTACGCGGTTCTCTGATGAACTGGATAATCCCTTGATGGATCGTGTAAGCCTTTCTTTGGGCCCCTTGCGGCTGATTTCCATGTTTGGCCCTGACCCGGCAGAGTCGGAAGCTCATGTAGAGGATGTTTTGAGTTCTCTGGACTGGCTAATTTCTGAGGAAGCCGGCACCCTATATGCTGTCGGTGGCGCATGGCGTGCCATAGCTAAAATTCATATGGCGAAGTCGCAATACCTTCTACCAATCCTGCATCAGTATGAAGTTGTACGCGCTGATATTCTAAGTCTGTGCAGCTTGATTGAACGTCTTGGCCCCTTGTCATTGGAAAAAATGCCTGGTGTGCAGAAGAAGCGGCTTAACACACTGCCTCATGCAGCGATGGTAATGCGTAAGGTCCTGGAGAAATCAAAGGCCGAAAAGCTGGTTGTGTCCTCTGGAGGAGTTCGTGAGGGCATTCTCTTCGATGGCCTGTCTCATGAGGTAAGACGCCAGGATCCGTTATTGACCATGGCACGAGAATACGCCCGTCGGTATGCGCCAGACCCGGCATTCGGGGAAGCGGTTTTCGAACTGATAAACCCTCTGTTTACAAAGGAAAACGATCGGGAAAAACGAATACGACGAGCCGCGTGTATTATGTGTGATCTGGCCGCTTTGCATCACCCGGATATGAGGGCACGGCACGCAAGTGCCCTTGTACTGCACTCGCCGTTGACGGGCGTCGATCATCAAGATCGGGTTGCACTTGCTGCTGCTCTCTATTTTCGGTATCGAGGGAAAGCCACCTCATGGCCGAGCCACATCCCCGAAAGCCTGTTATCACGCACGCCAAGATTAAAGAATCTTGCTGTCAGATTAGGCAT
>JALEGM010000004.1 GCA_022763145.1 Aquisalinus sp. | reverse complement strand
AGTTGTTTTTGAAAAAGTGGTTGTGGCCGAAGCAGGCATGGGCCATGACCAGCGTCTGCATGGTCATGGAGTTTTCTTCCATGAGATAGGCAATGCAGGGATCAGAGTTGATCACAATCTCGTAGGCAAGGCCGGTATAGCCTTTCTGATACATGTTTTGGTCACGAGCGAAATGCTTGCCGAAAGACCAGTGGCGATACATGAGTGGCATACCGTGGCTGGAATAGGCGTCCAGCATCTGCTCGGAGGTGATGATCTCAATCTGATTGCGATAGACGTTCAGGCCAAGGTCATTCAGGGCGATGTCTTCACAGGCTTCCAGTGCACGCTGCAACAGGTCGAAGGTCCAGTCAGAGTCTTTATAGAGAAGGTTATCTGATTTAGCTGTCGCTCTCATATGATGACCTCTTCATAGTGCCAAGCATCAATAGAGTTGCGGACATTCGGTAGCCACTTGGCGGAATGGAATGAGCCTAAAATATTGGCGTAAACACTCATGCCGATCAAGCAGTAATGTTTTATAACTTCGTCTTGCCAAATCTGATAGTCTTCTACTTCATTGAGCCATGGCGAACCTTCAATTGAAAAGAAGGGTAATACAGACCTGTCTTTGATAATATGTTCTGTGACCTGTTTATCAAGGTTTGATGGATTAATGGCATCATCATTTGATAAGCGGCACTCAAGTACCCTGTCGAAAATAACTCGCAGAAATCTTTCGTCCTGTACTACCAATCTACTGCCTACAAAAGTGTCCTGAAATTCATGATTTTCAAAGTTACTATGAAGTTCGTCTTTATTTACATACTTTGCTGGTATGAGATCAATGACAAGATATTCATCTTCGGAAAGTACTCTGAGGGATCGTGCCGATCCTTTGAAATTTGAGGACTCGGCGTGAGGAGTCAATGTTATCACGCCGCATTCTCCTTGCGGTCTTTGGCAAAGAGTTCTCGGAAAACCGGATAAATATCTTGCGGCCTTGCGATGCGGGTTTGGGCAAAATTCCCCTGCTTCAAAGAGCGATAGGCGCGCCAGAGCTCTGCCCCGGCATCAGGGTCTGAAAACACACCCATCTCACGCTCATCGAGTATTTCAATATAGGCGTAATACTGAATAACGGGCAGTAATTCATCTGTCAGGAGCTGGACACAACGCTGGGCGTCGCCGCTCTGGGTATAGCCATCAGATGCCTGCGCCACATAGATATTCCACTGGTCGAGAGGATAGCGTTCGCTCTGAATGCGTTGCATTTCCTCTATTGCTGTGGAGACAATTGTGCCGCCAGACTGACGGGAGTAGAAGAAGGTTTCCTCGTCCACTTCCTCTGCATGGTGTGTGTGGCGGATGAAAACAACATCAATTTTTTCATAACGCCGCTGCAGGAAAAGATAGAGCAACATGTAAAAGCGCTTGGCGAGGTCTTTCTCGCGCTCGCCCATGGAACCGGATACATCCATCAGACAGAACATCACTGCGGCAGTGGTTTCTATCGGCTCCGGCGCGAAAGCGTTGTAGCGCACATCCAGCGGGTCGATATAGGGCGCCCAGCGCCGCCGCGCTTCCATCTCCTCAAGTTTGGCGAGGATTGCCTTCTTCTTGGCAATTTCTGCGTCGCCCGGCTGTGCGATGCGCTCTAAAGCGAACAGGCGCTCTTTGAGCTCATTGATTTCCTTGGTGGACGGACGACCAAGCGCAAGGCGTCGTCCATGGGCATTGCGCATGGTGCGGACAAGATTGAGGTTTGTCGGTGAGCCAAGGACAGTCATGCCGGCCCGTTTCATTTTGTAATTCTTGATTTCCTTCAGGGAGGTTTTGACGAGGTTTGGCAGCTCCAGATCCTCGAAGAAGATATCGAGAAATTCGTCCCGTGTGAGCGTGAACTGGAAATTGTCTTCGCCATCACCGCTGTCCGACGCATCTTTGCCACCGCCGCCCTTGCCGCTGGGCGGCTTTTTCAGGCGGTCGCCTTTGGCAAATTCCTTGTTGCCAGGGTGCACGTGGCCGCGCCTGCCGGAGGCCGGGTCAATACGAAAGCGCGGCTCAGCGGTGGACTTTGAAGGGATCGAAATCTTGCCAGATTTTTCCAGGTCTTTTACCGAGCGCTCCCGCAAGGACTTGTTGACGGCATCCTTGATCTGGTGCTTCGCGCGTTTCAGGAACCGCTGGCGATTGCCGAGAGATTTGCCTTTGGGGTTCAGTCGTCTGTCGATGAAATGGGACATGAGTTTGCTCTTATGCCTCGATAGACTATCGGGGTTGTTGCCATTTATGGGCGATGGCCGTGCGTAAATCTTCCTCGGCAGCAACCCTACTTGGTTTTAGCTCCCGTTGATAGAGCGCATTCGCCATGTAGACGATCAAGGATTTGATGACGCTGGCGCAGTTGCCGATGTCATCGAAGAAGCCTGCGCGGAACGATACTTCCTGGCTTTTACCCAGATGCCAGATGCGCATGACTTCAAAAGCGTCCGAATTCTCATGGTCCGCAAGCGGAATGACAGCCATGTTCTTTTTGACAGCCTGCCGAATTTCCGGCTTTTGCGCGTGACCAGCATCTATTTTGACAGCCTTTTCGTAGAAGTTTTCTATTTGTTCTGAGGTAAGAGCCTGATCAAAAAGTGTCTGGTAGATAGCGGTGGCAAAAGTTTTTTCATCAATACCGGTGCGCGGTGCCATGACACGCGCTGTGACTTGCATGGTGTTGCAGATAAGCTCTGCCAGTTGTGCATCGCGCCACTTACCGGGCAGGTTCAACGTGATCCAGTGGGTCTTTGTGTTGGTCCAGATGCGCACCAGTTCTACGGCGCCTGGCGCATCTGAAATGCGACTGGGAATATCGAGAATGCGATTCTTGATCGTCTGTCTCCTGACTGGGGTGGCGGCAGGCAGGGTTACCCCGCCTTGTTGACGCGCATATACCATTCGACGAGACGACGAACCTGGCGCGGCGTATAGCCACGGGCAACCATACGATCCACAAAGTCGTCATGCTTTTTCTCCGTGTCTTTATCTTTCTTGGAATCGAAAGAGATGACCGGTAGCAGGTCTTCGACATGGGTGAACATGCGCTTTTCAATGACGTTGCGCAGCTTCTCGTAAGAGGTCCAGTCAGGGTTACGGCCTTCGTTTGCGGCACGGGCGCGCAAGGCGAACT
>JALEGM010000077.1 GCA_022763145.1 Aquisalinus sp. | reverse complement strand
ACAGGGAATAAGCACCAGATTGTCAAAGAGCCGTCAGCCATTTTCCAGAAGCCGACCAGCAAGAGAACCGCTGTCCCCTTACCACCGAAACAATATAGAACAAAAAGTATACAATGTCAATTTATAATATGCATCCTCAGTCACTGAAAGCATTGTACGGTCAGGCCGGGGCAAATTGCCCCGTTTTTCGACATCCCACAGACGGGTCTGTGGTGCTCAAAATGAGGCATTTAGCGTATAAAAATCAATGAGGTATGCGCCCTGCAATCAAGCGCTTTTTCGTGCCGTATTTTTCTTGCATGACCCATTACCCATCTGAAGAACCGCCATCAGGGCATCCATACGGATCGGTTTTGTCAGATGGCCATCGAAACCCAGGCTCATATATTCATCAATCTGATGAACCATCGCATTGGCTGTCGCAGCGATAATTGGCGTAGGCGTGCGTTCATCTCTGGCTTCGATCTCACGTATCTTCGCCAGCGCTTCAGTACCGTCCATGACCGGCATCTGAATATCCATCAGGATAAGATCAAATGTGTCAGTCTGAAATGCCTCCACAGCCTCCTGCCCGTTCTCAACGCAGGTCAGCGACAGGTCGAACGGTTTGAGCAGGGCTTCCAGCACCATGCGATTGGTTACATTATCCTCTGCCAGAAGAATTCTTTCAGCCAGTTGGCCAACGGCACATTCCTCTTCGGCTTCTGCCTCTGCCTCTAGCTGGTCAGCTTTTGGCAGGGCCAATGTGATCCTGAAGGTCGTGCCACGACCTTTTTCACTATCGCAGACGAGCTCACCCGACATGGCCTCTACAAGGCTCTGAATAATTGAAAGCCCGAGACCGGTACCCCCATAATTGCGGGTCGTCGAATCATCAGCTTGGGCGAATTTGTCGAAGACATATTCTTTTTCTTCTGGCGTCATGCCAATGCCGCTGTCTTCAACAGTAATCAAAATTGCTTCGTTTACACCCTTTGTGGCTTCAGGGTCTTTCTTGACTGTAAGCCACACACCACCTTCATGGGTAAACTTGATCGCGTTAGAAACAAGGTTGTGCAAAATCTGTGCTATACGATGCGCGTCCCCGACAAGCTCATCTGCGACACCGTCTTCAACGGTAGCCGTGAATTCCAAGCCACGATCAGCAGCTTTCAAGCTGTGTACAGATTCAACTTTCTGAATGACCGAACGAAGCGAGAACTGACTCTGCTCCATGCTCACCTGACCAGCTTCAATCTTGGAGAAATCGAGAATATCATTAAGCACGGTCATCAATGCATCACCAGAACCATGGATGATATCAACAAGATTTTCCTGATCTTCATCAAGATCAGATCCCTTTAGCGCCGCTGCAGCACCAAGCACACCATTCATTGGGGTACGGATTTCATGGCTCATATTGGCAAGGAAAGCCGACTTCGTTGCACTGGCATTCCGCGCCTCATCAAGCGCAACACGCAAGCTCTCAGTCATTGCATCAGCCTTGTCGGCCATGAGCAGCATACCTGCAAATTGTGCGATTGCTCCCGCAAAGGCGATCTCATCTGGTGTCCAATGCCTCTGCGCGTTTTGCATTTCAAAGCAGATGACGCCGCGCCGCTCCTTGCCATCTACAATCGGCGCATCCAGGAGGGACTGAATATCAAGCGGCTTCAAGTAATCATCTGCAAGACAACGTGTCCTGAGATCTTCACAGGCATCGCTGGCATCAACGATACGATTATCTGAAATCGCTCTGAAATAACTCGGACTCTGATCATGCAGGATGAACGCAGGCGTCGCAAATTCACTTTCCTGCTTTTCATGCAGGCCGTAACATTCAAGCGCATTTTGGTCGTCAGCAAACAGCCAGATACTGGCACGGTTGACATCAAGTGCATCTGCTGACCGCCGCAGCAGAATATCAAAAACATTGGTGTCGCTGTTATTGCGCTGTGCCAGAACGTCCTTGGTGATCATCTCCAATCCAAGATTGACCCGCTGACTACGCGCAAGCGTATCTTTCAGTTCTTCTTCTTTTTGCTTACGCCGCTGCACTTCTTCTTTCAGGGCAGCTTCCTTCTCATTGAGCTCCTGCTCTCTTGTTTGTGCTGCGATACCATTCGTCACCGCGTGCGACAGAACGTCACTCGCCCTGCGCGACAAAGAAAGCGTGGCAAAAAAGTAAACGGCAAGGACACCGCACATCACATAATCACCGGCTTGCCCCTGAAGGAAGTGATACCAGCCAAGTAACGCAAGCGCGGGTAAGTTAAAGGCGATAACGGAACGAACGTGAGATGCGTAAGACAATGCCGCACCAGCCGTCATGCCGGCAATCATGAAAACGACCAGCTCCGTGGCAATGCCCTCGGCGGAAGCTGGCAACAGGAAGGGTGTTAAACCCCAACATACACCGCTCAATACACTCATACCGTCGATTGTCAGACGATGAACCTCACTAAGGCCAGGCTGTATTTTAGATGCGACCTTGGCAAAGACATACCGCAGGATGGTTAGGCAGGTGACGGCGATAATCCAGACCCCCAGCAAGCTTGAGGGGCTTTGGTTTATCAGAAGGACGGCCAATACCATGGCATTGGCAACAGACACATGCTGAGAGTTGATCGTGTTATGTAACAGGATCTTGTCGCGGCTGTTCTGGTAAGCACGCCTGGCAGCATCAGACATGGTATCTACTGGCTCGGACAGCCCCGTCACACTTTCCTCCCGCGATGAGCGATTTTAACCCTCGGTCGATGCCGGAATGTAACAGAGTATCGTTAACGAAAGGTCTTTATTGGCCTCTCAGGCAGACTGAACCAGAGATTTGCCACGGCAAAAAATCTAACTAAATTTATAGTTTAAACTGCGTCCGGAAAACGCTAAACATGTCTTAGAAGTGGGTTAACATGCCAAGAAAACCATCTGTCGCCCTGACTGAAGCAGAACAGAAAGTCATGCACGTGCTCTGGGAAGCCGGTAAGGCATCTGTACGCGATGTGCATGAGCACCTCAATCAGAAGAAAAAGCTGGCCTACACAACGGTCCTCACCATTCTCAAGATTTTGGCTGATAAAGGCTATGCCGGATACGAGAAAGAAGGCCGGGCTTTCATTTATTATCCACTTATTTCGCAGGCCGAGGCGCGGCAGAAAGCTTTGTCTCATCTAGTGACCAGGTTTTTTGGTGGCTCATCGCAGGCACTGGCGCAGCATCTGGTGGAGATCGAAGGCATTGACCTTGATGATCTCGCAGAACTGCGGCGCGAACTCGAAAAACACGACCAAAACGACAATTGACGATCTGAAGGGGCTTGAGGGATGGAAGGTTTGCAGTGGATTGCCGAGATCGCATTTCGGCACGTCTGGCAAGGTGTCATCATTTTCGCCATTCTCGGCCTCCTGCTTTTCAGGAAAGACAAGTGGAGCGCTGAACACCGGTCATGGATATGGGCTGTTGCCGTGTTCCTACTTGGCGCCATGCCGGTCCTGACATTACTACCGGTACCAAGCCTGAACTTTATGCCAAGCGTTGTCTCAGGGGACGAACTGGTCATCACAACAAACGACAACAATCCGCTATCGACCGCCATGAGTAACGCCTATCGCTACGACCCGGCCATCGTCCAGCCAGTCACAGAAACGATTGATAACAGCTTCCTCAGCCGAGAGCTGCTTATGGTGAGCCTGATCGGCGTCTGGTTCTTTTTCACAGCACGGGCGCTTTTTGCTCTCTACCATTCCTGGAAAGCCACGCGCACTTTACGGGAAAATAGTGACCCATTGAAGAATGCGGCAGCCATTCTACCAGCTGACTGGCCAGCCTATGCCCGTGTTGGTGTCACGGACCGGGTGAATGGGCCAATGGCCGTTGGATTGCTAAACCCCGCCATATTGCTCCCGTCACACCTCGTACGTACCTTGCCCCGCGAGCAGTTGCGTCACGTCCTTGCCCATGAGCTTGCCCATATCGAGCGTGGTGATCTTCTGTGTGCGTTCGGCCAACGTGTACTGGTTGCTCTTTATTGGTGGAGCCCTTTCATGCGCAGCGCTTGCCGGAACCTGCGCACAGAAAGAGAAATGGCCTGTGATGACCGCGCTGCGCGCCGCGCCGGTTGCTCCCGGAACTATGCCAGCTCCCTCCTGGACAGCGTGGAAGCCCTGATCCGTGACCCAGCCGCAGATCGTAAACTGCTGGCTGTTGGCGCGTTTGAAAGTGGTAAAGGTAATTTCTTCTCACATCGTATCAAGCGACTCATCAACACGGACTATCAGAATCAGTTGCGCCTTGGCCGACCACAACTGACAAGTCTTGCCGGTGCCATAGCCGTCATTGTCCTGTTGTTCGTACTCTCTCCGCGCACGGCATTCTCTGCGATAATACCAGCCAAGAATGATACCTATGAGTACATCACAAATGGGTCAAAAGATCTGCATTTAAGGACAAGCTACAGCTCGGATAAAACATCACTCGGCACACCTGCCTACAATTATGATACCCGGAATGCGTATAAGGCTGCAGAACACAAAGACGGAATCTGCTGCAAGGATTTCATGGATGCTATCTATGACAAGGACCACAAAGCCAAGGTCAGCCTCTACAAAGAGGGCGCTGACCTGAACTGTCAGGATGGATGGGAAACACCTTTGATCGCCGCAACTCATAACAGCGATCTGGCAACCATGGGCTGGCTTCTGGATCGAGGCGCCGATATCAATCTTGTCGCTGATGATCACACCGCCTTACTGGAAGCTGTATCTCATGGATATGTCGCTGCTGCCAAAAAATTGCTGAGACACGGTGCTGACCCGAACTACACCTCTCACAAGCATGGCAGTGTATTGATGGCTGCAATTGACCAGGGCAATGTAGAACTTGTAAAATTGCTCGTGAATAATGGAGCAGAACTTAATTACACCTCATATCATCACGGTAAAAAACTAACCGCGATGGAATATGCTGATCATCATGAGCAGAAGAAAATTCTTGAGTATCTACGTACAGTCAAGCCTGACAGTCGCGGCTGATAGACACAAGAACTCACATTATCGGCTTTTATAACGCCGGACAAACGCTGCGTAGTCTTCTGGCGTATCAACACCAGGTGGCGCAGCATCTATAACCCCGGCTGCCACAACATACCCTGCTTCGAGAATGCGCAGTTGTTCCAACTTCTCTGTCCGCTCAAGCCGGCTTTCTGGCAGGCTTTCAAACCTTTGCAGACTTTCCATGCTAAAAGCATATATTCCAAGATGTAAGTAGTAAGATGACGGATTACTGATGCACCCATTCTCATCACGCGGAAACGGCACCAGTGACCTTGAAAAATATAACGCCTTGCGAAAACCGCCCTGGTCTGCAGACAGGACTGCCTTCACGCAGGACGGATCCTCAGGCGATCCGGCACCGGAAACAGGCTGCGGACTAAAGGGGCAGACAAGGGTTGAGACAAAAGCGGGCTGCTCGGCCGACATCGCTTTTTGATGTATGTTGATGAGATGGTTGAGGCTTTCTGGCTCCGTTTCAGGTTCATCCCCTTGCATGTTGATGACAATATCTGCCTTGAAGTCACGCGCTGCTTCTGCAACGCGCGCTGTGCCACTCTCATGCGCCGGTGAGGTCATCACCACACGCCCCCCAAAGGCGCTTACCGCTTCCTGGATGCGCGTGTCGTCTGTTGCAACAATAACCTCGTCAGCATCAGACATCGCGGCTTGCTCATAAGTATGCTGAATAAGCGGCTTGCCCGTTTCCGCCAGCAATGGCTTGCCGGGCAGGCGGCTGGACGCATAGCGCGCCGGGATGACGATGACGGACTTCATAGGGCCGGCTGCTTCCGCTGTGCCTGCTGACGCGCCAGCATGAGCAAGAGGCCTGCAATAGCAGCGCCTGTCGCAACACCTACAAGATTGGCCAAAAAGTCCATAATATCCGGCGTGCGTCCGGCAATAGCGCCTTGCCCCAGTTCGAGCAGAGCACTGAGCAACAACATGGAAACCGGCAGCAGGAGGAACCGACCCAATGGCCTAATGATACCGAGCATACCGACACCGGTGATCGCCGCATAGGCCAACATGTGTGACATCTTGTCAGCATGGTCAGCACTACCGAGCAGCAGTTCAGCAAGGAAGCCGAAAATGAGGTTACTGCCCGGAAGAGATTCTTCCGTAGGCACCAGACTAAGCACAATAATTACCAGCAGCAAAAAGGCGTAGACAACGCGCATGAGCCTGATCCACCAACTCTGAAGGAGAAATTCCAGCACGCCCATCATTGCGCTGATTCGTCCTTACAGTGCTGTTCCCAGTCAATCGCTGATCGCACTATATAGTCGAGATCATCAAACCGCGGCGCCCAATCAAGAACGGTACGGATTTCAGCATTGTCAGCAATGAGGAGTGGCGGGTCACCGGGACGCCTGTCGGCCACTTCTGTCTCAATTTGATGCCCCAGGACACGCTCGGCAGCGGCTACCACATCCAGCACAGACGCACCATATCCGTAACCGACATTCAATGTGACTGTGTCACCACCTTCGCGGAGATATCTCAGGGCGGCGAAATGAGCATCCGCCATATCGGAGACATGCACATAATCGCGCACGCAAGTGCCATCAGGTGTCGAATAGTCATCGCCGTAAATTTGTAACTTTTCCTTCCGTGTACCGACAGAAATCTGTGCAACAACCTTGATGAGGTGACGCGGACGCCCTCGCTCACCGGCCCGACAGGCTGGATCAGCACCAGCCAGGTTGAAATAGCGCAGCACTACCAGATCAAGATTACTGACCGCAGCAACGTCTCCAGCAATGCGCTCCGCCATCGCCATCGACGCGCCAAAAGGAGAAATCGGTGACAACGGGGCAGTCTCATTGATCGGCATCCTGTCCGGCACACCATAGACGGAAGCTGTTGAGGATAAGACAAGTCTTTTCACGCCTGCCCGCATACAGGCGGAAACAAGTGTATAAGCTGTAAGGGTGTTATCCCGATAATAGGTAAGCGGATCATCAATTGACAGAGGCACAAAGCCGCCCCCGGCAAAATGGATAACTTCTGTCACATCATTATCTGTGAATTTGGCCGCGAGTACTTCCGGATCTTCCAACGGATCAACAATAATATGCTGGGTCTCTCCGAGCGTTGTGCGCTGAAGCATACGAGCCGTATCAAAAGGGATATAAGCCTCGCCAGCTTCTTCCAGGCTGAGCAACATGTGAGAGCCGGGATAACCGGCAGCGCCTGTGACAGCAATGACCATTTCCGACACCTTCCACGAAGACCGGTATTCACCCCGGTTCCATGCGCAAGCATTAGATGATTGCCGGGCAACATGAAAGCCCCAACACGCCCGCAAGCCTCACACTCACGAGAGAAAGTATTAACCATAGACTGGTATTCCAGATGGATGCGCCAAGAGCAAAATACAGAAGTCGGACAATCATCTGAGGGCATATCCGCCCCTGAGGGGAGGCGACTTTACGCGATAGGTGACATTCACGGACGTGTCGACCTGCTGCAAAAACTCCTGGCCAAATGCGAGGCTGATTTTGCCGGTGATCCTGATGATGAGTTCAGTGACGCAGCGGAAACAGATCCGCAATTCATATTCCTTGGCGATTATGTTGATCGCGGTCCTGCCTCAGCCGCAGTCTTGCAGACCCTGATGGATTTCAGCCTGCAATTCCCGGACACCGTGTTTCTGCGCGGTAATCATGAGGAAGCCATGGTCGATTTTCTTGCAGACCCGAATGAGATGGAAGGCTGGATCGACTGGGGGGGACAGCAGACACTGGAAAGTTATGGCCTGACCGATATCGAGAACCGATCCCCGGAGTCGTTGCGCACTGAACTTGCCGAAAAACTACCGGAGGATCATCTGGATTTCCTGATCTCGCTGGAAAATCTTTTCATTTCCGGGGACTACATCTTCGTCCATGCTGGCCTGCGTGCGGGCATTCCCCTGGCAAAGCAGCGTCAACGCGACCTACTTTGGATACGCCGTGATTTCTACAAAGCAAATCCGGAAAGCTGGGGTAATCGCTGCATTGTCCATGGCCACACCCCCCGTGATAAACCCGAAAATATCCGCTGGCGGATCAATGTTGACACAGGGGCTTTCAATACCGGACGACTAACGGCCGTTGTTCTTGAAGGACAAGACCGTCGGTTCATTTCAACCAGCCGCTAGGTTTCCGGTTTTTGGAAGTATGAGACGATCAGGCCTCAAGTACTGAATTGACCGCAACAAGCCGTGGGCGCCGCACAGTAGACAGCACCGCTTTGAGAGTCTCAACACTGCCAGGGCCATCGGTAACAGCTAGCGCCTTACCCAACTCAGCACCATAATTCTTATCGTCAATAATCTCGACTTCAGGCGTCAGAAAGACGACTTTCACCCCATTGAAGATAGCATCACGCCAGTGCTCAAGAACTTCACGGCGCTGGGACGCACAGGCGAACAGGTAATCAGGCTGCGCGAGGCGCACATCCTCTTCCGCCACAATTTCAATATATCCTTCCCCAACCGCCATATTACGAGGCGCACCTACCTCAGCAGTGTCTCGGCCAATGACGAATGAGACATGACCACCGGAAATGCCATATGTTTCCAGTAAGGCGCGCATCGCCGGGTCTGCACCGATAACATGCGCATGCAAATTAAACCGCTCCATATTATCGAGAATATCGGCCATTTCAGTCTTGTTGCGCTCAACACGCTGGATAAAGGCCTGAAAGGTTGCCCTGTTAGCAAGGTTCAACACAGACTCTTCATCCCAGAGGCGAGCCAGTTGCTCAAGCCACGGCACATAGTCATGCCCGGCATACTCTTCGTGTGTCAGGAATAGGCGAATGGACCCGCCATTGGTTTCTGTCATGGCACCGCGCACGATCTTGAGACCAGCCTTACGGGCTTCTGCCTCGAGGTTGGTCAATGTAAAGATGGTTTCTGCATCATGGTGAAAGGCGTCAACATGGTTGCGCATTAGCGCCAATGAGGCATATGTGGTTTCAACGATGACAATACCGTCTTCCGCCAGTTGGTCACGAATGGCAGACAGGAAAGCACCCGGCGCTGTCTGTTCGCCAAGCACGGAAATCGCCGTGATGATATCAAACTTGCGCTTGCCCGCATGGTCCCGGATACGCTCCAGGGTGACCTTATCGGGGAAGGTCCCTTGCACGACTTCAGCCCAGTCATGCGCGCCTTCGCCCGGATCTACCTTGTCCACGCTGACGGCTTCGATCCAGCGCGGATAGAACGATGTTAAAGTGCCATCTCCACAACCAATATCGAGAGCAAGACCGTCTCGCGTTGTGACCATTTCCATCGCTTCGGAAACAGCCGCACGCAGCCTGT
>JALEGM010000076.1 GCA_022763145.1 Aquisalinus sp. | reverse complement strand
GGTGGCCCGACGGACCTCTCGACAACCGGTGCTGTAACAGGGGCGCAATTGCCAATTGCCTCTGAGAGTTTATCACGCTGCGCACCATCCGCTGTGGGGGATGCCAACAGTACATATGATCAGGCGTTCGATTCATTGCTGAACGGTGATTACGGTCAGGCTGAGTGTAAGTTTCAAGCTTTCCTTGATACGTACCCGGAAGACCCTCGCGCCCCGGATGCACAGTTCCGCCTCGGCGAAATCTTCCTGGCCACCGGTGCCAATGTCGATGCGGCTAAAGCATTCCTCAATCATGTACGCACCTGGCCAAATGATGCCCGTGCCCCGGAAAGTTATCTGAAACTGGGCACAGCTTACTCCCGTCTTGGTAAGACTGAGGAAGCTTGCCGCATATTCGATGTTACATCATCGAAATATCCGAACGCGGCGCCAGCGATCCGTCAGCGCCTCGCCGTTGAACGCGGCTCTGCCGGTTGCTAGAGCATACTCCTGTAAGCGCGCAGGAAGCTGAAGAACTCCTGCGTGCTCATCTCCGTAAGCAAAAAAAAATTGCTGTCGCCGTGTCCGGTGGGGCCGATTCCATGGCGCTGCTCTGGCTATTGACGCAGCTAAAGTCTGGGCCGGAGATACTAGCTCTAACTGTCGATCATGGCCTGCGAGATGCAGCTGCCGAGGAAGCGAAAGCAGTCGCAGCCTGGTGTTCAGAAAGAAAAATCTGCCATCAGACCCTGGTATGGCAAGGGGAGAAGCCGGTCACTGGCATTCAGGAGCAAGCAAGGCACAATCGCTACAGGTTACTGATTCAGGCTTGTGAGGCAGAACAGGTCGACACGCTGTTGACGGCACATAATCTCGATGATCAGGCTGAGACAGTTTTCGCGCGTCTCGCACATGCAAGTGGGCTGCGAGGACTCGGAGCAATGTGCGATGAAACTCGGATTGCTGCTGGGGCAGGGCAGCCGATCACACTTGCCAGGCCTCTCCTTGGCGTGCCGCGTGCCAGCTTGCGAGCAACTGCGAAAAAAGCAAACCTCCCGTTCTTCGATGACCCGTCAAATGATGATGTAGCCTTTCAACGCGTGCGCCACCGGGCCTTCCTGGCAGCAATTGAAGCCCAGGATTTACTCGAAAAAAAAATGCTGGTGTCTCTCGCCGGGAAAATGCGAGCGGCAACTGAACTTCAGGAGAAGCTCTTAAGTGATCTGTTGAAAAAAACGGGCTGTTACATCACGGGCAGTGGGGCTTTACACCTCAATAAGGTCAGCTTTGAGGAGCTTTCAACGCCTGAAAAAAAAGTGTTGCTGACACGGCTCATCCATACAACTGGTGGGCAGGCCTTCGAACCACCAGAAGACGCAGTGGACGAAGCACTATCCGTTCTTGCTGGCAGCAGTACTGCCACTTGCGGCGGCGTTCTGTTGAAAGCCAGCAAACGCGACCTTTATCTCATGCGCGAGCCAGCGGCTTTATTGGGGCGAAAGGATCGCCCTGAGGCATTGGCCCATCAGCTCGAGCAGGGTGCTGGACCAGTTTTATGGGATAATCGCCTGATTGTGACCTTGTCGGAGAAGTTGCAAACAAAGACCGGTCTCGTGCTGAAACCCATTGGCGATAATGGTCGTGGGCCGGCGCTACAACGCCTGATGACGAGTACCATGCCAGCCCTGTTTCATGATGGTGCCATTAAAGCTGTGCCATTATACGCAAAAAATATACTGCCCTCTGCGCAGGCACCTTGGAACGGTAACACAACTACACTAGATATAAAGTTGCTTATAAAGGAACGGCTCGAGCGCCAGGTCGTGCGTTTTTAAGGATAACAGGCAAGACTGCTGTAATCTTTCCCTGTCAGGATAATTAGCGGCGCGCAGAACAGGATTTTTTCATGAACGGACGTAATTGGCTTCTTTGGGGTGTTATGCTCATCATGCTGCTGTTGATGGTGCAGTACATCAGCTCATCCGGCACCAGTACGAACACCCGTCAGCTGAATTACTCTGAATTTGTCGAGATGATCGATAATCAGGAAGTCAGCGAAGCCGTGATAGACGGCGACCGTGTAACCGGCACCCTGCAAAATGGCTCGCCTTACGTCGTCAATGTGCCTCTTGAAAGCAATGTGGCGGATCGCCTTGCAGAAAATGGGGTTCAGACAACAATCAAACCTGAAGAAGAGCTGCCGCTCATGCTGGCCGTCATCTTCCAGCTTTTGCCGTTCATCATTCTGCTCGGCATCATTTTCTTCGCTATGCGTCAGATGCAAGGCGGTAGTGGCAAGGCCATGGGCTTTGGCAAGTCCCGTGCGAAATTGCTGACAGAACGGCATGGTCGGGTCACCTTTGACGATGTTGCTGGTATTGATGAAGCCAAGGAAGAACTTGAGGAAATCGTTGATTATCTCAAAGACCCGATGCGCTTCCAGCGCCTTGGTGGCAAAATTCCAAAAGGCGCCTTGCTTGTTGGCCCTCCGGGTACTGGTAAGACATTGCTTGCCCGCGCGATCGCAGGGGAAGCCAATGTGCCTTTCTTCACGATTTCAGGGTCCGACTTTGTTGAAATGTTTGTCGGTGTTGGTGCGTCTCGTGTTCGCGACATGTTTGAGCAGGCGAAAAAAAATGCGCCCTGCATCATCTTTATCGACGAGATTGATGCTGTTGGTCGGTCTCGTGGTGCCGGTCTTGGCGGTGGCAATGATGAGCGCGAGCAGACGTTGAACCAGCTTCTCGTCGAAATGGATGGTTTCGAGGCGAATGAAGGTATCATTCTGATTGCCGCAACAAACCGTCCGGACGTGCTGGACCCTGCCTTGCTCCGCCCTGGCCGTTTTGACCGTCAGGTTGTGGTGCCGAACCCGGATCTTGTCGGGCGTGAAAAAATTCTCTCAGTCCACATTAAGAAAGTGCCACTTGGACCAGATGTGAACATCCGCACGATCGCACGGGGTACACCAGGTTTCTCCGGGGCTGACCTTGCCAATTTGGTCAACGAGGCAGCATTGCTGGCGGCCCGTCGCAACAAGCGTCTCGTTACCAATCAGGAGTTCGAGGACGCCAAGGACAAAATTCTCATGGGCTCCGAGCGTCGCTCCATGGTCATGGACGAGAAGGAAAAGCGGAACACAGCTTATCACGAGGCCGGTCACGCGATTGTCGCTCTGACTGTGCCTGAGGCGGACCCTGTGCATAAGGCCACGATCATTCCGCGCGGTCGCGCCCTTGGTCTTGTTATGCAGCTGCCGGAACAAGACAAGTATTCCATGAACTATGTCCAGATGACATCTCGCCTCGCGATCATGATGGGTGGGCGTGTCGCTGAAGAACTAATGTTCGGGAAGGATCAGGTCACATCTGGTGCATCATCTGACATTGAGCAGGCAACCAAACTGGCGCGCCGTATGATTACTCAATGGGGGTATTCTGATGAGCTGGGATATGTCGCCTATGGCGATAATCAGGATGAGGTTTTCCTTGGTCACTCTGTGTCCCGCACCCAGAACGTCTCTGAAGAGACGGCGCGTAAGATCGATCTTGAAATCAAGCG
>JALEGM010000075.1 GCA_022763145.1 Aquisalinus sp. | reverse complement strand
TGTTGTACCTTTCTGGCAGGTCGCTGAGTACCATCAGGACTTTTATAAAAAGAATCCCGTACGTTACAGCACCTATCGCCTTGGGTGCGGCCGGGATGCGCGTGTGAACCGTGTTTGGGGAAAGTAGTCGCTTGCCGGGAGAAACGATATGACGGCGATGAAACGCGCTTTATTCTTGGTGACTTCAGGCAGTACTGTGGCTCTGTCAGGTTGTATCGGAATTTCTGACGGCCAGGAAACGACAGAAGATTTCTCTACGGATGGGCTCAATAGTGCTGTGTTTGCAGGTGGGTGTTTCTGGTGCGTGGATAAGCACTTTGAGAAAGTCGATGGGGTAACAGAAGCGATTACCGGCTATGTCGGTGGGACAGGCACACATCAGAAGCATGAGCAATGGAAGTCAGCTGGTTATCGTGAAGTGGCACAGGTCTGGTATGATCCCACTGTTGTTTCATACCGTCAGTTAGCAGACTACCACCTGAAGCATATTGATCCGCTGAACGCGGATGGTCAGTTTTGTGATAGTGGCAACTCCTATCTGGGGGCGATTTATTTCACTGGCGAAGGAGAACAAACAGATGCGCAAGCCGCTATTGACGCTGCGTCCGAAGAACTTGGGGCAGAGGTGGTCACACTCCTTGAACCAGCGCAAACTTTCTATCCAGCAGTCGCCCACCATCAGGATTACTACAAGAAATATAGCCTCAAATACAACTTCACGGTTTCCCGCTGTGGACGCGAAGAGCGTCTCCGCGAGGTCTGGGGTGACGCCTATAGCGGTGAATAAAACGGGGCTGAAATTTATGCGTCCAGCGTAATTTCGGGGCCATCATGGTGATCTGCTTCACCGTATGGATCCTGATGCAATAGAATATCAGCGCCTGGAAATGCAGAAAGAAGCTCGGCTTCGACACTTTCTGAGATCATATGAGCACGGCGTAATTCAAGATCCGGTTTCAACTCAAGATGCAGTTGAATGTAAACCCTGCGGCCAGCCCTGCGTGTGCGTAAATGGTGAAAGCCCAGTACCTCAGGCACAGCCATGACAGTCTTTCCGATCTGCTCCCTGTCTTGCGTAGAGAGTTCTTCGTCCATCAGTTGTGGCAACACTTTCCGGGTGATTGCGATGGCGGACCAGGCAAGGAACACTGCAGCCAAGATGCCGGCAATCGCATCTGCACGTAAGAAGCCTGTTTGTAATGACAGGAAGATCGCCAGCAAGGCACCCGCATTGGCAACGAGATCGCCAACATAATGTGCGCGATCTCCTTCAACGGCGACAGAACCGCTTTGCCGCATGGCAAATGTCTGGAAGGCGACCAAACCAAACGACAGCACTAGCGACAGGAACATCACTGCAATTGCTATATTGCCGGAAGCTAGGGGCTCGGGCGAAATAAATCGCTGGATACTTTCATTCAGTACAAAGATGCAGGAACCAGTTATGAGTATTGCTTGCGCAAGACCTGTAATGGCTTCAGCTTTGTGATGGCCGAAGCGATGTTGAGCATCGGCCGGTTCTGCAGCCCAACGGACGCCTATAAAGGCAAGAGCGCTGCCAATCAGGTCTAGGGCAGAATCAGCCAGTGAGCCCAAAACAGCCGTTGAACCTGACATCTGCCAGGCAATTAGTTTGGTTATAATAAGAATGAGTGCCACGCTGATGGACATGATCGTTGCCACCAGCGCCCATTTACTTCCTGTCTCATGATGTTCAAAAGATCCGTGCATAAGCACAGAAATAGGTAGCTTGCGAATTCAAGTCAAAAATTATTCTGTGGAATGAGAATAAATCTCAATCCTGATTTTTGGCGACGCCCTAGAACAGGCGCATGTTTGAGAGAATAAAGCTGATATCTTCTTCTCGTCCTGACATATCTGCTGTCCAGATATGCATCTCAGGATAGGGTGTTATGTCGGCACGCTGAATGAAAGCCTGATATGTCTGCCGCTCATAAAATTGACTGAACCGTGCTTGTGCACCACTACCGCGCAATGGGCTCAGTTCTTCCTTGTATTCGAAGGGAATATTTGCAGACCGACCCTCAAAAATATAGTACCGGGCATTGTCAGTTTGTACCAGGTACAATGTTGAGTCCTGGATTGGGTCTCTCTTCAATACTTGAGATGGGGTTGTGAGGCAGAAAGAGGCGCCACCTGCGTAGCAATTGTTCCGGGCCGAGATGCTGCTTCTGTCCGAGCTGCCGTAAGGTGACGAGCCGCAAGCTGCAATCATAAGTGCTAGTGCTGTTATCAGAATATACTTCGCCATGATTTACCCCAAAACTTCCCGTCCCAGACGGCTACTCAAAATTGCCAGACGTTACTCACTTCCAGCTTGCAGGAAGGCCGGTCCCTCGCCAAGCACGACCGGATCGATTTCTCCAATATTCTTCTCTTTTTTTGCCTCATAGTCCAGAGCCGAGAGAAGATGACGGATCGCGTTGAGTCGGGCGCGCCGTTTGTCGTTGGAGCGTATGATGGTCCAGGGGGCATGGCCCGTGTGCGTTCGTTCCAGCATCAGGTCGCGTGCATTGGTGTAATCATCCCATTTGTTGAGAGCCTTGAGATCAATGGGAGATAGTTTCCAGACTTTCAGCGGATCATGGCGGCGGTCGTGAAACCGTTTTAGTTGCATTTCCCGCCCAACATTCAACCAGAATTTGAAAAGGTATATTCCTTCGCGCACGATCATGCTTTCAAAGTCAGGCACTTCCGAAAGAAAAGTTTCGTGCTGCTCTGGAGTACAAAAGCCCATGACAGGCTCCACGCCTGCGCGATTATACCATGAGCGATCAAACAAGACGGCTTCGCCACTGGTCGGGAAGTGGCGCGCATAGCGCTGAAAATACCATTCTCCGCGCTCACGGTCACTCGGCTTTGGCAAAGCTACAACACGTGCATGGCGCGGGTTCATGTTCTGGGTCATGGCTTTGATCGTGCCACCCTTACCGGCTGCATCGCGCCCCTCAAACACCATAATGATGCGCGTACCAGTCTTCTGCTGCCAGAACTGTAGTTTAACCAATTCTTCCTGGAGTTTTTCCAGCTGGTCTTCGTACTCATCCCTGTCCAGTTTGTCGGCGTAGGGATAGCCCCCCGATGACATGGTAGTGTCTTCAATCCAGTCGGGTAACTTCGGTTCTTCCAGGTCAAACTTGCGCTGTTTGCCGTCCAGGATGAGTTTAACAGGGTCTGTCATATCTGATTTCATTCTGCCGGGACGTCAGTTTCTTCAACGACACTGACCATGTTGATAAATACATTCTCAATCGGCACTTCTGCCTCAAAATCACCGCGTCCTTCAGTCGGCACCATGCTGATGGCGTCAACTACGTCCATGCCGCGAACGACTTCACCAAAAACAGCGTATCCCCATTGATAGTTATACTCAGATCCCTGATGATCAAGTTCAGGGTTATCTTTGGTGTTTATGAAGAATTGCGACTGAGCAGAGTTCGGATCATCGTTTCTAGCCATCGCAATGGTGCCGCGTAGATTTTTGAGGCCGTTATCTGCCTCATTGAGGATCGGGTCCAGTTTTTCGCGTTCATAGAGTGACCGATTGTAGCCGCCGCCCTGGATCAATCGCCCCGGTACAACGCGATGAAAGATGAGGCGGATAAAATATCCACTTTCTGTATAGGACAAAAAGTTCTCCACCGTGACTGGCGCTTTTGTCTTGTTCAGAGAGATGTATATATCACCTTTGCTCGTCTCCATTTTCACGTAAACAAGCTCGTCGTCGGCCAAGGCTTGAACAGGCGTTAACAGGAGCGCAAAGCTAAAAAACAAGATCAATAAACGCATAAACAGACTACTTTCATTCAGGAATCTGCATCTTTTCGTATCTGGTTGATGCGGTCAATAAGTGTTGAAGTTGAGCTGTCATGCTGGTGTGCGGTTGGTTTTTCTTCACCAATATCACTCAATTCCGGCAGGATATTTTTTGCCAGAATCTTGCCCAATTCAACGCCCCACTGATCGAAGGAATTTATGCCCCAAATATGTCCCTGGCAGAATATTTTATGCTCATAAAAGGCAATCAAGGCGCCAAGTGTCTCTGGTGTCAGCTTCTTCATCAGGATGGAAGTGGTGGGGCGGTTGCCGGGAAACTTTCTGTGTGGTGCAATTCGCTCAATTTCATCATCACTTGCACCGCTGGCGGATAATTCAGCGACAACCTGTTCAAGGGGCTTGCCACGCATTAGTGCTTCAGGTTGTGCCAGAAAGTTAGCCAGCAGCTTCCTGTGGTGATCGCCAGTCTCATTATGGCTAATCGCAGGCGCAATAAAATCTGCGGAAATGACATCCGTACCTTGATGGATGAGTTGATAAAAAGCGTGTTGGCCATTCGTGCCAGGCTCACCAAAAATAACAGGCCCGGTAGCGTAAGAAGTAGCATTACCTTTGCGTGTCACCGATTTACCATTTGATTCCATGTCAGCTTGCTGAAGATAAGCTGGCAGGCGATGCAGATACTGGTCATAAGGCAGAACAGCATGGGCGCCAATATCCAGAAAGTTCCTGTGCCAGATGCCGATCAAAGCGAGTAGCGCCGGCAGGTTGGCATGGAGTGGTTCGTTTTCAAAGTGGCTGTCCATCTCCCGCGCACCAGCGAGTAGCTTTGTGAAATTTTCAAACCCGATTTGCAGGGCAATCGGCATACCGATGACTGACCACAGGGAATAACGCCCGCCGACCCAGTCCCAGAAGCGGAACATATTGGCTGTATCAATACCAAATTTGCCGACGGCCTCCGCATTGGTCGAAAGGGCGATGAAGTGTTTCGCGACATCAGAGGCCTCTGCACCAGTGTCGAGGAACCAGTCCCGTGCCGAGGTCGCATTGGTCATGGTTTCCTGCGTAGTGAATGTCTTGGAAGCGATGACAAAAAGGGCTGTCTCCGGATCAATTTTATTCACAACTTCAATTAGGTGTGTGCCATCAACATTAGAGACAAAATGCGTCTGTCGGCCCTCAATACCATAAGGCGTTAGAGCATCTGTCACCATCACAGGCCCTAAGTCGGAACCGCCGATACCAATATTGACGACTGTGTTGAGCGGCTTGCCGGTATAGCCGGTAAAGTGGCCTGAATGTATGCGGTCACAGAAATCCTTAATACGGCTTAATTCAGCCTGTATCAGTGGCATAATATCTGAGCCATCGACGAGATATTTGTTCTCTGCTTTATCGCGCAAGGCGACATGAAGAACGGATCGGTTCTCCGTTTCATTGATCTTTGTACCAGCAAACATCTCGTCGCGTCGTTCTTCAAGGCCCGTGTCGGCAGCTAAGGCAATTAGTTGTTCAAGAATTTCATCTGTAATGAGATTTTTTGAATAGTCGACAACCAGGCCGGCTGCCTCAATCGAATACCGCTCTGCCCGTGTCGGGTCAGTCTCGAAGAGGCGCGTAAGGTTCAGGCTCGAGGACTGGGCAGCAAGGTCTGACAAGGCGCGCCAGGCGGGGCTTTGATCCGGTGATGAAAAAGTCATATTCTGGCCTTTGTTCTTGGCAGCTTGTATATTTCATTGAGATATACAGGGGCGCAGTGTGTCACCAAATATAAAAAACCCCGGCATCACGGCCGGGGTTTGTCATTTCTGATCTGGTCAGGCCGTTATCAGTATTTTACAGCGCAGCCATAAGGGGTGCTTTGCTTGTTGGCGACTTCCTTACCGGCGACTACGCTGTTTACCGCTGCCAGGACATAATTTTCTGCTGTATCAATATCAGCGGGGTTGGCAGAGCGGATTGAGTCTATGGCACCAGCATAGCGTAGAGTGCCAGTGCGATCGGCGACATACATATGTGGTGTTGTTTTGGCATCAAAAGCTTTCCCCATATTGCCATCTTCATCGAGGATAATGTGGGTTGGTTTTGCACCGCGAGAAGTCGTTAGGTTGCGTGCTTCCTCAACAGATACGTGCCCCTGCTTGCCGGGTGCAGAGGAGATCACAGAAATCCATACAGCGCCCGCATCAACAGAAGCACCTTGCGTGTTCTGCATGTTAGCGCGCTCTGCGTCATAATGTTTGCGCACAAATGGGCAGTCGTGGTTCGTCCATTCAAGAACATAAACTGTATCAGCAAGGGTTTCGTTATTCAGGGCAACGCCGTCGATTGAAACTTCGTCAAAAGCAGGCATGGCTTCGCCTACAGTAGGGGTCGCGCTAGCAGGTGCGAAAGCAACAAATGCTGTCAGGCCAAGGGCAATAGCAGTGGTTTTCATCGTGAACTCCTGTTTCGATTTATTCATTATAGCCCAGAGAAGGTCTCCAGCATCAGGTCAATGGATAACAATTGCGGGAGCACCTCTGGCTGTTCTGCATCGGGTGCATAATAGAGGTAAAGCGGCACACCAGATCTTCCTTGTTCTTCAAGGGCTTGAGTGATTTCCGGGTCCTGCAGGGTCCAGTCTGCAACCATATAGATGACGCCCTTTTCGTGAAAGGCCTCGACGACCGGCGGACGGGTGAGAACGCGCTGCTTGTTTACCTGGCACGTGACGCACCAGGCAGCTGTAAAGTCGATAAAGACCGGCGTACCGGCCGCCCGGTAGTTCTCCAGTGTGGCCGTGCTGAAAATTGCAGTTGGCAGTTCCGTCAGATCACCTTCACCGGGAGCTGTGCTTGCGGACAAAGCGGTCTGCTTTTGTGGCTCAATGTCACTGATGATGACAAAAGCGGCAATGATGGAGACCACAGCAAGGCCTCTCGAAACCCAACCGCTTTGCGTTCTTTGGCTACGCCCGAATGCCCAGGCCGTGAAGCCTACCAGAAGAAGTGCGATCAACAGTAGCACAAGACCGTCCGGTCCTGCCTGCAGGGTCAAGGTCCAGATAAGCCAGATCAGGGTGGCGAACATGGCGAAAGACAGGATCTGCTTGAATGTTTCCATCCATGCACCGGGTTTCGGCAAGAGTGAGGCAAGCCCTGGTATCAGCGATATCAACAGATAGGGCAGGGCGAGTCCCAATCCCATCACCGCAAACACGGCCAGGCCAATTGCGGCGGGTTGGGTCAGGGCAAAGCCGACGGGCACACCCAGAAACGGTCCAATGCAAGGCGCCGCAACTGCAACAGCGAGAAGCCCTGTAAAGAATGCCCCAGAGTTGCCGCCTTTGCCTGCGAGATCATTACCAACGCCCTGCAGGCTGGTACCAATCTCAAAGAGACCAGCAAGATTAAGACCGACCAGGAAAATGACGACCGCAAATAATGACACTACAATCGGGGATTGCAAGTGGAAGCCCCAGCCAATCTGCTCGCCACCTGCGCGCAGGGCTATCAACACGCCTGCAAGAGCCACAAAAGTAATCAGAACACCGAGCGTGTAGAACATTCCCTGCAGACGAATGGCAGCACGTTCTTCGTGTGCTGCTTTTGCAAGATGTGCTGCTTTCAGGAAAACGACCGGGAAGACACATGGCATGATGTTGAGAATGATACCGCCAAGAAATGCCAACCAGAGAATGCCGAACAGTCCAGCAGCAGGTTGTTGAGAAGAACCCGGGACAGTGCTTCTAGAGGCTGTGCCAGGGGCCGCAGAAGCAGGATTAGCTATTGTCAGTCTGGTGGCAGTGTTATCTGGCGTACTGCGCTTCGGCGCGGAAATGACATAGCCACGGATGGATCGGCCCTTGCCGACTGTCAGTACACCATCAAGGTTTTCGATTGTGGCTGGATCATACAGGAACCCGGCGTCAAATGAGATGCTCAGCCCTTCACCGGCGCTGGTGACATCCTCCGGGCCGGAAGCATCCACCATGTCCACAATATACGGGAAGTAATGGATATCGCTGTCTTCATCGAACTGATCTGTATCTAGATGAAGAACTGGTCTGCCGTCGAAATCAAATACACCCGCTGTGAAATCAGCTTCAACCGGCTGATCCAGTTTCGCATTCTCAATAATCGGGAAGCCTTGGGGGTCCTGTCCTGTCGGCTCTGCGACAACCGGTATGCTGAGGGTAAAGTCACCGCTTTCAGGAATGCAGATGTCAGCACAGATCAGCCATGTCGCCTTAATCTGAAATTCAGCAATCGTGTTAGGCTGTGCCGTTTCTGGTGCCGTCAATTCGACAAGGAATGTCGGCTCGCCCTCATGGCCATAATTGACAAGTGTCTCAAGCGGCAGGCGATGCGGCAGGGGGTAGAGTGGCTCGCTGGTAATAAAGCCCTCAGGCGCGGTCCAGCGCAAGTCAAGGGGCAGGCCGGATTCGCCCGGATTTACCCAATAGACATGCCAGCCCTCGCGCAGCTTTTGGTGAAAACCCACCAGAATAGTCTCGCCCGGGGCAATCCCCGCCTTTTCACTGAAAAACTGGCTGACCGCATTACCCGTGGTTACCTCAGAAGAGACTGCCTGTGCCCGCGCGCCGGGTGTTACAGCCAGTGACAGGGCTGTGAATACAAGAGCTAGAAAAAGAGAAAACCGCTGCATTACGCTATCCATGTTTATTCCAAGCGTATTTGGCGCAAACAACCATAGAAGACCATAGCTTAGCATTAAGCCTCGCAGTGTTGTTATGATACGAAAAAGGCCGCACCTCTTGCCGGTACGGCCTTTGAACAGAATTATGCCTGTAAAAGCCTACTGTTTTGGAAGCGGCTTCAGGATCTGGTCAGGTTGCAGATCATGGCGGCGGACGCGGCGATCCATGATTGTGCGCCAGTTCGCCATAGACATCAGTTGAGCGTACAGGATGGGCAGGATGTTGGACTTGCGCAGCTCAAGATATTTGTCGTCAGCAAGCTCAGTCAGGCGTTTTTCCTCGACACCAATATACTGGGCAAAAGGTAGCGGGTCACTGCCTTCCGGTGTGAACTGAGCGACCTGTGTTGCGAGAAGATCGTATCCAGCCAGGGCTTGCGCGAATTGCTGCGTTGTGAGGCGATCACGCTCATAATTCGAGCAGTACTCCATAACGCGTTTTGTTTCTTCAGAAGGCTCATCCTTGTCGAAGAACTTGGCGTCAGGTCTCTTGGTGATGCCTTCATATTCAACGTCGACCACAATCGCCATGCGATCAGAATTCTGGTCACTGGCCAGAGCGAATGGATAGCGGCGAACATACCCAGGGATATAGCAATTCTGCTCCCACTCCCCTTTGCCATCGACGAAAAGATTGATGTCATCAATCAGGCCAACCACAGCCATTGGCATCGGGTTCTTCTCATCCGCAAAAATGATCGGGTAATGCTTTTGCGCCAGGGCGATCTCTGAAATCGTCAAAGGCACCGCGCGCACACCTTCACAGAATGCAAATGGGCGCTTCGGGCGTTTGACACCCATTGAACCGTGGGCTTCTTTCGTCAGCAATTCCGGTTTCCGGAACAGGAACATTTTGCCTTCGATTTGTGGGGTATCAGCCACTGGGGGCACTTCACTCATTGGTTTCTTCTCCGATAAAGCTATTTCAGCTAATTATTGTATGACGCTGGCTCTTAGCAAAAAGCAAACTTGCGTCCAACTTTTTCTCGTACTGGCACCAGACATGACAGGTCTCCGCTATTAGGCAAGCTGTTCCGCCGCGAGGGCGGCTAAACTTTCCGGCTGCTCCATAGGCACAAGGTGACTTGCACCGGGTAAAAAGGTCGTGCCGATCTGACGCTTCTCCAACCTTACTCTGGACGAAGCCATCACTGTGGAGGCGTGTTCTGCAATAAAGACATGCACTTGGGTGAGGCCATTTTGCAGAACTTTGTCAAAAGCCCGCCAGACATTTTGCCCTTGAGCGGCAAAAGTCGCGCTTTCCCAGGCAGGCGTACAGGAAAGCGTCATGCTTTCTGTACCCTGTTTCAAACCGTCCTCGAGATAATCTTCCAGTACACCCGGTGCCCAGCTACTGAAAAAGCCTTTGCGGCCGTATGTGGCAAGAGCTGTTTGGCGGTCTGGCCAGTTTGC
Source organism: Aquisalinus sp. (assembly GCA_022763145.1). Lineage (GTDB taxonomy): Bacteria > Pseudomonadota > Alphaproteobacteria > Caulobacterales > Parvularculaceae > Aquisalinus. The sequence continues at coordinate 31,152 of JALEGM010000075.1, read as the reverse complement.
TCGGCGTTGTGCAGCCTGTCGGGCAATGGGGAACCAGTTGCGCAGTATAGGTTGCAGTGGTGACATGGCGATGAGCCGGGTCCAATCTGGTATGATGACTGGCTCAATCAGCACAAGGCGTGAAACTTTTATTTTACCTCTTGCGGCAACGAGCAGGCTCGTCGCTGCTCCCATGGAGTGTCCCATTAGTCGCCAGCCTTCCTCGGGCTGAGGTTGCGACAACAGATACTGTTCCAGATCTTCGGCGTAAACATGCCAGCTACGCAGGCTCGATGGATCCGCAGGTAAATTGGTTAAGCCGTGTCCGCGCATGTCAGGTGCCGTAATCTCATACTGATCCGATAGCGGAGTAAGAAATTGACGATAGACACTGGCGCACATGCCAGTTGCGTGGACAAATAACAAAGGGGGTTTGCCTGTATCGGGCCAGCGCCTTAATGCAAGTATGCCGCCTCGTGCATCCAGCTGCGCTGTGTCGTGTATAGGTGCAGTCATCGGCGTTCCTGCAGAGCCAGTTCGTAAACGAGCTGCAATTGGCGCACATCCTGCTCGGCGCGATGCGTATGCGGCTCCTGTTCATTTGCCTTGGCAAAAAGGTCCTCTGGAGTGGCATCTGTCACGGTACTGATCAGAGATGCGATATTGTGCAGCCTGAAATTCGCCCGCACGCCGGCGGCTTCATACAGGCGATAGAGCCAGAAACCGTCAAAGCTTGGCGCATCTGAATAAACATCTGCATTCGCAAAGGCCGCGTTGAGTACCAGCGCGACCTCTAGTGGGGCAGTGCCCTGGCGCACAAGCGTATCGGGAGAAATCCTGTGCAATTCTTCAGCCGTTTTTTCCCAAGCCTCCAGTGACCATGAGGCGTGTGGTTTCACCAGCATCGACCGCGCTGGCCAGCCATGGAATCCCCAGCCGACCTCGATTGGCCAGGATTTCGGGCCAAGGCCGGAGGCTTCAAGATCAATAAAGGCGATTTGCCGACCAGTAGACGGCGGGAGCGTTTCACTCATTCCCGGGCTTGATTTTTGCTTGTTTGTAGTTGAGCGAACCTAGAGTGCGCGCCCGGGAAGTGCAAAAGAAATCTGTCCGACAGACGTCCTTGTTGTCGCTTCAGGTTTGGCTGTCCTTGGCGACATAAGTGCCAGTTTCCGGGTTTTTCTCAAACTCCAGCACGTCGTTATCGACCTTGCCTTCGGCTTTGCGCCGGGCGTCGCGCAAGGCGTCCTCGAACTTGCCGATACGTTTGCGCACATGGCGGACCGCTGCAGCGGCACCAAGGGTCGCTGCGGCCGTAGCAATGATCGTGGTGATAGCGGACATGCCTGAATCTCCTTCTTAGTCATTTATACCATTTTTGGGGAAACAGCACCAGCCACTGGGGATTAAACTGTGGCAAGTGAAGCTGATCCAAAAGCGGGTCAGCCGTTGCTGTTTCTCCGCGAACACGCCATCAATTTAAGGGTAGAGCACAAAGATTGCTCTAACCCCGCACATCACGAGGAGGATCAGATGTTTTTCAAATTTCCAAAGGCTGCAGGCGACGCCTTGCGCAATGTTGGTGGCAATATCGCTGATGCCATCAAGGACAAATTCGCAAAGGACGACAAGGTGAAAGAACTCGACGTTGAGGAGATCAATGTCGAGGAAAAAGAAGAGGGTAAGGTTGTCATTAGCGGCAAGGCTAAAACTCAGGCCGACGCAGAAAAAGCGATCATCGCCGCTGGCAACAATGCCGGTGTTGAGGAGGTCGAATCAAAGATTGAGGTCGCAGAAGCGGCGCCGGAGGCTAAAATGTATGAGGTCAAATCTGGCGACACTCTCTCGAAAATTGCTAAAGAGTTTTACGGCGATGCCATGAAATATCCGGAGATTTTCGAGGCAAACAAGCCACTCCTGTCTGACCCGGACAAGATTTATCCCGGCCAGGTTCTGCGCATACCGCCTCTGGACTAGCTCATTCTCGTTTAAAGCCCGAATCGCGACCACGTGGTTCGGGTTTCCAGCGTATCGACAATCTCATCTGCACTTACCAAAGCAGAAGGCATTACTGGCCCACGCGCTAACAGCTTCTGAATGAGACTGCGTTCATCGGTTTCGATGCGTTTGATTTTCACATCATCCCCGTATTTCCGTTTCAGCACGCTGCGTAAATCACCGATTTCATCAATCAGCCCATAATTACGTGCAGCTTCCGCGTGCCAGTACTCACCATTGAAGATGTCTTTTTCCGTGGTCAGTTTCTCTCCGCGCCGTTCTTTCACCAGATCAATGAAAATCTCGTGCAGGGCATCCATTAGTACCTGATGTCGCTCAACATCAGCCGCGTTCTCCGGCTGGAAAGGGTCAAGTTGGCTCTTGTTTTCCCCTGCCGTGTAGATTCGTCGTTCAATTCCCAGTTTCGCGATGGCTTCCGGGAACCCGAAACCGCCGCCAATAACACCTATGGAGCCAACTATCGAACTGGGATCAGCATAGACTTCATCGCCTGCGATAGCGAGAATATAGCCGCCTGAAGCACCCACATCTTCTACGAATGTCAGTACGGGTACTTCTTTCTCTTTGGCCAGGAGACGTATCCGGTCCAGAATAAGGCGTGACTGTACCGGGGAGCCGCCGGGAGAATTCACACTTAGCGCCACAGCTTTCAGGCCTTCAGGCGAGAACGCCTCATCCAGTGCCTTTTCAACGCGGCGCAGGTTAAGGCTTTTGCTGGTGCGGCTGGAGGCCGCGATCACGCCAGACAACTCCAGATGGGTAACAACAGGTTTGGGTTCGCCGGTAAAGGGCAGGGCGTCCCAGGCTTTGCGGGGGATATCGGTCAATTTTGTCATGCTGGCGATGTAGGTACGCTCGCGGCAAGCTGCAACAATACTTTGAAAACAGGTGACTTTCCGGCCTGTTCAGCCATATTCTGAAATACGGGTGCGTGTTGATCTCGCTTATTGCACCCTGCATTGTAGTCTGCGAAAAGATGACCAAGTGAGATAAAAGGAGCTTCGCGGTGGGCGAACCGGCGAAAAGCATTCAGCGTGATCGCGATTTTACCGGTGCCGTTGTGGCTCTGCGGGAGCTCACAGCCGCTGATCTGGAACGGGTCAACACAACGATCCTCGATCATATGCAGTCTTCTGTCACGATCATCCCTGAAGTTGCTGGCCACCTCATTAATGCTGGCGGCAAACGCCTTCGTCCTGTCGTGACACTCGCCGCCGCACAAGCGCTTGGGTATTCCGGCAACCATCATATCTCACTGGCTGCCGCCGTTGAGTTGATTCACGGGGCGACGCTCCTGCATGATGATGTGGTTGATGCGAGTAAGATGCGTCGTGGGCTGAAAACGGCGAATCTCGTCTTGGGTAATAAAGAGAGCGTTCTGGTCGGTGACTTTCTGTTTTCCCGTTCTTTCGAATTGATGGTGAAAACCGGCAGTCTGAAAGTTTTACAGATTTTATCTCAGGCTGCCTGTGTGATTGCCGAAGGCGAAGTGTTGCAGTTGGCCACACAAAAGAACACTGCTTCGACATTCGAGATGTATCTGGATGTGGTGAAGGCAAAAACGGCAGAATTATTTGCGTCTGCAGCGCAAGCTGGTGCCGTTGTAGCTGGCGCCAGTGAGCGGGAGGAGCAGGCTTTCCGTCAGTACGGCCTTAATCTTGGTATTGCTTATCAGCTTGTGGATGACGCGCTGGACTACGCTGGTAATGAGCAGGACCTCGGGAAGACAGTGGGTGATGATTTCCGCGAGGGAAAAATTACGCTGCCGGTTGTGTATGCCATTGCGGAAGCTCGGACGCCTGAAGAAAGAGCCTTCTGGGAGCGTACCATTGGTGAGACCAGGCAGACTGAAGCTGACCTTGCAACGGCCATGGAGTTCATGCAGCGAGATAACACAATCAATCGTACATTAGATTGTGCTCGTCAGTATGCAGATGACGCGTTGGCTGCCCTTGAGCAATTACCTGTGAACAAAGTCACGAGCGCCCTGGCCGACCTTGCTGATCTCTCAGTCGCGCGCGCTTCCTGAGGATGTTTTTGTTGTACTCTCGTGAGAGAGTACAATCAGTGCACCAGCCAGAAAAAAACATGTGAGAGCCAGTGGTGCCAGAAATTTCAGGCTGGCTGCAAGATATTGTGTGAGGAATGCCATCACAGCCGAAATTGTGCACAGGCCCATATAGAGGCCAGCAACCTGAATATGGCTAAAGCCACGTTGATGCAGGCGCTGATAGATATGTTCCTTATGCGCTTCATGCAGTTTCTCCCCGTGCAAGCCACGATTGATGAGCGTGATGGTCACATCGAGAATGAAAGGGAGAAAAATGATCGGTAAAAACACGGCATCAACCGAACCGGCACTGTCCTCAATTCCGCCTGCGCTAACCGCCAGTGCGGCAAGGAAAAAACCGATACCGTGACTACCCGAGTCGCCAAGAAAGATTTTGCCATTTGGCACGTTCAATACCAGAAACCCACAGATTGCTGCGGCTGCGACAATGCAAACTGCGGTTAGCGAATTCTGTCCTGATGCAGCGCATGCCAGCATCATGGCCGCAAGGGCAATAACGGCGCAACCACCAGCAATGCCGTTCAGACCATCCATGAAGTTGAACACGTTCATGAAGGCCACAATCCAGATGACGGTGATAAAAAATCCTAGCCCCCCAAGCGGTATCACGCCCAACAGAGGGAGTGGCAGTGTGTTGACTTGACCAATCAACAGCGCCGCCATAATTGCCAGCACAATCTGCCCGATAAATTTAATCAGCGGACTGGGCGACCATACATCATCCACAAGTCCTAGAGCAGCAGCGCTCATACTCAAAACCAGTAATGGTAGAATGTCCGTGCCAATGGTTGAAGAAGACAGGGTGAATAAGAATGTAAGTACGGCGAAACTGACCATGATTGCGATGCCACCAGCTCGTGACGTTGGCTCCGTATGGCTGGAGCGTGCAACAACCCTGTTGGGCAACCAGTCCCGGGTAATTGCAAGCCGGCAGATAAGGTAACTGCCAGCTGCCGCCAATATCGCGGTCAGCAAAACGTCCCCTCTCATAAAGATAATTGTGCTACTGATTACTGAAGCTACCATCTTCCAGAGTTAAAACCTTTGCTGTCTTGCCCCACCAGCCATGTTGTCTGGCTGTGTCTGCTGCCGCCATAGCGGCATCAGCTGTCTCATACAATCCGAAACAAGTCGCCCCGCTGCCGGACATGCGCGTCCATATCACATCGGATTGTGCTGACAACGTGGCAAGGACAGAAACAATTTCCGGACAAAGCTGTTCTGCGAAAGGTTGAAGGTCGTTCCGGGTGTCATTGCCAAAGTCTGCCATGGTCGTAAAACGTGGCAGCTTCGGCGAATCAGGCGCGGGGTTTGCTTCGTCGAACGCCCGGAACACCGGCCCTGTCGGCACTTCCTGAAGCGGGTTTATGAGACACATCCAGAGTTGAGGCAGGTCAGGACCGTGTGCAACCTCCTCACCCGCACCACGCATACTTACGCTGGCGGTGGCAGAGAGATGTGGCATTAAACAGACCGGACCATCGGCACCGATCGTAAAAGCAAGGTCGAGTAACTCATCGTCACTGATTTCAGCCTGCCATAAGTCCCGCAGCAGGAAGAGTGTGGTCGTTGCATCGGATGTGCCTCCGCCTATGCCGGAGGCTGCAGGCACATGCTTTTCGAGTGTAATCTTCGCTCCATTGTCTATCGCTGCTGCTTTCTGCAAGGCGTGGGCGGCGCGTATGACAAGATTGCTTTCTGGTGGCACGTCACGCAGTTGCTCTGCGAATGGGCCAGTGACCTCAAGCGTCAGTGAATTTGCATCACTGATACTTATCACATCCCCGAATTGTGGAAACACTGCAAGGCTCGCCAATTCATGCAAACCGTCCTTGCGTACTGGTCCAACATGCAGGCACAGATTGACCTTAGTGGGGGCAAGTTTCTGCAAGGCGTCAGGCATTGACCGTGATATCTAAAGAGCGCTGTCGCTGGCGCGGGCAACGCCTGGTGTGACAACCTCGTCAGCCAGTTTCTGTTCAATCGCTGCCTGTAATTCGGTATCAGGATCAAGTGTCAGTGCCCGGCGCCATTCATAGCGTGCTTCCACGGGGCGGCCAGTCTGCCAGTAGGCATCGCCAAGGTGATCTGTAATCACTGGGTCAGAAGGCTCCAGAGTGACAGCGCGTTCTAGATGTTTCACGGCTTCAGTATAGTTTCCTTGCTGATAATAGGCCCAGCCAAGACTGTCAGTGATAGCACCGGATGTCGGTTCCAGCGACAGGGCCTTTTCGATCATCTCAAAAGCTGCATCGAGGTTTTCGCCCCGTTCCGCCCAGCTATACCCAAGGAAATTCAGCACATAAGGCTGGTCCGGAGAGAGAGAGACTGCTTTTTCAAGGTCGGCTTCCCCTTCTTCCCAGCGCCCGGCTTCAATGCGGGTTGCGCCGCGTGCGAAGTAATAACGCCACAGCGAGAAGCGCTGTGATTCTGAGCTGCTCAGCTGGTCAGCAATACGGATTGCTTCAGTTTGCGCCAGATCAGCCGCTGCATTATCGCCGGCCTCTGTCAGCAGACTAGCCAACTTGCTGCGGGCATCAGGTGTCAACGCATCTTGCGCTGTGAAAGTCTGTAAGGACTTCAACGCCTTGTTTTCCTCGTCTAGGGCAAGCCAGGCATCAGCGATATCCATCTGCGCAAACTCAAAAAACGGATTGTCAAAATCAATCCTGTTGAAGGCATCGATCGCTTTTTGCGGCTGCTCGTAGCTGGTAAAGATCGCCCCAATCACATAATGCGCCTCATCCAGGTCCGGGTTCAGGTGTGCAGCAAGCTGAGCAAATGCCAGCGGTGTATTCAAAGCAGCTTGCATGTTGCTAAAGCCGGACCGCTGCGCCGCATTTTGCTGGCGAATGATCTGTTCGTAAGAACCCCAGGCAAATGAATAGAAAGCAAAGGCGGCCCCGTCGCGCCCATCGCTCACGGCGCGCGGTACGGCCGTATTGGCAAGTTGCAGCGTTGTGCGGCTTTCCCCGTCAAGCGGCTCTCCAAGACGTGCAAGTCCGATACGTCCAGCCCGCCGCAAGATGCCACTATCCTCAGACAATTTGCGATAAAGTTCGATGGCATCTTCACGTGCTTGTGTGGAAATGCTGGCACGTCGACCCAGATAGTCCGCATAAGCCACAACAGCGGCCTGCGGCGAGATCGCTGAGAGGGCTAGCTGGTAAGCAGTTTCAGCTTCATCATGACGTCCGCCAAGGTCCAGCATCATCGCCTGATGTAGCGGCGTGAAAGACGGGTAGATGTCAGACCGATCTGATGGCTTGAGTGCCGCAAGTCCTGCATCCAATCCGTCCGTTTCATAAATCATCCAGGCATTGACGAGATAGGCGAGAGTGCTCGCCGCCCGCCCGTCAAAATCCTGCGACAGCAACGCGCGTGCATCGTCATACTTGCCTTTGCGGATTAGCTCAGCCGCAACCGTAAATTCCGGTTTGGCAAGGCCTGGTAGCATACCTGAGGACTGGTCTATGGCTGCATCCGTTGCCTGAAACTCTGGCAATAGTAGCTTCTCGGCATAAGGCGTCGCGTCAGAAATGTTGCCGGAGGCAAGCTCGTAAAAGAAAGTCCGCTGCAACAGGCTCGTATCCTGCGGGGCGAACTGTGCCGCGCTACTATAAGCTTCGGCTGCGATCCCGACCTGCTGCTGGCTCGCCGCGAACCGCGCTTTGAGGTACTGACCAGCCGCAGATGAATTATCAAAGGCCGCTAGATCATAGCTTCCGGCGCCGCTTGTACAGCTGCTTGTCATCAGGGTGGCTGCAACAAGAGCAATCAGGGACGGACGGGCAATACGCCTGCTCAGCATGGTCAAAACGGCACTCTCCTCAGATGGCGCTTTCGGGCACGCCTGTCATCATCACTATATGACCAGACACCCCCGTGATGCGCAAGCCACGACGCTAATCTCATTGATTACATATTCGGATAGTTTGGCCCGCCGGCGCCCTCCGGTGTGGTCCAGACGATATTCTGGGACGGATCTTTGATATCGCAGGTCTTACAGTGGACGCAGTTCTGGGCGTTGATCTGAAAGCGCGATGCGCCATCTTCTTCAACGAACTCGTAAACTCCGGCTGGGCAATAGCGCTGGGACGGCCCGGCATAAGTCGGCAGATTCACTTCAACCGGCACTCGCGAATCTTTCAGAGTCAGGTGCGCCGGCTGGTCTTCCTCATGGTTGGTGAAGGAGAAGGCCACATTTGTCAGACGGTCAAAGGAGATAACCCCGTCCGGCTTCGGATATGTAATCGGCTCATGTTCGGAAGCAGGTTCTGTCGCTTGTGCGTCCGTCTTGCCATGGCGCAAGGTGCCAAAAGGTGACCAGCCACCGGTCAGTCTGTTGATCCACAGATCCATGCCCGTCAGGGCGATACCGCCAACAAGCGTGCCAAGGTTGGACCAGAGCGGCTTGGCATTGCGGACCTTTTTCAGTTCATCATAAACCCAGGAAGAATTATATTTCTCCGTATAGGCCACAAGCTCATCGCCTTCGCGCCCAGCCTGGATTGCATCATAGGCAGCTTCTGCGCCCATCATGCCGGTTTTCATGGCATTGTGATTACCCTTGATACGCGGCAGATTCACAAATCCCGCAGAACAGCCGATCAACGCACCACCCGGGAATGTCAGCTTTGGTACAGACTGGAAGCCCCCTTCAGTAATCGCTCGTGCACCATAGGCAACACGCTCGCCACCTTCCAGATACCGCAGAATATCCGGATGGTGCTTGAAGCGTTGGAACTCCTGATACGGAGAGAGATAAGGGTTTTTGTAGTTCAGGTGCACAACAAACCCGATGGAGACATAATTGTCGCCAAAGTGATAGCAGAATGAGCCACCACCCGTGGAGTTATTCAGCGGCCATCCGAATGTGTGCTGCACCAGTCCCGGCTTGAAATTCTCATCCGGCACCTTCCACAATTCCTTGATGCCAATGCCATATTTTTGTGGTTCACTATCAGCATCAAGATTAAATTCAGCCATCAACTGCTTGGCAAGAGAGCCGCGCACCCCTTCAGCGATCAGCACATATTTGCCGTTCAGCTCCATGCCCGGCTCATAAGTGTCTTTTTTCTCGCCATCTTTGCCGATGCCAACCTCGCCAACGATCACGCCCTTGACCGAGCCATCCTCGCGTTTGAGATATTTGTTCGCCGCCATCATGGGGTAAATCTCGACGCCCATGCCCTCGGCTTTCTCAGCCAGCCAGCGGCAGACATTACCCATGGAGGCAATGTAGCAGCCATGGTTCTTGATCATGTCTGGCATTGCGAGCAGGGGCAGATGCATTGAACCGGCGGGCCCCATATACAGGAACTTCTCGTCTGTCACTTCAGTTTCCAGCGGACAGCCTTGTTCCTGCCAGTCGGGGATCAGCTCGTTCAGCGCCTTGGGGTCAACCACAGCGCCGGAAAGGATATGCGCCCCGACTTCAGAGCCTTTTTCAACAACGACAACAGAGGTTTCTGTACCGTTCTGTTCGTCCAGTTGCTTCAGGCGAATAGCCGCGCACAGGCCAGCGGGCCCGGCGCCAACAATCACCACATCAAATTCCATGCTTTCGCGTTCAATCGCTTCGTCGCTCATAATGTATTACCCGTCTAAAGGCCCATTCGGGCTCATGTCAGTTTTGACATTTACCTAGGCAGATTTCGGCAGAAAATCCATGGGTGGGCGCAGTGGGCGGTGTCCCCGCTCATCACTCACAAATCAGCGCAGGACTTGTTCGGGTCCTTGTTGACAATGACTGACCGCAAGTAGGCGCGTTTTTCATCATCGCTTGTGAGCTCACGAGTATTGATACGTGTATCTGTTGCGTATTTCTCGAACAGGTCTGCGTAATTCTCCTGAAAGCCTGCACAGCGTTTGCCGATCGGTTCATCCTGATTGAGGATGCCGCGAATATAGGGCTCGTCGCCAGCCTGCAGGGCATAGCCTCTGTCGCAGCTCTCCTTGGTGGCGAAGCGCATTTCGGCGCGGCGCCCAAAGGGGGAGTCTTTGCCGAACAGCCTGAAATAGAGAGGTCCTACCTTATCTGTTCCCATGGTGATGAAAAACCGCCGCAGGGCGCCCGATTTATTGAAACGTAATTCCTCCGAGAACATCGCTTCGGCGCGCTTGCGCTCGGCTTCACCGCCGCCAATGGCAAACAGCCAGTCATGTATGATCGCGCCAGCATATGTTCTGTCACTACGCAGAAAAGCAGACATGCCTTTGACTGAAAGGAGGTCCGTTACGAAACCGGCCGGGATGAGGAAAATCTCACCAGTGGCCTCGCGACAATAGAGCAAGTCTTCCTTCAAAACAAAATTGCGGCGTATCCCATCGCGCAACAGGTCCTGGTCGTCGTCTTCATCGGAAACGACAGACAGTTGACTATACAGGTCCTGAAGAGCGGCTGAGAGCATCTGCGCCGGTGGCGGTGCCGCTGCTGGCGGCGGGACAATTGAGCCAAGCTCGAAGGTCAAATCGCCATTCTCGGTGAAGGTGCCAAATATGTACATTTCACCATAGTAGAAATCAGAGTTTGGTAGGACGATACGGTTCTTCTCCAGGTTCCAGGCAAGTTGTTGCGGATAAATCGTTGCTGGATCATCAGGAAAATCAGTGACCGGAATTTCATAAGAATTGATATCGCTGTTCCAACGCGCATTCATCTTTTTTGTCGGGATGACCGTATAAGCCAAGGCGCAGTCTGACTGGTTTAACTGTTTATTGTCGTTCATGGAAAAGCACAGGATTTCGAGTGCTTCGCTCTGGGTTAGCCTGCGCTGATTGAGAGAAAGTGAAAAATCATCATCCAGATCGATATAATCATAGAGAATCTCATCGGTCTCTTCATCTCGTCCCTCGAACAGGAGGTTTTCCATCACCAAATCGACCAGACTGTTAAATGTGTTTGTCAGGCGACGACGCTCTCGGCGGGTGAGAGGTTCCTGTTTTGCCTCGCTTAACTCCCGGAATTGATCGATCAGAGCACGTTGTTCCTGAAACAGGATATCATCTTTCAAGGCACGTTCACGCTCATAAATGCCGAAAGGGTCGGACCGCTGGGCCATTTCTGCCTCAGCGTCATCAGGCGTCGGATTTTCGGCAACCAGCTGTACGAGTTCCGCCGGTAGCGCCGGCTGTTCTTCGCTTGGCGCGCTGGTGACAGTGCGTGCAGCAATAGGAGACGACTCAGTCGTCTCGTCTGAGGGGGGTGTTGTCGAACACGCGACCAAGCCGGCAGTGACAATCAGGCTCGTTAAAGTTGTAAGCGGCTTCATATCCCGTCCCCTCTCAATAGTTGATTTTAAGCCTACGCTGCGCCCGACCGATTGCAAGTACGGGCTGAAAATAACCGGCTTGGCAATACGAATCCTGCGCTCAAGGGATGGTACCAGATGTCAGTCATACTTATATTATTGAGTGAAAATGAGAGGATTATCGAAAGGGGAGAATGCGTCATGAACCATTATATGACCCGGTATTCTACAACGGACCAAAGCATGGCTGGCAGCAGCAATAACGGCCTGACGCAGGCTGCTGCGGCGATTGCATATGCAGGGGCGTTGCCCTTGATTATTGGGGCAATTCTGGTTTGGGCGCGACCAATGGATATCGGCCCATACCTGATTGATTATATCATTCTGGCAGGTGGTGTGTTGCTCGCTTTTTTCGGCGGCATTCGCTGGGGCATTGCGGTGATGAATTCAGCAGGACCAACCTTTACCAATCTCTTTGGCGGCATCGTACCAGCATTTATTTCTGTGCCGCTATTCCTGATGGAAAGTGATCTGGTGCGCCTCTTCATTATCGTTATTGCCTTGCCATTGCTCCTGTTTGACGATCTGCGAGCTACCCGACGTGGCTCTGGCGCGCCCGACTGGTATCTCGGTGTGCGCCTGCCGCTGACAGTTATGATGGAACTGGCTTTTGTTGCGACGCTTGCTTTTGTGATCCTCAATTAAAAGTCGGCTGATAGGTGTGATATTTGTCACTTCTATCAGCTGCCTCACTTCCCATCTGTTCCTGGTATAGGAAGCAAGGTGAGAAAAAAATTGGATACAAATGCTATTGTGAGCCTGTTTTTAAATGTCAGCATGTTTTCGCTGATTTTGGTGCTCTGGCTGTTTGATGACCTTGGACCCTCTGAGACCTGAGTTCGAGCTGCGAAATACAGGTCGCACTAGCCTGATGCGACCTGGCTAAGGGCATTAATAGAGAAAATATTAATTGACATTATTCGTTTTTTGTTCTATTATAATTCTGTTCGAAAGTATCATCATCTTCGTGCGGGTTGGCCCTTTGGCAAGGCTGGCGGCTCTTTGACAATTCGCTCTGTTTGTTTCCTGTCCGGCGTCTTAATCCCGATTTCGGGGCTATTTATGAGAGGCTGGCAGTTAAACTTTAGGAAGATTATCCTTTGAAAGGTAGCGGGTGTGAACAATTCCCAGAATTGTAGCGGATCCTGCTAACCTCTCTGCAACTTGAAAAGGCTTGTTTCGGTTTCAGATTGTGTGATTTGCGTCACTTCAAATTGCTGTGAGATTGCCTATCTCTATTGTGTGAGGTTGAAGCAACAAACGAGGAAAAATTGATACTGACACCTGTCATACAGTCATTTTCATTTATCATGCTGTTTTTGCTGGCTGCGGCCGCATTCATGATGCTTGGCATCAGCTAATCAGCAAAAGTATCAATGAGAACGTAAGGCCGGTTTTGACCGGCCTTTTTTATTGTCCCGGTTTAGGGGCTAATTTCTGCTGTGAAAAAAATCTGCTCTAAATTTTCTTTAGCGTGGCAGAGTGTGATCCCCGTCACTTAGGTTTTGGCAGATCGTTCCCACCTCTTATTCATGAGGCAACGGGAAAGGAACCAACAAGTGTTTATATCGATCATCATGTCAGCCGGTGTTACAGGGTCTATCTTCGGCCTGTTGGCCCTTTTGACCATGATCGGCTCAGCACTGCCGTTCTGAACTAGAAGGCTATAACCCAAAAAGGTCAGGCAGGAAGGTTACGGTCTGTGGCACGAATGTAATCAGCAACAGGACGGCCACTTCCACAAGGAAGAACGGGAATATGCGTGCGATGATCTTCGCCATGCCGACCTGAGCAACATTCTCCACCACAAACAGACAAAGTCCGATGGGGGGCGTAATAAGGCCGATCATCAGATTGAAGATGACAATGATGCCGAAATGCGTCGGATCAATGCCCAGGCTGACGGCGATTGGGTGCAGGATTGGCACCAGCACCAGCATTGCTGCGATACCTTCCAGAAAAAGCCCGACCAACAGGAAGAGGACGATGACAGCAAGCAGAAACATCCACTGCGCATCGACATACACAAGGACGAATTCGGAAATCATGTTGGGCACACGATTGTAAGTCAGGAGCCAGTTTGCAGCAGCGACCGCCGCAATGAGGATCATGATGACGGCGGCATCGCGCATCGCCCTGGCAAATATGTCCGGCAAGCGCTGCAGCTTGATTTCGCGATAAACAAAAAGTCCGATGAAAAGAGCATAGGCAACGGCGAAACTCGCTGCCTCGGTAGGGGTGACAACACCCGCCAGAATGGTGCCTACGACAAAAATCGGCATCAATAACGGGATGAGGGCATCAAGAACGATCTTCCAGGCCGGATCGCGATCTGCCAGCTCATCGCCCTTTGCGTAATCACCGGCCACGATCATGACGTAAGCAGAAAGAAAAACCGCCAGGAGCAATCCTGGAATAACACCTGCCAGAAACATCGCCGGCACGGAAACACCCGTGACAGTCAGGGCATAAATGATAACGGGAATAGAGGGCGGAATAATAGGCCCGATCACAGAAGATGCCGCCGTCAGCGCAGCTGAAAAATCCCGCGGATAGCCGCGGCGTTCCATTTCAGGAATAAAAATGCGTCCGAGGGCAGAGGAATCAGCAATGGCAGAGCCTGATAGACCTGCAAATATTACTGAGGCCCAGATATTGACCAGGGCAAGTCCAGCCCGCATCCGACCAACCAGAAAATTGGCAAAGGCTATAATCCTTTGGGTGATCCCGGATTCATTCATCAATTCGCCCGCCAAAATAAACAGCGGGATCGCCAGCAGCGGATAAGACTTCAGTCCACCAAACATCTCAGTGGCAACAATACGAATATGATAAGGGAATTCTCCTGTCGCCATGAAGAATAACAGTGCCACAACAATGGCAAACGCGACTGGCACACCAATCACTAATCCAAGTATTAGTAATGCATAGACCATCAGGCTAATTCTCCTGACGTATCGTCCAAATTGCGTGTTTCACCACTTATGCGTTCCAGAAATTTCAGGAAAGCGGCCAGGCTGATCATGGCGCCGCCAAAACACATGGCAAACTGCCATGGATACATCTGACCAAGAAAAGCTAACGCTTCGATACCCGTCAACTCAGCCAGGTCACGGGCTGTACTGATTAAACCAGAGGATTCGACATTTCCGCGCCGTGCTGCAAATAGCCATCCTGAATAAGCTAGCATTCCACCGGCACCGGTCATAACCAGGTCAACAGCTGCGAATATCCAGCGTTTTGTAGAGGCAGGCAGCGGGTCAATAAAGATGGCGAGTCTTACATGCCGATCATGCAGGTAGCCAAGAGCACAGCCGAACATGACCCCAAAGATTGCGAGGTAAACCGGCAGTTCCTCGCCCCATTCAAATGATTTGCCTAACGTGTAACGTCTGAGCGCATTAATGAAAACGATACTGAACATCAACGCCATGGATAATCCGGCGCCAACAGCAAAGAAGCGTTCAGCTGCTTTTGTTATTGTGATCAGCAGACGTTGCATCAATTCATCTGGTTTTGCGTGTCTGCCAGAGCTTGCTCGAGTTTCTCGATCCAGATAGCATCAGCACCCAGTTCTTCCTCCAACCAGACAATCACGGCTGGCCGAGCCAGTTCCCTGAATTGCGCCAGCTCTTCCTCTGAAGGCACGTGCACTTCCATGCCTTCTTCGATCACAACCGAGAGGCTTTCTGCTGTGTTGAACTGTTGGATTGCACGGCTCATTGTACCGGCCACACGCGCTGCCTTTGACACCACTGCGCGGTCATTTTCGGAGAGGTACTGATAAAATTCATCATTGATGAGGATGAAATCCACTGCGTAATTATGACCGTCAAGGATCATGTAATCCTGCAGCTTATGGAGGTTGTTATTGTAAATAGTACCAACCGGATTTTCCTGCCCATCGACAACGCCTGTCGTCAACGCGTTAGGTAATTCTGACCAGGCAATCGGTGTTGGTTCTGCACCGAGAGCCTTCACCATCTCTATGTATAGCGGAATAGGCTGCACCCTGATTTTCAATCCCTTCAGGTCAGCGGGTGTTTTGACGGGTCGCTTGGAATTGGTGAAGTTTCTAAAGCCGGTTTCCCCAAAGGCAAGCGTGCGCAGGCCAGTGCGATCAAGACAAGTTTGGGCCAGTTCGTCACCAAAAGGTCCATCCAGCACGTCCCATGCAACCGGGGCGCTGGAGAATGTGTAAGGAATGTCGAGCACGTAGGCCGGCTTGCACAGTTTCGAGAGTGCCGCCGAGACAATAACCATCTGGGCCGTGCCTTCCTGCGCCTGTTGTACCAGATCATCCTCGTCGCCCAGCGCCTTGGCCGGGAAAAGCTGTACCGTCAGATTCGTTTCATTCTCGACAATGTTTTTGAAGATTGCTGCGGCGGCTCCCTTCTTGGACTTTTGCCATTCCGCCCCATCGACATGCGCCAGTCGAATTGTCACTTCTCGCTGGGCTGCTGCCGGACTTGCAAATGCCAGTATCAGGCAGAATGCCGTGATGATTTGAACCAGTCCCCTCATGTGGCCCTCTCTTTTCTTTGCTGACGTCAGTAATAACCTATCATGCTCGAACCAGCCAGCATGACGTCTTCGTCGCTGGCTTTGAAGCGCAGTTTGAGCCAGAGTAGTCAGATATGTGGCGCACGATACTCATATATGCAGGCATTATGGCTGCTGCGGCGTTTGCTCTGGAGTGGTTGCAATTCCAGCATCTCACACGAGCCTACTCTGTTGAGATCTATATTATTCTGATCGCTATCGCCTTCACCGTTTTGGGGGCTTGGGTAGGTATGCATTTAACGCGTGGTCCTCGATCCGATAGCTTTGAGAAAAATACAGCAGCACTTGCTTCTCTGGGGGTCAGTGATCGTGAGTATGAAGTCCTCACGCTTCTCGCCGATGGCCAGACTAACAAGGAGATCGCCCGCACACTCGAGATCTCCCCGAACACGGTGAAAACACATATCGCCAAGCTCTATGAAAAGCTCTCGGTGCAACGGCGGACACAGGCCGTTCAGAAAGCCCGCGAACTGGCTCTGATTCCCTGATCCGCTTGTCTAAAGGGGTGATTTTCACTCAATCACCCGTTCGGGCGATATCATGGTGGGCATATTTCAGGCTTTTTCTGTGTCATCATGCCAGAAAAGGAGGGCAACGAAATGATACGCATCGCTTTAATTTACGGCGCCATTGCCGGCGCAATCATCATCGCCAGTATGGTGACAGGTTACGCTTTATCGGATGGCAAAGGCTTCGGGTCGTCGCAGACGATAGGCTATCTCTTCATGATAGTCGCGTTGTCACTGATATTCATTGGTATCAAGCGCTATCGTGATAAAGAGTTAGGCGGCGTCATCTCATTCGGTAAGGCATTTCAGCTTGGTCTTCTGATCTCACTGGTTGCCAGTGTCGCGTATATAGTCTGCTGGGAAATTTACCTGGCTGCTACAGATTATGCCTTTGCAGAAAATTACGTTGCCGCGTTGACGGAGAATCTCAAAAATCAAGGCTTGTCTGAAGTTGAGATGGAAGCGCGCATAGCGCAAATGAAAGCTGCTATGGCCAATTATGGAAATCCATTCTTTCGGATTCCGATTACTTTCATTGAAATATTTCCTGTCGCTTTAATAATCACGCTGATTTCAGCGGCCCTGCTGCGCAATCCGAAGCTTTTGCCAGCGCGCGGATAAACTGACGACGGGCGTCTGCTTGATTCCCGATCGATGCCCCGGCATAGAGCCAGTTCCGGCTTTTTGTCGGGGTTATGTATTGTAGAGGTCAAAAATGTCGGGACCTTCCGAGACAGTCAGACAGACAGTGGTTGAACTCCTCTCACATGTGAGCGGGTCAAAAGAGGTGCGTACGTATCTGCAGCGCTTTGCGGGAGTTGACGCAGATCGGTTCGCGATCATCAAGATCGGTGGGGCAATCCTTGAGGAACAGCTTGAAGAAACAGCAGCGGCGCTCGCGTTTCTGCATCAGGTTGGGCTGACCCCTGTAGTGATCCATGGCGGTGGTCCGCAATTGGACAGAGCGATGTCAGAAGCCGGTCTGACACCTGAGAAGATTGATGGTTTGCGTGTAACAACCCCCGAGGTTCTGGAAGTAGCACGCAAGGTCTTTCTCGCGCAGAATTTGAAACTGGTTGAAGCTGTCCGAGCGAAAGGTGTCGAGGCTCATACGCTCAACGCGGGTGTCATCGAGGCAGATTATCTCGATCAGGAGAAGTTCGGTCTTGTTGGTCGTGCAACTGGAATCCAGCAGAATTTGATACGGTCTGTGATCGGCTCCGGTGCTATGCCAATTCTCACATGCCTTGGCGTGACCCGAGGTGGTCAGATCGTCAATATCAACGGGGATGCTGTCGTGACGGCTCTTGTCCATGCCTTGCAACCAATGAAGATCATCTTCTTGTCCGGCGTTGGTGGCCTGTTGAATGACAAGAATGAGATCATTGATACAATCAACCTGACGACGGATTACGAATCTTTGATGCAGGCTGATTGGCTGCATTCAGGTATGCGTCTCAAGCTGGCGGAAATTTACAAGCTATTGGATGATCTGCCGTTGGAGAGTTCAGTTTCCATAACCAAACCGCAGGAACTGGTGCGTGAGCTTTTCACTCATGGTGGTTCGGGTACATATGTCCGCCAGGGAGAGGGAGTAGTGGATTATGCCGACAAGTCTGCCATTCAGGCTGATCGCCTTTCGGGGGTGATCGAGGAAAGTTTCGGTCGGACACTGACACCTAATTGGTGGGATAATCTGGAAATGAATGCTGCCATTATCAGCGAACAGTATCGGGCCGCAGCTATTGTGAGCCGGCTGCCTGGTGCCGAGGTCCCATATCTGGATAAGTTTGCTGTCGCAGAAAGCGCCCGTGGTGAAGGCCTAGCCAAGGCCGTATGGCAACGACTTGAGCAGAATGTACCACGATTTTTCCTCCGATCCCGGATAAATAATAGTTTTAATGACTTCTATTACACCCACACAGATGGTGCTGTACGTCGCGGCAACTGGATTGTGTTCTGGCGTGGTGACATTGATCTTGTCTCAGCGGCGCAAACTGTGGATCAGATTGCATCTCTTCCAGAAAGCTTCCTTTAGTCGATATACTTTGCTCGAAAGTCGGTAGCTTGCCTTTCCGTGGCGAACAGAGTGACATTTACGTCACTATGCGTCTGGTGCTGCTCCTTTTCGGTTTTGCCCTGTGTTTCCCTGTCCTGTCTGTTTGGGCACAGGGGCCAAGTCTTGTGCCGCCATTTCAGAATGTGAAGGTTGGTGAAGCGCCCGGCGTATCCCGTGTGATCGTAATTTGTGGGCGGCAATGTGCTGGTGATAAGCAGCGTGATGGTCGATATTATCTCGCCGGTATATCCGGTGCGCTTGATATTGACATGACAGCATCAGGCAAGTTCGTCTCAGGGCTGAGTATCGAGAACCTGGGTAATGCTGCTCGGCTAACCGTGAGTACGGCAGACGCTCCGATTCGCAGCGAGATTGCGGCTTGCGGTAGCACAACCATTTGCATCGATTTGTATCACCCGGCAGAGCCGTTGTTTGATCAAGTTGTTCCGGCTTCCACAAGTAGAGGGCAAGAAATCTCTGACACTCTAGTACCTGCTACTGTGCCAAACGAAACAGGCCGAGAGAGGATGCCTCAACCAGCTGCTGTCCCGGTATCTCCGTCTCGGCAGGTGAAGAGATTGGGTAATCGAACAGTCTCGACTGGTGAAGAGGGAGGGGATGAAACCATAGCGTGTACTTCCTATTACCATCAGCTACAGCAGGATGCATGGGATATGGTTGCTTATAAGAAAACAGCACTGTGCGCCGCTTCAGCGGGAGATATCGCCCGTGCCCGTGCCTTATTTGAACGGTATCTGATGGCTTTTCCGAATGATGAGGAGGCTCTCGCAGCTTTTGCCAGTATGGCGCCGGAGGTTTCTGCACGTTCTGGCAGTGATGCCGCAGGCGGAAGCGGTATGCGCTATGGCTTTTAGCTAGCGTGATCGCTATATTCGTACAGTACTGTGAAAAGGACACGGATCAATGCAGCGCTTTGGGATCAATGGCTGGAAAGCGGAAGACATGCCAGACGTATCGGGTCGCCGATTCGTCATCACAGGCGGTAATAGTGGCATTGGTTTTGAAGCGGCGCGTACCCTTGCTGGCGCAGGTGCGGAGGTCATTATCCTCTGTCGAAGTCCGGAAAAAGCAGATAAAGCGGTTCGCTCTATTAAAGAGGAGGCGCCGCAAGCGGATATTCGCGCCATGGGGCTGGACCTTGCTGACCTCTCCTCTGTAGCCCGTTCTGCAACACCTCTTTCGAAATATGTAGTTGGCTTTGTTGGTATTTTTCTCATGGCTGTAATTTTGATGCCGCCGAAACGGGAAACGACCGGGGATGGTTTCGAAATGCAGATTGGTGTCAATCATCTGGGACATTTTGCTTTGGCCGGACAGTTATTCCCACTCGTAGAAAATAAAAGTGGACGCATTGTCAGTGTTGCAAGTATTGCCCACAAATATGGGCGTAAAAGGATCAATTTCAAGGACTTGCAATCGCAAAAAGCCTATAATCCCGTGCTTGCCTATTCCCAGAGTAAGTTAGCCAACCTGCTTTTTATTCATGAGCTTAGTCGACGGTTGAAAAAGTCAGACAGCGCTGTCAGTGCTATGGCATGCCATCCAGGATATTCTGCGACAAACCTGCAATTTACTGGCCCTGGCAAACTCTGGAAACCAGCTTTTGGGTTGATGAATTTAATATTCGCCCAAAGTGCCAAATATGGGGCTTACCCGACGTTGCTAGCTGCGACGGAGCCAAAGGTGCACAGTGGCGGATATTACGGCCCCACCGGATTCCAGGAAATGGGTGGCCCTGTCAGGGAAACGGAATCCGAAACATTTGCCCGAGATAACAAGGCAGCTGAACAGCTATGGCAAACCTCTGAGGAACTGACCGGTGTGAAGTGGTAAACAAGTTCTTACTTATACAGACCAAAATTACGCCCCTTACGCTTTGAAATTCAACAAAACTCAACTTTTAGTATTTAAGACTGCTCCCATACGTTTCTATTCTCCCGGGGAGCAGGGCCATGAAGGGTATCGTTTTTACAGAGTTGATGGACCTTGTTGAGGACACGCAGTCCCCTGCTTTCCTGCAAGAAGCTATTGATGATGCAGATCTTGCGTCTGGCGGTGCCTATACGTCTGTTGGAACTTATCCCGTTTGTGAAATGGGGGCACTTGTTCAGGCGCTGTCGCAGAAGATGACGGTGCCAGTGCCTGACCTTATGAAGATTTTCGGTAAGCACCTGTTTGGGCGGTTCGCTGAAATCTATCCGCAGTTTTTTGAACATTGTTCCGATGCATTCAGTTTTCTGGCCTCGACTGAGGACCATATCCACAAGGAAGTGCTCAAGCTGTATCCTGATGCGGAGTTGCCGACTTTTGAGGTCATCGCGCATACCGAAAACACATTTGTCATGATTTACAATTCCAGCCGTCACCTCGGTGATGTCTGTGAGGGCTTGATGACTGGCTGTCTCGCCTACTTCGGTGAAACAGCCACTATCTCCAGAAGAGTGCTTGAAGATGACGCAGTCTCCCGCATTGAATTTACACTTGTGAAAGATTGATATGAGCGAAAACCAGGCAACATTTGAAGCTATTGCCCGGCGTGAGAAAGCCGGTCGTAAAGCAGCCGAGACCCTGCTTGAGAGTAAAAGTCGGGAGCTGTATGACAAGCATGTTGAATTGCAGAAAAATGCCGAACAACTCAAGTATGCGAACTCGATCCTCTCAGGCATTATGGCCACCGTACCGGACAGCATTGTCCTGTGTACAAGTGAGTTTGTCATTAAAGGTGTCAATAAAGCTGCTGAAGACCTTCTGAACGTTGACGGCGCTGATATTCATGGCATCCATGTTGATCAAATCCTTTCCGGGTTGAGCAGCCAGCTGCAGGAGTTGCCTCAAGGGCATTTTCTGTTTGAGCAAGAGCAGGTTGCGCCCAGAGAGCGTCATAAAATCCCTGTTGAAGTGAAGGGGTATAAAGGCCCTGTTGGCAGTGATATCCATTACCTTCTGGTACTCAATGACATTACAACACGCCTCAAGTCTGAAAAAGCGCGTACACAAATGGCGCAGCAGATTGATGAAGCGCGCCGTCTTGAAGCTATTGGCGCTTTGTCGAGTGGTATCGCACACGAGATCAATACACCGATCCAGTTTATTGGTGATAATCTGGATTTTCTCGTAGACGGGTTGCAGAAGATCTATAAATCGTATGCAAACTTTGAAGCCCTGCGCAAAGCTGTCTCTGAAGCAGGTATTCTGGATTTTACATCTGAAATTCAGGAAATCAATCAGTATAACAGCGATATATGCCTTCAATCTCTTGTGTCTGAGATACAGGATGCCTTGACCGAGTCTCGTGAGGGCATTCGACAGGTTCGGGATATCGTTCTGTTGATGAAGGATTTTGCGCATCCGGGGACTGGTGATGACGATGAAACTGATCTCAATATCGTTATTGAAAACGTGATCAAGATTTGCCGCAGTCGACATAAGAATATTGCAGACATCAAACTTCATCTCGATGAAAACCTGCCGAAAATTCTGTGCCGAAAAGGTCAGGTACAGCAAGTTCTTCTGAATGTTGTTATCAACGCGATTGATGCGGTTGCAGATACCGATTCTGGTTATGGACGTATTCGT
The DNA here is from genome assembly GCA_022763145.1 of Aquisalinus sp. GTDB lineage: Bacteria > Pseudomonadota > Alphaproteobacteria > Caulobacterales > Parvularculaceae > Aquisalinus. Next base: position 9,042 of record JALEGM010000075.1, on the reverse strand, counting down.
ATCCAGACCACGTATGATGAAAATTATGTATCTGTGCTGATAAGTGACACAGGAACAGGCATACCTGAATCCCTGCGTCAAAAAGTCTTTGATCCGTTCTTTACCACAAAGCCAGTTGGGAAGGGGACCGGCCAGGGCCTTGCGCTGGCTAAGGATTGTATCATCAAAGGGCATGATGGAAAACTGACCCTCGTTGATATTCCCGGCTACGCCACGACATTCCTGATCTGCCTGCCCATTCAGAACCAGTTACTGACAAACCTCCATGGAGATGTAGAAAATGCCGATGCCGCCTGAGAAGATACTTCTTGTTGACGACGAACCAAGATTGCTTGCGGGCTTGCGTCGTCGCATGTCCATGGACTTCAATATCATTACGGCTGAACGTGGTGCCCAGGCGCTTGAGCTGATTGCGGCGCATGACGATATCGGCGTTATTGTCGCTGACATGAAAATGCCGGAGATGAACGGCATAGAATTGTTGAAGCGTGTCAAAGCAGATGCGCCAGACATTCGTCGTATCATGTTGACCGGTAACTCCGACGAAGAGACCGCGATTGCGGCTGTGAATGAAGGGCAGGTTATGCGCTTCCTGCGCAAGCCTTGTGAAGCGGATGTTCTCAAAGAAGCGATCAGCCATGCCCTGAGCGATTACCAGTTTGCCAAACTGAAGGCGGCGGAGGAAGCTGCTCCTCATACAGAGCAGAGTGTTTCCGCAGATACTGCACGCGATGCATTTCTCTCTATGATGAACCATGAATTGAGAACACCGCTTAATCATATTATTGGCCTCGCGCATGTTCTTGAAGGCGAGCAGCCTGAGGTAAATGCCGACGGAACTGAGTCCATCGCGTTGTTGTCGCAAATCCGGGAAAGCGGCCAGGACATGCTGTTGCTGGTCAACAGGATGCTGGAGTTTGCCCGGTTGCGCTCCGAAGATGCGAATGCCAGACCTGCCAGCTTTGATCTGATTGCAAGCCTGCAGCAGGAGATCAGCGCGATGCGGCCTCGCATGAAAGCCAAGCGCCTGACGGTTTCTCTCGACAGTCTCCGACGCCGGGTTGATGTGTTTGCGCACCAGCCGGAGATTATGCTGGCGATGCGTGAGCTGTTGAGCAACGCCGTGAAGTTCAATCGTCCAAACGGGCATATCAGCATCATGATCAAAACCGGCGCTGACTGCGTTATGGTGCGTGTGGCCGATACTGGCGCTGGTATCCCGCAGGAAGTTCTCAACGATGTGTGTGAACCGTTTCGTCAGGGCGACAGTTCACTGTCACGCGAACATGAAGGCATCGGCCTTGGTCTCGCGCTGGTTTCAACTGTAGCCAAGGCGAACCATGGCACGATTGATATCACCTCCAGCGAGGCGGCGGGCACGAGTGTCGTCATGACGTTGCCGCGTGTTGAGAGCCAGGTGGCAGAAGTCGCCTGACGTCAACAGCCTACCAATCAATCGCCTTACCGGCGTAATCAAAGAAGCCGCCGCTCTCTGGCGGCTTTTTGTTTTCTATGACACTCAAAAGTTTCTCTGCGCACTGCTGAGGTGTGAACTTCTCGTACTCGGTTGTGTAGTCACTGCTGAGTTTCGTATCCACTGTACCCGGATGTAGCGCCAGGCACACAGATTGTTTTCGGGTGCGGGCGATCTCCACGGATGCTGTGCGGATGATCTGATTGAGGGCCGCCTTGGAGGCACGGTAGGATATCCAGCCGCCGAGCTGATTATCGCCGATGGAGCCGACACGGGCAGACAGGAAGGCGAAGACCGACTTGCTGTCACGCACCAGCAGCGGCGCGAAGTGACGTGCAATGAGCGCTGGCCCAATGGCGTTCACCGCAAAGACTGTGGACATGTCGGCCTGCTCGATATGGCGGATGGTTTTTTCCGGGCCCTTGCCTGCCGGGGCAAGAATGCCGCTGGCCACAAAGACCAGATCTATGGCGCCGAGATTTTTTTTCATGTCTGCTGCGGCATTAGCGATGCTGATCTCATCTGTCAGGTCTAGCGGTGGCGTGCTGCTGCGCGAGAGGGCGATGACCTCGCCGCAGCGCGGATTTTTTTTCAGCGCCGCGTAGACAGCCTGCCCAATGCCACCGGAGGCGCCGATGACAATTGCTGTGAACTGATCGCGAAAACTGTGCATCCTGATGCTCAGTATATGGCCGGCACGCCCGTCACGATCTGATGCAGCCAGAGTACGAATACGACATAGGCGCCGAGGCCGCCAAATACTACAATGAGATCATTGCGCAGGGGCGCGCTACCCGTAGTGGCACCAGCGACGCCTCTTTTTTTCAAAGAGATCCGATCAAAGACGGCCCAACCCAGAAAGCTGCCAAAGAACAGAACTTCATGGACGAAACCATTCGAAAGCAGGTGCGCAAGGGCCCAGATCTTGATGGCCAGCAGCATCGGGTGCTTCACAGCGGCGGCGATGCGCCCTGGCAAGCCATAGGCAAAAAGCAGGATGAAGACCGGGATCATCAGCGCAGCCGTGACGTTCGTGAAAACCGGGGGCGGTGTGTAGAGCAATACGGGATCCTGCCGGGCGAGGCCAAAGCCCCAGACAAACAGCCCGAGCCCGAGGGCAGAGGCCAGGGAAAAGAGGCCCTTATACCCCCCTGCGCCGAAACGCTCGATCAGGCTGGCTCGAAAGGTTGGCGCTGCCGGAATACGGTGTACACCAAGGAAGATGATGAGTCCTGCGATAAGCGGCAGATGGTTCATGTCTCGCTCCATTTTTTCTCACTATAGCAGGCGTCAGTTGTTGTCGCTATGGCGTGCTGCGCGCTCCCTTTTCCAATGCCGACTTTTTCAGGGTCCCGGTCTGGTGAAGGGCGGCACGCAGGGATTTCAACGTGGTGCGTGCTTTTGGCGGCAGATTTTCGCGGGCGAGCAGAAGCTCTATGCCGTTAATGTCAGGGCCGGTGCTGTCAGAGGGCGCACAGGTTGCGTCATACGCTGGTTCCTCGGCAGGCGGCGCGTCATGTGTAACCTCTGCGTCCATCGCTTCCAGCTCTGCTGCCATCAGGCTGGCAAACTCGGCTTTAGCAGTATCGTCCACGGTTTCAGTATTTTTTCTTCCGCCTGCGGGTCTTCTGCCGGGGTGATCCGTTCGGCCTCTCTGGCGGCCTGCAATCTGTCGAATGTCGCGCCTGCCGCTTCATCGCGTTCATGCAACATCTGACAGCGCGTCATCAGTTCCTCGCGCATAGTGAACAGGTGTTGGTAGCCACGGATGATGCTGGTGGTCATGCGCGTTTTATCGAGCACCTGTTTGACCAGTTTCTCTTCCAGCAACAGCTGCTCGCTGCACAGACCCATGACCTGACGCGAGAGACGGTCCAGCATCAATTCGCTATATTCAATGCGGCTGAGGGTGTGGCCGGTCGCCTCGCGCATGGAGCGCAGCGGATCACTGCAGGAGATGTAATTCTCCCGATCTGTCTCGGCTGCAAGGTTGCGTTGCCGCCAGGGCCGCGTCTCTTCATCCGCCGGGTACGGCGCGTTATACGGGCTTGCATCAAACGGTTCTGCCGCACCCTCAGTGGGTGCAATATCTGCGTCATACATGCTGATGTCTCCTGTCCTGTTTCTTCAAGGGGACGGCATGATACGCGGCCACAAGAGGGGGCCCATAAGTTTTTTTGGTGCGCAAGAGTGGCAGGCTTCAGGCGCTAATTAAATTCAGGTGGACAAATTTAATTAGCGCCGAAGGCGCGCATATGGCGGATTGCGCTTTGCGTGCGAGTTGATCTGTTTTTAGACAATTATATCGTCTTGCAGTTGAATAATTGTAATTCCCTCTAATATAAGGGTATCCCCATTAGTGGTGAACACGACTGCGCTGGTTTGCTCCTCCATCAAAGCTATCGCTTCACTGACATCCAGAAATCCGTAGGATGATAAATCAAGCGTATCTTGGTCATCTCGAAAATCCGTCACGGTTACAGACTCATGACCAGTTTCAAAAATGATTATGTCATTGCCCCCCTTACTGGAAATTGTATCTCTGCCAGAGCCACCAGAGAGTGTATCGTTGCCGGACCTACCATCCAGTATATCGTCTCCATCACCTCCAAAAAGTATATCATTGCCCTGGCCACCAATAAGGTAATCATCCCCGGCGTCACCGTGAAGCCTGTCATTGCCACCATTCCCGCGTAGTTTATCATTACCTTCGCCACCGAAAATGACATCTGCCAGGCCTCGGCCTGCAACAAAATCATTACCTTCTCCGGCAAAAATATTATCACTACCGCGTCGGCCTGATATATTATCGTTACCAGCCTCACCAAATATCGTGTCACCGCCGTCACCACCAATCAGTTCATCTTTTCCATCACCGCCAAATATAGTATCTCGGCCAGCATCACCGGAAATAAGGTCGTTACCCTCATTTCCTCTGAGAACATCATTTCCCCCTCGGCCAAAAATATTTTCGCTCTGGTCTCCCCCCTCGATTGTCTCTGCTCGAAATGTGCCGATAAGATCGATGTCATTAGAGCCCAAAACGGTAATGCTAATAGTAGCAGTACTGAATTCTTGTGAAATATTCTCGGAGCCAAAGATTATGTAAGATTGACCTGCGTCGTTACGATTACCTGGAGCCGCACGTGCGGCTCCAATGATAATATCAGCAAACCCGTCATTATTTATATCGCCTGCCGCTGAGACATCATTACCAAACAAGTTACCTTCAACAGCGCCTTGGATGACAAAACCATTGAAACCATTGATATCAGATAACGAAAAAGTCGAAGAGAACCCCTCAGCCGAGCCGAATAATACATACGCAGCCCCTGTCATAATGCCTTGAGGTGTGGCGTAACGAGCACCGATTATCAGGTCATCCAAGCCATCTCCGTTTACATCGCCTAAGTTGCTTACGTCAGATCCGCTATAGTCGTTCTCATTTATACCAGTTATAGCGAAACCATTCGATCCGTTTAGGGATGGAAGAGAAATTGTCCTATCGAAACCGTCCGAGGAGCCAAAGATTATGTATGAGACCCCAGCCTCATTTTGATTAGTACTTTCACGTTGTCTGCCTATAATGAAGTCGTCTATCCCGTCGCCATTGAAGTCACCAATTGACGATACTTTGTTGACGCTTCGGTCTTCCGTGGTGTCAAGGATAAAACCATTCGATCCGTCTAAATTCGAGAGCTCAAGATCGCTAGCAATGCCAGCGCTGTTGCCGAATATCACGTAGGCTTCTACCGCATCTTCGGGATTAAAGTCTTCACCTGTAGCGCTAGTTCCAATAATGATATCTGCTATGCCGTCGTTGTTTACATCACCGGCGTCGCTAGAGGTAGTGCCGAATCTTTCGCCAGACTGGCTCCCCGTTATCGTTAATCCTGTATTCTCATTGAGAAGATCAAGCCTGAGATTGGCGCTAAAGCCACCAGTGCTCCCATAAATAATATATACTTCACCAGCAAGACTTCCATTTGAATCTGCCTGAGGTGCACCGATTACAAAGTCGTCCACGCCATCGTCGTTGACATCCCCCAAGCTACTTACAGATGAGCCAAGTAAGTCCCCTTGGTCTAAGCCTTCTACTCTAAAGCCATTTGTACCATCCAAGGAAGATAGCTCTAAATCTGAGTTAAAGCCTGTACTGCTACCGAATACCACGAATGCTTGTCCAGCATTCACTTTACCATTCACTGTTGCCCTCGGTGCGCCGATGATGATATCAGCGATACCGTCACCATTAATGTCACCGGCGGAAGATATATTGCTGCCAGTTTGATCTGATGTCGGACTTTGATCAATTCCATTTATTGCAAAACCGATACTTGAATCCAGCTCAGATAATTCCAGTGTGGACTGATAACTTCCTTCACGGCCGAATATAACATAAACAGAACCAGAAACATTTGTCCCTTCGCCTGTTCGCGGTGCGCCGACTAAATAATCGACTATACCATCTGCATTAAGATCGCCAGCCGCTGAAATATCAGCCCCAGAGAAGTCGTTATTGCTAATACCACTTATTGAGAAGCCATTATTTCCATCTAGTGTAGTGACGCTCAAACCATCAGAAAATGCTGGGGAGGTCAGCTTTACTCCATCTGTAATTGTATATTCCAGATTGTCTTCTAGTGACTCATGCAAATCAAGGTCATTAAACTGACCATTTAAGTTGACTGACAATTGCCCATTACCATCAAGCCTTATTAAGGTGCCCGCAAGTGGTCCGGTCGCTAGTATGAAGTCACTTCCAATCAGTGAAGTGTCACCATTAACGCTGACAACAGTCAGATTATCATCTGCATCTTCTTCTATGTCATTATCAAGCAAGTTAACCAGCAGTATATCATCATCTTCGCCCGCGATGATAACGTCTTTTATAGCAACTGGTGTTGAATTGGTCATTTTTGATCTCTCTCCGTACTTTGCTCTTATAAGTTGTATGTGCCTAAACATGTTAGATTTCTAGAGTTGACTTTTGAGTTTTCTTTTATCCAATTCATAGATATTTATGTTGCCCGGTGCATCTTAAAGGTTAGGTCTCAAACGTCTGTCGCTGACAGCTGATGTCTCCTGTCTTGTTTCTTCAAGGGGACAGCATGATACGCAGCCACAAGAGGGGGGCATAAGTTTTAGGGGTTTGATTTCTTGTGATAGGAAGAAGTGGAAGCGCCCTGTGAAAGGTTTCAGATGTCTACAGCCAAGGCCAAGAAGCACTCAAAACTCTATCGTCATATTGAAACATTGCAGGGGGAGCGCCCCTGGGGAGCTCTGCTGGATGCGGGGACAGGGGTTAAGTCGGTCAGCTGGGTGACCGGCCTTGCAACTGAGCGCTGGACGGCGGTGACCGGTGCACCGCACTTTGTTGAACAAGTGCGCCAGACGGCTGGATCGGCGCTGCGGCCGCAGGATCGGGTGGTGCTGGGGAATTGGGTCGATCCGAAGCTTCTGGAAGGCGATGTGTACGACACTGTCCTCGCGGATTATCTGCTCGGTGCCATTGAAGGCTTCGCGCCGTATTTTCAGTCCTATCTGTTCAAACGCTTGAGGCCTTTAACGCGTACGACCCTTTATGTGACGGGGATAGAGCCTTATGTGCCAACGGGGCGCCCGGACTCCAGGGCGGGGCAGCTGGTTTGGGACGTTGGCCGGTTTCGTGACGCATGCGTTCTGTTGAAAGGGGGGATGCCGTATCGCGAATACCCATCGCCCTGGGTTGTGGATCAATTAAAACGTGCCGGCTTTGCCGTGACGGCCGTCAAACATTTTACCAGTCAGTATAAAGAGTTATTTATCAACGCTCAGGTCGATATTGCTTTGCATGGTCTGGAGGCGCTGCCAGACACTGCGTTGGTGCAGGCGCTGCACGGCCGAGGGGAAGCATTACGCGCTGAAGCGCGCGACATTATCAAGGCTGAAGGGGCGTTACGCACCTGTAAAAACTATGTTGTCGCTGCTGATCCAATCACGAACGGTTGAGGGCAAACCGCCGCATTGGCTCAGCGCAAATGGGTCAGAAGCATATGCTTCTGGAAGTCGTTTTCTAATTGCGTACGATATCCATTTCCTCGATCAGTACACCAGCATTATCAACTTTTTCCATAACCCATAACATGTAGCGTGTGTCAACATGAATGGTTCTGGTGGTGCGTGGGTCAAAATCCCAATCGGAGTTCACACTCTCGATGGTACCGTCAAACAGGAGGCCGACCAGTTGACCTCGGCTGTTCAAGGTTGCCGAGCCGGAGTTACCGCCAGTACTATCGAGATCAGACAGGAAATTGACAGGTACTGAACCAATACTGCGCAACTCATACTTGCCGTAGTCGCCTGCTTCTATCAAATCCAGCTGTCGCTGGGGTGAATTGAAAGGCTCGACCCCTGTATCCTTCGCGACAATACCTTCGAGGCGCGTGAAGGGTTCATAGATCAGGCCATCCTCGGGCGACCCGCCAAGAACATTGCCATACGTGACGCGTAGTGTGGAATTGGCGTCAGGATAGGCAACTGTGCCATTTGAGCGCTGCCAGTCGATAATCGCCTGCATATATTGAGGACGCAAAAGAGCCTGACGACCGTCACGGTCTTTCGCGCTCTCTTCCTGCACAAGTTCTGTTTCATCGAGAGCGATAGCGAGTGCGATGAAAGGATCGTCACTTGCTTCCAGCTCTTCAGGCGTTGCTGTCATAAGTGCGAGGCGTACGTCCTTATCTCCAAGCGTTGTATTCGCATAAAAAGGCGCAAGTTTGGATGGCAGGTCGCTTAACTCAGTATTTGCGTCCAGGGTGAGTGCTGCGTCCAGAGCTGCGCTGCGCAACTCGACTGGCGCCTTCTGATAGAGATCAAGAAAGAAGAGCCATTCTGCTTTATCAACGTCTGCATCATATCGCCGCTCTATTGCTTCCAGGCTTTGACGGAAGAAGGTCATGTCGCGTTCCTGGAAGCCGCGTTCACGCTCAGCGTCAGGTTTTTGCCGCTCCTTTGACAGGCGATAAAGCCGTTGTGCCACGCCCAGAAGTTGGGGACGCGTTGCGTTATTATACCAGAAGTTTCTCTGGGCCTCACGCGCACTTTCTGCTGAAAGATCATCAACTTGTGCGATAGCGTCGGCGTATGATGCCCGTGACGCATCTGCGCTGATCCACTCATTCAGTTCAGCTTCGCGTGCTTCGCGTCGTTGCACGAGCCCGACCCGCAGAGCGCCATCTATCTGACCTTTGAAGTTTTTCAAGACGTTATTCAAGCCGGCAATGCGCGATTCATATTTAATCCGTGCATCACTACCCTCAGGGGAAGCGTCTTCAATTGTATTAATCCAGCCATCGATGATGTCGACATAAGTGGGGTAAAACCAATCGAATGTGTTCTTCACTTCGATCGTGCGTGCATATCTTGAGGTGCTGCCTGGATAGCCCGCTGCCATAACAAAGTCGCCGTCATCCAACCCTGCAGCAGAAACTTTCAAGTGATGGTAAGGTGTAAACGGAAAATTTTCTTCTGCAAAATCAGACGCTGTTCCGTCTGGTGCTACATACGCACGATAGAATGCAAAATCC
>JALEGM010000074.1 GCA_022763145.1 Aquisalinus sp. | reverse complement strand
CCGACGGACAATCTCCTGCCAGCTGGTGAGGTCCGGTGGCGGCGCATCATTGACGCCGAACAGCTCCAGCACCTCGCGATCAAACCCTTCGCCATGATAGGCCAGTGGCACCTCATAAATTGTCCGGCAATCCATCGCCTGAATGACAGACGTCTGCCGCACATTACAGAACAGCGCGATCTTGCGTTTCTCGCTTTCGGGAATAGGTCTGTCTGCCCGCACAAGCAGAATATCCGGCTGGATACCGATGGAACGCAGCTCTTTCACGGAGTGCTGTGTCGGCTTGGTCTTCATCTCACCAGCCGAGGGAATGTAGGGCATCAGGGTAAGATGCACGAATAGAGCATCGCCCGGCGGTAATTCGTTTTTCAACTGACGAATAGCCTCGAAGAAAGGCAGGCCTTCAATATCGCCAACTGTTCCGCCAATCTCGCAGAGCACGAAGTCGGCGCCGCCATGGTCATGCAGAACAAACTCTTTGATCGCATCAGTCACATGGGGAATGACTTGAACGGTTGCGCCGAGATAATCGCCTCGTCTTTCGCGTTCGATAATCTGTGAATAAAGCTGGCCGGTGGTGATGTTGTCGGTCTTACAGGCTGAAACGCCTGTAAAGCGTTCATAATGACCGAGGTCGAGGTCTGTTTCCGCACCGTCATCAGTCACGAACACCTCGCCGTGCTGATACGGGCTCATCGTGCCGGGATCCACGTTCAGATACGGGTCGAGTTTCCGTAAACGGACTTTATAGCCTCGTGCCTGTAACAATGCACCGAGTGCCGCAGCAGCAACGCCTTTTCCGAGAGAAGAAACCACGCCGCCAGTAATGAAAATATATCGCGCCATGGAAGTCCGTCTTACGCCGGATTCTGCCAGCAAGAAAGGCCGTTTCTGTGCTGTCAGTGATTTTTATTGAGGAGCTGAATTGTCATCAGACTCAGGTGTCTGATCTGCCGCTTCACCATCGGAGGGTTCCGGGGCAACTGGAAGACTTAGGAGGTCGTCAGCTACGGGTGCTTGCTCCTCAGTTGCATCGACTCCAAACCCTTCCAACAGGTCGTCGGCAGTAATGTTGCCATCGTCTGGCGCGAGAAGCGAATTATCATCACCTGTCAGCTCGCGTGCAACCTCGGCCTGATCCACGCCTTTAGGGGCAAAAATACCAAGCCCAAGAGAGTTAAGCATGAACACTGCGCCTAAAATGGAAGTCATGCGCGTCAGCGTATTGGCCGTGCCGCGACCGCTCATCAGGCCACCGCCACCTCCCCCGCCGATGCCCAGTGCACCGCCGTCGGATTTCTGCAAAAGGACCAGCGCCACAAGCGCGATAACTACAAATACCTGTAAAACAAGAAAAATCGTGAACATGGAAAATCTCTAATAGCGGCCAAACGAGCCTCAAGAGGACTGCATATAGTCAAACACGATCAGCTTGCCAAGCCTTCGCTATTGGCTCTGTTGGTGCAAATCCCTTTGGAGTTCATCAAGCTCTTCGCGAATTTCCGAAAGACAGAAATGGTGCAGAGGATGCCCCGTTTGCGGGATATATCGTAGCGTCGCATGGACCACTTTTTTTCGCAGTGACATGCCATGAATGGTCGAGAGGACAACGGCGTCATGCGTGCCTGCAAGCATTCTCAACGGCACTTTGAGCTTTGTGTACTCTTTTTCCATTGTGCTGATCTGTGGGTACAGGTTGGCAATGACCTCAGCATTTGCCCTGAAAGTATCGGGGCGAAAAACAAGTGGGACTTGCGCGCTTTCGATATACCCCTCCGGCATGTCGTTAGGCCAGAACGCCTGCCTGGTGACCACCGCAGCATTAAGCCTGCCATATAGGGGAATAATTGCATGGCAGAAAAACCACCCTATCAGGGGAACGCGTGCGGCGTGATTGTACCAGTCGACACCGCCGGGCCAGCGGTGACTGACAGGTGCAAGTAGTAAAAGTCCTGCTACGCGATCTTTATGGTGAATGGCCATCGACAGAGCCACGGCCGTTCCAAGACTTTGCCCGATCACGATTGCTTTCTCTATGCCCAATTCGGCCAAAAGGGCGTTTAGCAATGCAGACTGTTGCGATAGCTCACCAACCTGCGCGCTGCTTTGTGAAAACCCGCAACCGGGTCTGTCGACCAGAATGAGTCGGTGTCTGTCGGCTAAGTCACCGAGGGCGATCTTCATATCTGCAAGACTGGAACTCGCGCCGTGTATGAGCAGCAAAGGTATGCCTTCAGCCTCAACATTCAAATCGAGGTAATGCAACCGCGTCCCGTTGATCTCTACAAAACTCCCAGCTGGGCGAAAGCGGCTCTCTACATTCCTCGTGTAGCTGAACCCATGCAAAAGAAGTCCAACCAAAAGTAGAAACGCAATGATAGCCAGGGTCATGTGATCACGACACTGTAAGAGGCCACCACTTATACGGCCTGAATAATGCCGAAGAAATCCTCGGCCTTGAGGCTGGCACCTCCAACGAGTGCGCCGTTTACATTCTCAATAGAGAGTATTTCTGCGGCATTAGCAGGTTTAACGGAGCCACCGTAAAGAAGCCGCGTCTCTTCCAGTGTCTTCTCACGGATAAGGCTGTGAATTTCACGGATATCATCAAGACTTGGGACCAGTCCTGTGCCAATCGCCCAGACCGGCTCATATGCGACGACGAAGTTGCTGTTCTCTGGCAGTGATCCTGAAAGCTGTGCCGAAACTACCGCAGCCGCATTGCCCAGCTCTCTTTCTTCACGCGTTTCGCCAACACAAATAATGGGAGTCAGTCCAGCCCGTTGAGTGGCTTCGGCCTTCTGTTTCACAAGATTATCTGTTTCGCCATGGTCGGCGCGACGTTCAGAATGTCCGACAATGATGAACTCGGCACCTGCCTCGTTCAGCATCTCGGCACTTACGTCGCCAGTGTAAGCGCCAGACTCTGCTGTATGACAATCCTGGCCACCGGCAGAAATGGGGCTCCCCGCAACTTCCTGCGCCAAAGCAGGTAAAAGCGTTGCCGGCGGGCAAATCAGAATGTCGGCGTTTGCCGGTTTCTCCTGAAGCAGGGACTTTAGCTTGCTCACTTCTGCGAGGGAGGCGTTGAGGCCATTCATCTTCCAGTTACCGGCAATCAGGTGGCGCATTCTAAATCCCCTATTCTCTTATTCGT
>JALEGM010000073.1 GCA_022763145.1 Aquisalinus sp. | reverse complement strand
TGACACACGCACCCGAAATCCGGACCATCGAGGATGATGACCTCGCCCCGCTGAACCGCATCAGATTGCTGGAATCAGCCCTCGACGGGCTCACCTTGCAAATTGCCAGCGAGGAAAGCCTCATCAACCCGGACGAAAAAGATGTCCGCCTGTTGCAGGACCAGGTGCGCCTCGTGGCCAGCCACATCCGCTCCTATCAAAAACTCGAGGACCTGAAAGAGAGCATGGGCTGGGACCTTGCGGCAGCGCGCAGAAAAGAGGAGAAAATCCGACAAGAGACCGACCCGGCGCCAGAAACACAAGCGCCGTCATCGGCCTCAAGCGCTGTAATCGATGGAACTGCTGATAGGGCCATCGAGGAAGCAATCAATAGCGCCACCATTGGCCGCGAAAAAAATAATCCGGCAGGCGCGTCAGCCGCGCTCCCCTCACCTGGCCTTGCGAAAAAAAATCTCACCCGCGCCGAGCGCCGCCGTCAGGAAAAAGCTGCCCGCAAAGCACAAAAAAATAATCCTACCCTCACAGCGGACATCACCGCAATGGCCTGACAACCACCGCACCCTCACTTTTCGTCATCCCGTAATGCGCTGCGGCATGAAATGCTGCGGCGCAGATACGGGACCCAGCTCAGGAACCAACAGTTTGTACCCGGTGACAACCCAGCCGTGGGGAGGCGAAGACTCGGATAAGCTGCGACAAAAAAACCGCTGGCAACACACGGCAACCGTGCCCTACCGCTCTGCCTGCCAATCCTGCCAAATTCTTTGGCCGGTAAAAAAAGTCTGTGCAACAATCAGAAAAGCAAGTGGAATGGCACCGACCACCGCCAGGGCGCGTGTCGCGTTCTGGCCCTCGGCTGAAGCAATCGCGCCAATCGTTAGTGCCGCCAGGATCAGGCCCCAAAAAATACGCTCGCCTTTCGGCGGTTTTTCGCTGCGGCGGGACGAAAAGACAGCCATCACGTAAGAACCGGAGTCAGCGCTCGTCACCAGAAAAGTGAACATCAACAGGAACGTAGCAATCTGAGTCAGCAGGGTCAGCGGGAACTGTTCCATCAGGACATAGGTCGCAGACGGCGCTGTCGCGAAATCCGAAATGCCAAGATCAACATTATCGGTCAGCTGAACATCAATCGCTGCGCCACCAAATATGGCAAACCAGAACAAGGTCAGCACCGACGGGATAAAAACAACGCCAATCAGGAATTCACGAATGGTGCGCCCGCGACTGATACGCGCAATAAACACCCCAACGAAGGGCGTCCAGGCGATCCACCATAAAAAATAAGTCAATGACCAGGCCCTGGTCCAATCCCTGGCTTCGCCTTCTGGTCGCAGCTCTATGGAAAGCTGCACGAACTGGCTCAGATAGGCTGTGCCCATCGCGGTCATATCGCCAAATAGCTGCACAGTCGGACCGGCAATCAGAACAAATACCATCAGGCACGCCGCAAGGCCCATATTGAAATTCGACAGCGGCTCAATGCCGCCCTTCAGCCCATTCCAGGTAGAGACCATGTAGATAGACAAAAGACAGAGCAGCAGCAGGACCTGCGTCCCGATGCCGTCACTCCCGTCACCGAAGATACGGTCAACTCCCGCCCCCATATTGATAGCCCCTTGCCCAAGAGAGGCAACAATCCCAAAGGTGACCGCAAACAGTGATGCCCAGTCAATTAAACGGCGCATGGGTGACGGCAAAGCCTGAAAGGGTACACTCGGCAGAGGTGCCGTATTATTGGCATACGCCATATAACCTATCGCCAGCGCAGAAATGCCGTAAATGGCCCAGGCATGAAAGGCCCAGTGGAACATGGTCAGCGCATAGGCATCTGCAATCGCCTGCGCCGTCTCCGGTGTTGCTGCACCGGGGGGCGGTGAAACGGTAAAGATCAGCGGCTCTGCAGCTCCCCAGACAACCAGTCCGGCCCCCATGCCCGCTGCAAAGAGCATCGCCAGCCACGAAACGGTGGAGAACTCCGGGCGCGCCTCCGAACCGCCAAGGCGCAATCGTCCCCAGGGGCCGACTGCCGCAATAATGCAGATCACCAGACTACCTGTGGCGATACCGAGAGTCAGACCATCAAAATTCTGCAGGAACCATTTTGAGAACCCCTGAATAATTTCAGTTGTTCTGCCCGGTAACAAAATACTCACCGCCGCAAGTGCCGCAATCAGCAAATGCGGAAAATATGTCCTTATACGATTTGAGATATATATTGCTTACAGCATTCCATCACCTCTGGCTAGGTCTGCAGCTGCAAGACAGTGAAGAGGCTATAGCCGTTGCAAATCACACTTGTCGGCGATAAAGCACCAGTCTTCTTCGACGTATGGACACCGCATGAGTATTCTCATTCTTGGCGCTGGTATCGTAGGCGTTTCAGCTGCAGTGCAATTGCAGCAGCGCGGTGAAGACGTCATTCTGGTTGATCAGGCCGAACCAGGCATGGGAGCCTCCTTCGGCAATGCCGGGATGATCCATGGCGAGGCGGTGTTCCCACTCCCCTTCCCGCGTAAACTGAGCGAGCTTTTGGAGTTTGGTCTCAATCGTACGCCGGCCCTGCATTACCATTTACGTGCACTGCCAGCCCTCGCACCCTTTCTCGCCCAATACTGGTGGCATTCCAGCCCAGCCCGTCACCGCAAGATCGCTGATGCCTACGCCGCTCTGACTCTGAAGGCACAAGCCGCTCACCTGGCGCTGGCAGAAGCCGCAGGCGCCACAGAGCTGATCCGCCATGATGGCTGCTATACGATTTTCCGCTCAGCCAAAGGCGAACAGGCAGCGATCGCAGAAGCGGAGCAAGCTGCACAGCATTCCGGCATCAACTATCAGGTTCTTGATGCTGATGCTTATGGTCAACGCGAACCCCATGTGACCAATGTCAGCGGCGCTGTTCATTGGCAGGACTCACTCACTGTCACGGACCCGCATCATGTGGTCACAGCATATTTCAATCTGTACAAGAAGCTTGGCGGTCATTTCATCAAAGCAAGCGCAGAGGATGTCCGTGCCAGCACAAGCGGCTGGTCACTGTCCTCGAGCACAGGCGCTGTCGAGGGCAAAACGCTCATCGTTGCGCTGGGCGCGCGTTCTGGAGAGTTCACCCGCTTGCTGGGATATCAATTCCCGCTACGGCCAAAGCGTGGCTATCATCTGCATTATACGCCTGATACGGACCGCCTCCTCAACCATACAATCATTGACCGGGAAAATGGCTTTTCCCTCGCACCGATGACCCGTGGCATTCGCCTGACAACCGGGATTGAATTTGCGCGTAATGGTACAGCCCCAACACCAGTACAGATCTCAAGATCAGAGAAATCTGCACGACAGATCTTTGATCTGGGCAGAGCTGAACAGGCAGCGCCTTGGATGGGGGAACGCCCATGCCTGCCAGACATGCTGCCCGTGATCGGGAAAGCTCCAGACAGGGACAATCTGTGGTTCGCCTTTGGCCACGGCCATCAGGGTTTCACCATGGGGCCAATAACCGGGCAACTGATTGCAGAGATAATGACGGGGGATAAGCCTGTTATTGATCCGCATCCGTATCGGGCAGATCGATTCCCACTTTAGGCTTTAGTGAAAAATAAAGAACCGGCGGCCCTGTAATCTCATACGCACAAGCATTTGGGGGGAGAGAACGCGCGTATCAGTCGGGCCGCCGGCCACATGACAGCCTTGCGAAAAGGCAGTCATGAAGTCGTTGAAAAGCGAGATCAGCGTTAGATGGAGAGAGAAAAGTGACGCTGATCTCGCCAAATTTTAATTACATGACGCCAAGTTTTTTGACTGTTGCCATTGTGAGGCCGCCAGTACCGAGGCCTTCACGACGCTGGTAAGCTTCAACCGCAC
>JALEGM010000072.1 GCA_022763145.1 Aquisalinus sp. | reverse complement strand
GCAGGTGCAGCGCGAGGGCAGCAAGGTTACGTGGACCTCAAGAAATGAAACGATGATTAGTACTGTTATGGTACTTGTCATGGTTGTCATCATGTCTTTGTTCTTCCTCCTGGTAGATCAGATCTGGCGCACCGTCATCCCGTTCATCCTTAGTCTCGGTTAGCAAAGGCAATTTCTGTGGCTCATCAGTGGTATATCGTTCACGCTTATTCCAACTTTGAAAAAAAAGTTGCTGATACGATCAAGATGTCAGCAAAGGAAAAAGGTCTCGATCATTTTTTTGAAGAGGTGCTTGTTCCAACGGAGGACGTGGTGGAAGTCCGCCGCGGCCGGAAGATCAATACCGAACGCCGCTACTTTCCTGGCTACGTGCTTGTGAAAATGGAAATGAATGATGATGCGTATCACCTGGTTAAGGATACGCCCAAAGTGACAGGTTTTCTTGGTTCCAAGAATAAGCCTTTGCCAGTTAGCCAAAAAGAAGTCGATCGTATCCTGGGTGTTATGGAAGAGGGTGTCGAACGCCCGAAGCCAACAATCCTCTTCGAAGTAGGCGAGAGTGTTCGGGTTACAGACGGGCCTTTTGCATCATTCTCAGGTATCGTCGAAGAAGTCGATGAAGATAACGCAAGGCTCAAAGTGGCCGTGTCGATCTTCGGTCGGGCTACACCGGTTGAGCTCGAATATACACAGGTTGTCAAGGGCGACTGAAGAACCTGATTTGCACCTTACAGTTGTAATTGATCTAAATCGTCACAAAACTGTTGCAATTCTCTATGCGCTGACGTAGCAAGAATCTTCCTGTCGGTGGTGAACCGAATTATGGAGCGGCGGAAAGTTTCCTGTACTCTCTCCCCCTTGAAGGGAACTTTCCGCCGTTTATTCCTTGCATCTTATAGAAATGCTGCTATCTCCCGTCCCTCTGTGGGAGGTCGAAGGCCAAGTCCTGTTTTCGCCGTACCACATACCTTTCAACCATTATCCCGTTAGGGAAAGGAAGGCTAACATGGCAAAGAAAATAGAAGGGTACCTGAAACTGCAGGTACCGGCAGGGGCTGCAAATCCATCCCCTCCAATCGGTCCGGCGTTGGGCCAGCGTGGCTTGAACATCATGGAATTCTGCAAGGCATTTAATGCCAAAACGCAGGAGATGGAAAAGAACATGCCGATCCCTACGATCATTACGATCTTTTCGGACAAATCGTTCACATTCGAAACAAAGTCTCCGCCTGCGTCGTATTTCCTCAAAAAGGCGGCAAAGCTTGCAAAAGGTGGTTCTACGCCGGGTCAAGCTGTGGCTGGTACGATTACTGATGCTCAATGTCGCGAAATCGCAGAAGCCAAAATGGCTGACCTCAACGCTAACGATATCGATGCGGCAGCAAACATTATCAAAGGTTCTGCACGTGCGATGGGCCTCAAGGTGGAGGGCTAGATCATGGCGAAACCAGGAAAAAGAGTTGAGGCTTACCGTGAGGCGGTTGACCGCAAGAAAACATATTCTGTCGATGAAGCGGTCAAGTTGATTAAGGAACATGCCAAAGCCAAGTTTGACGAGACTATTGAAATATCAATGAACCTTGGTGTTGATCCGCGTCATGCAGATCAGATGGTACGCGGTGTTGTTAATCTGCCAAATGGTACAGGACGTTCCTTGCGCGTTGCAGTTTTCGCCAAGGACGATAAAGCGGAAGCTGCAAAAGCAGCAGGCGCTGATGTGGTTGGTGCAGAAGACTTGATGGAGCGTGTGCAGGGCGGCGAGCTTGGTTTTGATCGCGTTATTGCCACACCTGACATGATGCCGCTGGTCGGTCGTCTGGGTAAAGTGCTGGGGCCTAAAGGTCTGATGCCGAACCCCAAGGTGGGTACAGTCACACCTGATGTCGAGAAAGCCATCAAGGATGCCAAGGGTGGTGCCGTCCAGTTCCGTGTAGAGAAGGCCGGGATCATTCATGCGGGCGTTGGCAAAGCGAGCTTTGCGGAAGATGCTCTTGGTGAAAACATCAAGGCTTTCATCGATGCCGTTAACAAGGCCAAGCCATCCGGTGCGAAGGGAACGTACATTAAAAAAGTTTCTGTTAGCTCCACGATGGGTCCAGGCTTGCGTCTTGATCACTCGGAAGCGCTTTAACTTCCTTTTCCAGCCCTGGGGGGCTGGACAAGATAATTTTTTTCGGCCATGTGCCGAATATAAGGGAAGTGATGCTTCCCTTCACCCTGTCCAAGACCACAGGTGCGTAAGCATAAATCCTGTGCAGATGAGGGAAGTGACGATCTCTAACTTTGAGAGATCTGAAGGTTCCAGGGCAGGCTCTCCACATGTGGTGAGCCTTCGCGAGAAGTCTCATTTCATTGTGGGTTGAAGCAGGTGTGCATGAGCGCACCATCACCGTGGGCGTGTTCAGTTTTGAAAACGTCTGCAAACCAGAAGGAAGTCTTTTGCCATGCCAATGGACAGACAACAAAAGACAGAAATGGTTGAATGGATCGCCGGTGTTTTTGACGCCAACGAAGTTGTCGTTGTATTCGAAAATTCCGGGCTGACCGTTTCTGAAGTCTCTGAGCTGCGAGCGCAAATGCGCGAAGCAGGCGGCGGCGTAAAGGTGGTGAAGAACCGCCTCGCAAAAATTGCTGTTGAAGGAAAATCAGGCGAGAAAATTTCGGATCTTTTCAAAGGCCCGACTGTTCTTGCGTATTCTGAGGATCCGGTTACGGCACCAAAGGTCCTGACTAAATATGCCAAAGATAATGACAAGGTCACTATTCTGGGCGGACTGATGGGTGACACTGCACTTGATGGTGCAGGTGTAGAAGCCCTTTCAAAAATGCCGTCTCGTGAAGAAGTACTGTCTTCCATTGCAGGTATGCTCACTGTTCCTGGCGGAAATATCGTCAGTGTGGCAACCGCACCTGCCGGAAATATCGCAGGCATTCTGAAAACTCTGGCAGAGCGCGAAGCTGCCTAATCCCTGTAACCTTGAAAGAATGGAATTAAACAATGGCTGATATTAAGAAACTTGCCGAAGAAATCGTCAATCTGACACTGCTCGAAGCTAATGAGCTCAAAGAACTTCTCAAAGATGAGTATGGCATTGAGCCTGCTGCTGGTGCTGTTGCTGTTGCAGCTGGTCCTGCCGGTGGCGATGGTGGCGGTGCTGCTGAAGAAAAAGATGAGTTTGACGTAATCCTGACGTCAGCTGGTGACAAGAAAATCAATGTCATCAAGGAAGTTCGTGGCATCACAGGTCTTGGCCTCAAAGAAGCCAAAGAACTCGTCGAAGGTGCTCCTAAGCCAGTCAAGGAAGGTGTTGCTAAAGACGAAGCTGAAGAGCTTAAGAAGAAACTGGAAGAAGCAGGCGCTTCTGTCGAGCTCAAGTAGTTTTTCAGTCAACAGATTGAAAAGAAAAGGGGCCTTAAGGCCCCTTTTTTATGCGCTGACTTTGATGCGCGTATTACCACGCGTAAGAGAATCCGGCACGCGCTCCGACTTCGCCGGTGCTGATCCCAGCCCCAACGCCAACGGATAAGATCATGTCACTTTGTGTGCGATATGAACCAGCAAAGGCATAGGCGCTTTCATCCGCAAAATAGCCATAGCCGCCACTAATAGCGAACGTCTTGTTTTCAGGCACATAAGGGCTTTCCAAGGCTAGGGCGACGGCAACACCTTCAGAGTTTTTGTCGATGCGCTCTGAGTTCTCGACCAAAGCGTCCGTTGAGGCGATGAAGTCTGCTGCGCTCAGTCCGGTGTTGATTGTAGCCAGATTACCGTTCGCGTCGGCTGTAACTACATTCAATGTGCCGCTCTGTGCATTCAGGCTGTCGGCCGAGTTAATGCCGGGCAGAGTATAGGTGTTGCTGGCATTGCCGAGCATGACTTGGTTGGCACGAGTTGTGGCAACGCCGTTACCAATAGCGATCGAGTTATCAAAGTCGGCTACAGCTTCATTGCCAATCGCTGTTGCGAACATTCCCGCTGCCGCGGCTGCTTCACCAACAGCAAGAGCGCGCTCACCACTGGCATTAGCGAGGTGACCAAAGGCCTGGGCGCGTACGCCCGTAGCTGCCGATTGCCAGCCTACTGCAGTTGTACCAGCCTCGGTCGCCTGAGATTCGCTGCCGATCGCGGTAGAATTTAGACCACTGGCTGATGCGATATCCCCAATTGCTACAGCGTCAGTATTTGAGGCAACTGCAAGGTTGCCGATAGCAGTGGAAGTCTGGCCGCTGGCCATGGCAGCTTCACCAACAGCAAGAGAGCGCTCGCCCGTAGCTTGAGCAAGATGGCCAAATGCTTGCGCCCGAACACCTGTCGCCGCAGATTGCCAACCTACTGCAGTTGTGCCGGCTTCCGTTGCCTGCGACTCGCTACCCACAGCAGTAGAGTTAAGGCCGGATGCAGTGGCTTGTTCGCCCAGAGCGACAGCATCGACGGCAGAGGCTACGGCCAGATTACCAATCGCAGTTGCCGTATCGGCCGTTGCCCCAGCAGCTTCACCAATAGCCAGGGAGCGGATGCCTGTAGCTTGAGCAAGATGGCCAAAAGCGTGAGCACGTTCGGCGGTCGCCATAGATTGCCAGCCAAAGGCTTGCGCAGCTAGTCCATCTGCAACACTGTCGGAACCAACTGCAGTTGAGTTGATACCTGTAGCCATTGCAAGGTCGCCAATTGCCAGGGCGTCTTGTTGGTTCGCAATAGCACCATTGCCGATGGCTGTTGCATTATTAGCAGTCGCTTGCGCAGCCTCACCGACGGCAAGGGTGAAATCACCAGTCGCTGTAGCGAGGTGGCCGAACGCGTGCGCGCGTTCGCCCGTAGCGTTTGACTGCCAGCCATAAGCTGTTGCGCCAGCGCCGTTCGCAATGGCCTGACCACCGACAGCCGTAGATGAGTCGCTGGAAGCATTTGCCTGGAAACCGACGGCAGTTGATTCCACGCCTGTGGAACTTGATTGTGCGCCTACAGCAGTTGCTCCAGAGCCCGAGGCCTCTGATGCTTCGCCGGTTGCGACTGAATTATCACCCGATGCGTCGGTGTTATTACCTAAGGCGGTAGAGCCATTTCCGGATGCGTCAGAGCCTACGCCACATTCTGTTGAGTCAGTTCCGGTGCCGTCGTTACACTCGGGTGTTGCATCAGCCCATGCGGTGGAACCGGCGAACAGCAAAATCGTACTGCCCAGAGCGATGACACTCGTGGTCAAGGCCAGATTTTTGTTCGGTTTGGACATTCAATACTCTCCTCTATATGGCAGGTCAGTTGTAGCTGCCTACTGAAATTTATTAACTCGTGCTGGTCAGGTTTCAATAGCCTTCATCGAGTTGTCTTGCCCCCTCCAAAATGGGTTGAATGCCGTAGAGAGCGCATGCAAATTTTTCAATATTCACCTTCAACAGGGATTCTCTGGCGCAAGCTAATTGCAATGGCGCAGGCGGTGGAAAAAAACCTGAAAAACAACTTGCTTAATAAAGTCGAGCCAATTACATACCGCGTTCACCTCTGCATCGTCGTGTGGGGGAAAGGCTTTGCGGCACGTGCGAGATAAATTCGACAAGTAATACATTTGGTAGATGACCAACGCGGTCAGCCTTGTGCTGTCCGTGAGTTAGTGTTTGGGCTAACTCACGAGACCCATGGTGAGCGCGTCAAATATGCGAGGAAGTATGGCGCAGTCATTCGTTGAGAAAAAGCGGATTCGTAAAAGTTTTGGCAGAATCGGTGATGCGACCGAAATGCCAAACCTGATTCAGGTGCAAAAGGACTCGTACGAGCAGTTTCTGCAACGGTTTGTAGAGCCCGAGGATCGGATTCGTGACGGGCTTGAAGCTGTTTTCAAGTCAGTCTTCCCAATCAAAGATTTCACTGAGACAGCTTACCTCGAATATGTTTCCTACGAATTCGAGGAGCCTAAGTACGATACGGAAGAGTGTCAGCAGCGCGACATGACTTATGCGGCGCCTCTCAAAGTGACGCTTCGTCTGATTGTTTTTGATGTAGATGAGGAGACCGGCTCCAAGTCCGTCAAGGACATCAAAGAGCAGGACGTCTATATGGGTGATATCCCGCTCATGACTGATAACGGTACCTTTATTATAAATGGCACCGAGCGGGTCATTGTGTCGCAGATGCACCGTAGCCCAGGTGTGTTCTTCGACCATGACAAAGGCAAGACGCACTCATCAGGCAAGCTGTTATTTGCTGCGCGTATCATTCCTTATCGCGGTTCCTGGCTCGACTTCGAGTTTGATCCGAAAGATATCGTCAATGTGCGCATCGACCGCCGCCGTAAGCTTCCAGCTACTACGCTGCTATATGCGCTTGGTATGGATCAGGAAGACATCCTGACAGCTTTCTATGAGCGTGTGGCGCATGAAAAGCTTGAGAATGGTTGGTCTCTTCCTTTTAGCGCGGAGCGCTTGAAAGGCACCAAAGCTGACATTGACCTGCTTGATGCTGCAACTGGTGAAGTCGTCATTGAGGCTGGTAAGAAGATTACCGCGCGAGCTTTGAAGAAGGCTGAAGAGGCGGGTGTTGAGGCGCTTTTGCTCACTGATGAGCAAATGGTTGGGCGTTACTTCGCGCGCGATCTTGTCAACCGCGAGACCGGTGAGCTTTATGCCGAGGCCGGTGATGAGGTCACTGCGGAGAAGCTTGAGGAGATTGTTGAGCTTGAGATCGACAGCTTCGAGACGCTGGACATTGATCACATCAATATCGGGGCCTACGTTCGTAATACGCTCGCAGCCGATAAAAACTCTAACCGCGACATGGCTTTGATCGATATTTATCGGGTCATGCGTCCCGGCGAGCCGCCAACCCTTGAAACAGCAGAAGCTCTATTCAGTGGTCTTTTCTTCGACGAGGAGCGTTACGACCTCTCTGCGGTCGGCCGCGTCAAGATGAACATTCGCCTCGGTTTTGAAAATACCGATGAGCCTCGGATTTTGCGCAAAGAAGACATTCTGTCTGTCCTGGGTACACTCGCTGACTTGCGCGATGGGCGCGGTGAAATCGATGACATTGATAACCTCGGAAACCGCCGGGTGCGTTCCGTTGGGGAGTTGATGGAGAACCAATACCGTATTGGTCTTCTTCGGATGGAGCGTGCGATCAAGGAACGCATGTCATCTGTCGAGATTGATACAATCATGCCGCATGACCTTATTAACGCAAAGCCGGTCGCGGCGGCAGTCCGGGAATTCTTCGGCTCATCCCAGCTTTCCCAGTTCATGGACCAGACAAACCCGTTGTCCGAGATTACGCACAAGCGTCGTCTTTCTGCTCTTGGGCCAGGTGGTTTGACGCGTGAACGTGCTGGCTTTGAGGTGCGCGACGTACACCCAACGCATTATGGTCGTATCTGTCCAATTGAAACGCCTGAGGGCCCGAATATCGGTCTTATCAACTCCCTCGCGACGCATGCCCGGGTCAATAAGTATGGCTTTATCGAGAGCCCATATCGCCGTGTCGATAATGGCAAATTGACGAATGAAGTTGTCTACCTCTCGGCCATGGAGGAGTCGCGCTACAATATCGCGCAGGCCAATGCGGAAGTGGATGGCGAGGGCGTTCTTCTGAATGAGTTCGTCAACTGCCGGGCAGGGGCGTTTCGTGATGCGACCTTGATGCCGCGTGAAGACGTGAATTACATTGACGTGTCACCGAAACAGCTTGTCTCGGTTGCTGCCTCCCTCGTGCCATTCCTTGAGAATGACGATGCGAACCGTGCGCTCATGGGCTCTAACATGCAGCGTCAGGCTGTGCCTGTTGTGCAATCAGAAGCGCCGTTTGTTGGTACGGGTATGGAGTCGGTTGTAGCTAAAGACTCTGGTGCTGCTGTTGCTGCCCGTCGCACAGGCGAGGTTGAGCAAGTCGATGCGACCCGTGTTGTTATCCGTGCAACGGAAGAAAAGGACCCGACGAAGCCGGGTGTTGATATTTACAACCTTCGCAAGTTCCAGCGCTCAAACCAGAACACCTGTATTAATCAGCGGCCGCTGGTGAAAGTGGGTGATAAGGTAAAGGCAGGGGACATTATTGTTGATGGTCCGTCGACAGACCTCGGAGAGCTTGCCCTTGGTAAAAACGTCCTCGTCGCTTTCATGCCTTGGAATGGCTACAACTTCGAGGACTCCATTCTGATCTCCGAGCGTATCGTGAAGGATGATGTCTTCACCTCAATTCACCTTGAAGAATTTGAGGTCATGGCTCGTGACACCAAGCTTGGGCCGGAAGAAATCACGCGTGATATTCCAAATGTCTCTGAAGAGGCGCTTCGTAATCTCGATGAAGCCGGTATCGTTGCGATCGGTGCAGAAGTGCACCCGGGTGACATTTTAGTTGGTAAGATCACACCGAAGGGTGAGAGCCCGATGACGCCTGAAGAAAAGCTTCTGCGCGCTATCTTCGGTGAAAAGGCTTCTGATGTTCGTGACACATCCCTGAAGCTGCCGCCGGGTGTTGCCGGTACAGTGGTTGAAGTGCGTGTCTTCAACCGTCATGGTGTTGATAAGGATGAGCGCGCTGTCGCTATCGAGCGTGATGAGATTGAGCGTCTTGCAAAAGACCGCGACGATGAACTTGCCATCCTTGAACGGAACATTTTCGGGCGCCTTAAAGAAATTCTGATGGGTAAGGACGCTGTATCCGGGCCAAAAGGTTTCGAAAAAGGTGAGGTAACCGATGGTATCCTCAATGATCTCTCGAAAGGTCAGTGGTGGAAGATTGTTCTTTCCGATGAAAAGGCCATGGAAGAGATTGAGGCCATCAAGAAGCAGTATGACGAAAGCCGTTCACGGCTTGAGGCGCGCTTCGAGGACAAGGTCGACAAGTTGCGCCGTGGGGATGAATTGCCACCTGGCGTGATGAAGATGGTTAAGGTCTTCGTTGCCGTGAAGCGTAAGCTGCAACCTGGTGATAAGATGGCTGGCCGTCACGGCAACAAAGGTGTGATTTCCAAAATCGCGCCGATGGAAGATATGCCATTCCTGGAAGACGGGACACCTGTCGATATCGTGCTTAATCCTCTCGGCGTGCCGTCACGGATGAATGTTGGGCAGATTCTTGAAACTCACCTTGGCTGGGCTTGTCGTGGCCTCGGTCGTCAGATCGGCGATGTGCTCGATGAGTTTGAGCGTGAAGGTAAGAAAACTGAGTACATCGAGAAGCTGAAAGAGGTTTACGGCGAAGATCAGGAATTGCCACGCACAAATGCTGAACTGATTGAGTTGGGTCGTAACCTGACCCGTGGTGTGCCAATCGCAACTCCTGTTTTCGATGGCGCTAATGAGACCAACATTGTTGAGATGCTGAAAAAAGCTGGTCTCGATGAATCAGGACAGGTGACCTTGCATGATGGTCGTACGGGCGAGAAATTCGCGCGTCCTGTAACTGTGGGCTACAAATATCTCCTCAAACTGCATCACCTTGTGGATGACAAGATTCACGCCCGTTCAATCGGTCCGTACTCGCTTGTTACCCAGCAGCCGCTCGGCGGTAAGGCGCAGTTCGGTGGTCAGCGGTTCGGTGAAATGGAAGTGTGGGCGCTTGAAGCCTACGGCGCTGCCTATACCCTGCAGGAAATGTTGACGGTGAAGTCTGATGACGTAGCCGGGCGCACCAAGGTTTACGAAGCGATCGTCCGTGGGGATGACAGCTTCGAAGCCGGTATTCCGGAAAGCTTCAACGTGCTGGTCAAGGAGATGCGTTCTCTCGGCCTGAACGTGGAATTGCAGAACAGATAAGTCATAGTACCGCAGGAACGCATCTGCGGCACTGATATTTTGAGGTTTACGCGGTTTGATCCGCGTCCGTCTTAAGGAGACGATTTATGAGCCAGGAACTCGCAAACGTATTCAATCCG
>JALEGM010000071.1 GCA_022763145.1 Aquisalinus sp. | reverse complement strand
TGGGACAGATCCACCCGGATAAGGGAGGTACTGACTATCTTGCTGCAAAAATAAACGAAGCGCGTGATCTTCTCAAAAAACAACAAAGCTAGTGTCAGCAAGCAGAATTTTATGCTGCCCAGTCAAGAATTACTTTCCCGGACTGACCGGAGCGCATAACATCGAAACCAGCCTGATATTCATCAACCGGCATGCGATGCGTGATAATTGGTTCCAGATTCAGGCCGCTCTGTAGTAACGCACCCATCTTGTACCAGGTTTCGAACATCCGGCGACCATAAATACCCTGCAGCTCCAACCCTTTGAAAATGACCTGGTCCCAGTCAATCCCAGCCCCGTTAGGCATAATACCTAACATGGCAATTTTACCGCCATGGTTCATTGTTTCCAGCATGCTGGCAAAGGCAGAGGGTACACCGGACATCTCCAGACCGATATCAAAGCCTTCAGTCATACCGAGATCGTTCATAACATCCCGGAGATCCGTATTGCCCACATTCACCGCGCGCGTTGCGCCTAGTTTAGCGGCAAGTTGCAGGCGATAGTCATTAACGTCCGTAATCACTACATTGCGCGCGCCGGAAAATTTGGCAATGGCGACAGCCATGGCACCGATGGGACCAGCGCCAGTAATCAGGACATCTTCTCCAACAAGGTCATAGGCCAAGGCAGTGTGAACGGCGTTTCCAAAGGGGTCAAAAATGGCCCCCATGTCATCACTGACAGCATCCGGCAACTTATACACATTAAATGCCGGGACAGAGATGTATTCTGCAAAAGCACCGGTTCTGTTGACGCCAATGCCAACTGTGTTGCGGCATAAATGACGTTTGCCAGCTCTGCAGTTGCGGCAGTAGCCGCAAGTGACATGCCCTTCCGCAGACACCCGATCACCGGCTTTCATGTTCAAGTGGGCCGGATCGACTTCTGACCCTATCTCAACAATCTCCCCCATGAACTCGTGCCCAACAGTCATTGGTACGGGAATTGTTTTTTGTGCCCATTCATCCCAGTTATAGATATGTATATCCGTGCCGCATATTGCAGTTTTGCGTACCTTGATGAGTACATCATTCGGTCCGATTGTAGGCTGGGCAACATCCTGGAGCCAGATGCCTTCTTCTGCCTGGGCTTTGACGAGTGATTTCATTTTTACGCCTCAAATAATGTTCAGTTCACGACCTGCCTTGGTGAAGGCTTCAATTGCCGTATCAATATGTTCAGATGTGTGAGCGGCGGACATCTGTGTCCTGATCCGAGCTTTTTCATGCGGTACAACAGGATAAAAGAAACCGGTTACATATACGCCCAGTTCCAGTAATCTGCTGGCCATCTGCTGTGACAGCTTTGCATCGTACAGCATGACAGGGATGATCGGGTGCTCACCGGGCAGAAGGTCAAATCCAGCTTCGGTCATACCTTTGCGGAAATGCTTTGCGTTGGCAAACAGTCTAGCGCGTAAGTCATCTCCCTCGCGAACCAGCTCAATTGCCTTGCGACTGGCGCCGACAAGGGCGGGGGTCAGAGCATTGGAAAACAGGTAGGGGCGTGCTCGCTGTCTCAATAGATCGACAACATTCTGTCGCGCACAGATGTAGCCGCCCATTGCGCCGCCCATGGCTTTACCCAAGGTGCCTGTGAGAATATCAACCTTGTCCATGACATCGCAATGTTCATGTGTCCCACGACCACCGGCGCCCATAAAGCCCGTAGCGTGACAATCGTCCACCATCACCAGCGCGTCATATCGTTTGGCGACATCGCACAAGCTTTTGAGGTCAGCAATGTAGCCGTCCATCGAAAATACGCCATCGGTGACAACCAGAATTGTACGAGCGCCATCCTGAAGTGCTTGCTTTAGCTGACATTCAAGGTCTTCCGAATCATTGTTTTTGAAACGGTATCGTTTTGCTTTGCATAGGCGGACGCCATCAATGATTGAGGCATGATTCAACGCGTCCGAAATAATTGCATCTTCCGAGCCTAGCAGTGGTTCGAAAACGCCGCCATTTGCGTCAAAGCAAGCCGCAAACAGGATTGAGTCATCATACCCAAGAAAATCGGCCAGTTCTTGTTCCAGTTTGCGATGTATGTCCTGGGTCCCGCATATAAACCGGACAGACGCCATCCCATAGCCATAGTCTCTTGCTGTGAGATTAGCCGCTTCAATCAGCTCCGGATGGTCTGCCAAACCAAGGTAGTTGTTCGCGCAGAAATTGAGCACGGGTCTTTCTTCACTTTCGTGACGAACACGAATCTCAGCCGATTGCGCTGAGGAAATCTCTCTTTCCACCTTCAATAAGCCTTGGGAGCTGAGGTCGGATAACGTCTCGTCAATGCGGTGGTAGAAGCTTTCACTCATGATATTTTCCCGATATTTGTGTACCTCACGCGCAGCGCAAATCGTTAAGTCTGTCAATTCACGTGACTGTGTACTCCCTATGCGGGAATATAAAAAACTTTTGTGATAATTATACGCTATCAAAAATACCGAGTGTGACTACTTTTCTTGTAAG
The DNA here is from genome assembly GCA_022763145.1 of Aquisalinus sp. Classification (GTDB taxonomy): domain Bacteria; phylum Pseudomonadota; class Alphaproteobacteria; order Caulobacterales; family Parvularculaceae; genus Aquisalinus. The sequence goes on along the minus strand of JALEGM010000071.1, from coordinate 297 downwards.
GCTTTGATTTTATTGGAAAAAGCCGAATTGCAACAGCGCTACAAGAATAGTACCGGTTTTTGTCGTAAAGATTTGACTCAAAAGTAATAATTCGCCTAAATCGATTCACGGAATGGTTAACGCTATCAGCAATGAGGCATGGTCGGCGTTTAGTTCTGAGGGGCTATTAGGCCTCTTCCTAACCGGGGAATGGAGAATCCTTATGAAACTGAAGTATGGTATTGCACCGATTGCTCTGGCTGCGCTTGTTGTGACAGGCTGTGAGAGCACAGGTATCGGCAGTGGTTCATCATCTGC
>JALEGM010000070.1 GCA_022763145.1 Aquisalinus sp. | reverse complement strand
TTTTCTAGGCAGGTTCCGAATAGCAGGTAATCCGGATACAGGTATTGATGGCGCGCAGGAGACTGACGGGATCGACGCGACGCCAGTAGCGTTAGGTCCGGATTTTCCTCTGGGCGTGTTAGTTGTCCAGGATGGACTGAACGATCCGTCTGGTGATAAACAGAACTTCAAAATCGTTGACTGGCGCGAAATCAAAAATGCCCTAGACTTGGATTAACCGTTACCCGCTCGAACCGCTGGTATCAGTCTTGTCTCGCCGGGTTCTGTGAAAAGATCATATCCCTGATACTCTGCAGGGCGGGTAGCCGGGTTATCCGGCATGGCCTCTGGCACATGTGTACCAACCGAGTGATAAGGTTGCAGGCGATTGTTCAGCACCTCGCGCCCGCCTTCTGCCAAAAAGTACCAGTAGGGCGGGAAAGCCATATTGATTTGTTTAGCAGCCCAGTAGTCGGCATCCTGTGCGAAGTGAAGGTCGCGCGGGTCGGCGTCTCCCAAATGCAGAACCGTGACGTCATTATCTACCGTGACACGCCAGGCGATATTCTCGACGTCAAGTCGACCTGTTGGCCAGCCAGCATGGGGGATGCGGACAGCATCAATCTGAATATCACCGATTGAGTGAGATACAGGTGCGTCACCATATTCCAGACTGACGGCTGTGATACGTTGCCTGACGTCTTCGGTGACATCGCTTAATGCCGTTAATGCGGAAACAGCTTGCGCTGGTGCTGCAAGTTTTACCCCTGGCTGGGATTTCATCAGTGCCAGAATATCTGCTGGCGAGAAGTGATCGCCGTGAAAGTGGCTGATGAACACCATGCCGATATCGTCGTAAGGCGGTGTCCCCGCGAGAAGCGCCTCGCGTATTTGCGCTGGTGGCAGCTGATACTGCCCATAAGAATTCTGGAACAGTGGGTCGAACAGGACTTTCGTCTCGCCACGGACTACCATGACGCCTTCATTGGCAAGGTAATGTGCTGTTGCCTGTTTTTGTGAGCCATCACGGGCCTCACCGGAACAGGCAACCGCCATGCATGCCAGCAAGTATAGTAAAAGGTATCGGTTGGAACGCTTTATCATTTAGTTGCCAGAATTCAGTGGTGACATTGCCTTGCGGATGCTGTCCATGTCCTCGACTGTACGCCTGTAGGCAGGCTTGGTGATCTTGTTGGAAGCCTGTTCATAGACGTAACCAGCTTTCAGTACTTCAGCATCATCCCAGGCGGTACCCATGATAGAGAGGCCCACAGGCAAGCCGCGAACAGTTCCCATAGGAACCGTTATATGTGGGTACCCGGCGATAGCTGCAATGTAGCCAGCACCAACGCCACCCGGGTAATTATCACCATGCACGGGGTCAATGAGGAAGCTTGGACGCGCTGTAGGGACGATCAACAGATCAACGTCATATTCGGCCAGCATTTTGTCGATGCCATCATCGCGTGTGCCCTTCAGTACATTGGCCAGGGCTTTCTGATAAGCCTCATCATCCAGCCCGGGCAGAGCGTCCGAGTCGACCAGTATGTCCTGATGGAACAGGGCCAACTCGATGTCAGCGTTGGCCTTGTTGAATTCGATCACATCACTCAGTGTACGTGTGGTAATATTTTCAGGGGTGTTGGCGAGGTAGTCGTTCAATGAAGCTTTGAATTCGGCTTTAAGTACCAAAAACTCATCGCCGCCCATACCTGCCGGGGCCTGATATTCATCTATGTCGACAAAAACGGCTCCTTTTGCCTCCAGCGTTTCCAGCGCCGCTTCGAATAATGTTGTGATTTCAGGCACATTGCCTTGTGCGAAGCGCAGGACGCCGATCCGCTTGCCGTCCAGAGACGCATCATCCAGTGCTGCAGCAAAATCCGTTTTCATGCTGTCCGCTTTATCTGTCGCGGCATCTGCAGGATCACCCCCGGCCATGGCTGTCAGCATGATCGCAGCATCACGCACCGTGCGGGTCATCGGCCCGGCAGTGTCCTGTGTTGGTGATATCGGCACAATATGTGTCCGGGACACAAGGCCAACGGTTGGTTTAAAGCCAACGATGCCGTTCATCACAGAGGGACAGATGATTGAGCCATTCGTCTCTGTACCGACGGACCCTGCGGCAAGTGCTGCCGCCGTGGCTGCGCCACTACCGGAACTGGAGCCGCAAGGGGAACGATCCAGCACATGCGGATTACGAACCTGTCCACCAATAGCGCTCCAACCGCTGATAGAGTCGGTGGAGCGGAAGTTTGCCCATTGTGACAGGTTGGCTTTGCCAAGGATAATTGCACCTGCTTGGCGAAGGCCTGCGATACCTGGTGCGTCGCGGCCTGTGTAATTGTCTTTCAGGGCAAGCGCGCCAGCTGTTGTCGGCATGTTGTCTTTGGTTTCGATATTGTCCTTCAGGAGTACGGGCACACCATGCAAGGGACCGCGATTAATGCCGGCGGCCAGTTCCGCATCCATCTGCCGTGCGATGTCCAGCGCATCTGGGTTCACAACTATGATGCTGTTCAGTGTCGGGCCGCTGCGGTCTATCTTCTCGATACGGTAAAGATAGGCTTCCACGATCTCTTCGGAAGTTACATCACCATTCTGGATGGCTGCTGCAATTTCCGCCAGGGAGCCCTTGGCAAGCATTTCGGCCTTCGTTGGGCTGGTGGTTTCCATCCCGGTCTCCATGGTGGCGCAGGACGCTGTTAAAAGAGTTGCAGACAGTAGCGCAGCGCGCAGGGTTTTACGGAACATGTGAGCCCTCCATTTTCTATAACGCTATCAGATGCCAGCAAGGGTGAACAGGGTCACCCACAGGGCATCTTCGTTTCCGCCTCGGCGATGATTTTCTGCAACAAGCCGTCGAAAGCACCTGAAGACAGGATCAACAGCACATTTTTTTTCGCATCTGCGCTGGTGATGATATCCCGCCAGTTGCCGCGATCAAAACTGCGTACATCCGGGTGGTGCGCCGCTGTTTCGGCCATAATCTCATCAAGCGTCAGTTGATCGTGCGTATCAGCGCCCTGCGTTGGTGGCTGATAAAGCCAGACCCGGGCCGCGCCCTCAAAAACATCATGATACTGGTCGAGGCGCGCGCGATTGCGCCAGCTGAAAGTGTGCGGCTCGAACAACACGATCAGCTCGCGGTCGTCATAATGCTCGACAACCGCCGTTATCGCTGCGCGGGCTTTTTCGTATGAGGAGCCGAACCCTTCATAGATGGGCAGGGAGGTTTTGTCTGACTTCAGGTCGAGGCGTCTGTTCAGGCCTTTGAACGCGGCAATGGCTGCTGCAAATTCCGCGAAACCCAGAATTTTTTTTCCGATCAGAAAAGCGGCAGCGCCGATGATATTCTGTACATTGTGCCGGCCGAGCAGGGTGGTTTGCACCTCGCCAATTGTTTCACCGTGTTGAAGAAGCTCAAAAGAAGTCAGATTCCCCGGCCGGATTTTTTTTGCGGACCAGTCAGCCCCATCAGTGAACCCGTAAGAGATTCTGTCCCCGGAAAATCCGGTGAACAGATCAGCAGAATTTCTTTCATCAAGGCAGCCGATGAGCGTCCCGGAATTTTTTTGCAACCCTGCCAGCAGAACAAGGAAGGGCGCGTGGTAGCTTTCTAACGTCGGATAGATGTTCACGTGATCATGGCAGGCAGACGTCAGGATCACGGTCTCCGGGCTATAGTGCAAGAATTTTGCCCGGTCGTCCCAGTTAGCAGAAGGATATTCATCCCCCTCGAAGATGAAATGGTCGCCGCCACCAAGGTTCGAGGAATGGTCGAGATTTTTCGGGATGGCACCGATGAAGTAGCCCGGGGCCTTGCCAGCATGTACCAGGCACCAGGTGATGATGCTGGTGAGGGTGGATTTGCCGTAGGAGCCTGCCACGACGGTCCGGTTTTTTTTGTCTGTCAGGTCGGCAAGTACTTCCGGGAAGGATTTGACGACCCCGGATTTTTTTTCGAGTGCAAAGCGCACTTCCTCATTTGTCTCCGGCACCAGCTTGGCGTTTTTGCCGATGACGATCAGTGCGGCATCATCCGGAATATTCGAGGCATGGTAGCCTTCGCGGCAAGTAATGCCGAGGCGGGCAATATAATCACTGACTGGTGGATAAAACCCAGCATCCGAGCCGGAAACGTCATATCCCTTTTGTTGGAGCAGATATGCGACAGCCGACATGCCAGCGCCACAAACGCCGATGAGATGTGCTTTTGGTTGTGTCATGGTACTAGTATAATGCGTTCGCTGACCGGGGAAGTTAGATTCTCACACCACTCACTTCTGCCATTTCTCCATGATCCAGCCGAGCACCGGAGCATAGCGACGAGGTAGCAGGCGCTGTGTGGCGGAGATGACATGGGCATCCGTGCCGATCAGGATACGCGGGTTGTGCCGCTCCAGACCCTTCAGGATGACGGCGGCAGCTTCATCGGCGCTGGTGCGGACATTGCTCTCAAAGCGCTGCTCCAGTTCCTCACGACTGGTCATGCCGTCTGGTAAGGCGTCAATTTCGGCATTGCGGACAATGTTGGTGTCAATGCCGCCCGGGTGGACGGAATGGACGTTGACGCCTTTCTCTTTAAGCTCAATGCCGAGGGTTTCAGAAAATCCGCGCACGGCGAATTTTGAAGCGCAGTAGTGCGCATTGCCAGGGTATCCGATAAACCCGAACACACTGGAGATATTGGTGAGATGGCCTTTCGTCTCAATGAGTTGCGGCAGAAAAGCTTTTGACATGCGCACCACGCCCCAGAAATTGACGTCGATGACTTTCTCCATCGCTTCGATATCTGTCTCTTCGAAAGTGCCAACCCGGGCAAGGCCTGCGACATTCATGACATGGCGGGCAGGACCGAGGGCTTGCTGCACCTTCGGTGCGTAGGCTTTGATGGCTTCACCGTCGGCCATGTCGAGCCGATCAGTGATGATCTTGTTGGAGGCTTTCCCGCCAGCGAGCTCTGCGGTTTCTGCGAGACCTTCTTCATTCACGTCCGACAGGGCGAGCATCGCACCGGCTTTGCCTAGACGCACGGCCAGCGCGCGGCCTATGC
>JALEGM010000069.1 GCA_022763145.1 Aquisalinus sp. | reverse complement strand
GCTGGCTGCCTGGAGTGGATACAAGTTTCTGAGACTCGATATCCGGCAGTCCGGTGCCCATGCTTTCGTTTCAACCTGTGGCAACGCCGTTTTCCTGGGATTACCGATTGCCTTGCAAGTCGAAGGCTGGGGTCAGCCCTTCCTGATGCTGATGATCCTGGAAGGCATATTTGTCTTTGGCATCGCCACAACGCTGATGGGCTGGAAAAGCCATGCACAAGACGGACAGTCAGCCGCGACACGGCTTATGGCCGGCATCGCAAAGTCATCTGCAACACCCTTTAAGAACCCGATCGTGCTGGCATCCATCGCCGGTGTTGCCATCGCCTATAGTGGCATCACGTTCCCGACACCGATCAGTACATTCCTCAATACGTTCGGCCCAGTCGCCGGACCCACCGGGCTTTTTGTCCTGGGGCTTTTCATTGCAACATTGCCAAAAGAAGGCCTTCAATCACTCTGGCCAAACATCAGTGCCGTGAGCACGATCAAACTACTTATCTTTCCAGTTGTCGCAGGCGTGATCGTTTTTCTCTTTACTGGCGGCGACATGCGTCTCACCGGGGCTGTAGTCCTGTTCACCTGTATGCCCCCTGCGGTTGCCTCGCTCGTTCAGGCAAGTCACTATGGCGTATATGAACGGGAGACAGCCGTCGCTGTTAGTGTCGCCAGTGTCCTCAGTCTACTGACGCTGGCAGGGGTACTACTGATCTTTGCTTGAGTGCCATCCAGTGTCTCCGCCCAACGCAGTAGATAAGGAGATATTCAGGCCAACTCCAACCCAAGTGATGCGAACAGCTTTTCATCGCGGCTTTTGCCGGGATTAGCTGTGGTCAGAAGCTCTTCCCCAATAAAGATGGAGTTTGCCCCGGCAAGATAGCACAGCGCTTGCGTCTCATCGCTCATTTTTTCACGGCCCGCTGACAGGCGCACCATGGAGGTCGGCATCATGATCCGGGCCACCGCAATGACGCGGGCAAACTCGATGCCCGGCAAGGCGCCATCCTTATCCAGCACCAGATCACCAAGAGGGGTGCCACGAACGGGCACCAGGGCATTGATCGGCACCGACTCAGGATGCGGGCTCATGGCCGCAAGCGCCAGCAACAGCCCTGTGCGGTCTTCTGCCGCCTCGCCCATACCGACAATGCCACCGCAGCAGACTTTCATGCCGGAAGCTCGCACGCGCTCCAGTGTCTCAATCCGATCCTCGAATGTGCGTGTCGAGATCACCTTTTCGTAATACTCAGGTGACGTATCAATATTGTGATTGTAATAATCGAGACCAGCCTCTTTCAGCGCCACAGACTGCTCATCCGTCAGCATACCGAGGGTCATGCAGGTTTCCAGCCCCATGGCTTTGACCCGTGAGACCATCTCTGTCAGGGCATCCATATCGCGATCCTTCGGCTCTCGCCAGGCAGCTCCCATACAGAAGCGCGAGGCCCCTCCAGCCTTTGCTTTTTCAGCAGCCGCGACAACATTTTCAACCATCATCAGTTTGGATGCCGAAAGGCCCGTATCAAACTTTGCAGACTGGTTGCAGTAGCCGCAATCTTCCGGACAACCGCCTGTTTTGATCGAGCAAAGCTGAGATGCCTGCACCGCCTTGGCGTCATGGTGCACGCGATGCACACTCTGGGCTTGAAACATCAACTCGGTGAAAGGCAGGGCAAAAAGCGCCTCAACCTCATCGCGTGTCCAGTCATATCGTGGTTCAATCATGATGCTCACTCGCCCTTCTTGTCATTTTCATCGCGGGTATCCCGTTCTGCCGTAAGAGGGTGTTGTTTTTCAATCTCTTTTTCCCGTGAAGGACCAGATGAAAACAGTCGAAGAAACCCAAGCATGATGTGCCGTGCCTGGCTGCGGAACGAGCCGCGCTCGATCGTCTCTGAAATAAAGAATGCCGATACGATGACGCAGGCCAGCATGACGCCGATGGAAACCAGCACCAACGCTTCAAAACTGGTCACCATGGCATCCTGAAAATCAATCAGGGCGGCGCCCGTCAATTCCTCGCCCGAGCCATAGCCTGCAAGGCGCGCTTCCGGCCCGGCGGCAAGATCGAAGGCAAAGCCAACAATAGCACCATAGGCAGCCACGAAGAAAAGTGTGCCGGCGCGGCCCGCTGCATTATTGACGCCAGAGGCAGAGCCATGGCTTTCCTCTGGCGTGGCGTTGAAAATCGCCGTCGTCATAGCAGGCACCACCAGCGCCATGCCCACACCAAAGATCAGCATCGAGATAAACGCGCCCGAGATCGTCCCTGCTGCTGGAATGAAGCACATCGAATAAAACGCAATGCCGCATATCGCTGACCCGAGCGACAGCATCAATCGCACCCCAAAGCGCTTCATCAGATAGCCGGATACAATGGTGATGATCGCCATCGGCGCAACGAACCCAAGAAAAGCGATGCCGGTTTCATCCACACCAAGACCATAGGCATCTTTCAGAACGATCGGATAAAACACGAATATCCCACCCATGGCGCCATAAAGCAGCAACGTCACCACATTGATGGCGTTGAACATACCTGACTGAAACAGCTCTAATGGTAGCATGGGCGTCGCGGCCTTTCGCTCCACACGGATCATCCACGCAAGCGCAAGCACACCAATGATGATTGGCCCCAGCCATGTGACGGATTGGAGCGAGAACATGCTGCGCTCGGATGTTTCAGAGAGCGTAATCAGACCATAGCTGATCCCGGCAAAGCCGGTGAAGGCCAGAAACGCCCCCAGAATATCGAGGCTTTCCGGCTTGCGCGGCGGCGGCTTGGCTTTGGTCAGAAAAAGAGTAATGGCGAGCGCCAGCAAACCCAGCGGAATATGCATGTAAAACACCCAACGCCAGGAAACATTCTCAGCGAGGATTCCGCCCAGCGGCGGACCTACGGCGGTCATCAACGCCGAAGCCGCAGACCAGATGCCCATTGCCATGCCGCGAGACTTTTTGGTGAAGGCATCGGCAATCAGGGTCAGGGACATGGGCGTTAACAATGCTGCGCCGACACCCTGCATCGCCCGGGCAGCAGTCAGCATCTCCGAACTCGGTGACAAGCCGCAGAACAGGGAGGCCACCGCAAAAATGCCAACACCCCAGGCAAATACGGCCCGGCGTCCAAAGAAATCCCCTAAAGCGCCACCGATCAGGATCAGGGCCGCCATGAAAACCATATAAATGTTGGCGACCCAGAGGATTTCACCAAGGCTCGCATCGAGATCGAGCTGAATCGGGTCGAGCGCCAGAGCCACCGCCGTGCCGTTCACAAATGCCATGGAAGAGCCGAGCACCGATGCTGCCAGCACGGCATAGCGCTCAACCACCGGATATTCTGTCTCGCCGGGCGCGAGGGTTTGTTTTGGTTCTGTCATTACGTCCGGCTGCCGGGCTCCTGCCTGTCTCTTTTCT
>JALEGM010000068.1 GCA_022763145.1 Aquisalinus sp. | reverse complement strand
ATTCACCGGATAGGGCGCCGGCTGATGAAGTGGAGAGCTGAATGCGTATTCTGGTAATTGAAGATGATGCGGATGCCGCAGCCTTTCTGGTGAAAGGTTTGCGCGAAGCAGGACATTCCGTCGATCATGTCCTAGATGGGGCAACAGGCCTCAACATGGCCGAGAACGGTGGCTATGACGCTTACGTCATTGACCGTATGCTACCTGAACTTGACGGTTTGACGCTACTGGAGCGTCGCCGGGAGGCCGGAGACGAAACACCGGCTTTGTTCCTGTCAGCGCTTGGAGAAGTTGATGACCGTGTGGCTGGGCTTCAGGCTGGCGGTGATGATTATTTGGTCAAGCCTTATGCATTCTCTGAGTTGCTGGCGCGTGTGGAGGCATTAGGCCGCCGCCGGGCACCGACAAATGCGACAACGAAGTTCAGTGTAGGGGATCTGGAAATGGACATCCTGTCACGCACGGTGCGCCGCGCGGGTCGGAAAATCGATTTGCAGCCAAGAGAATTTCGCCTGCTCGAATATCTTATCCGCCATGCGGGTCAGGTTGTGACACGGACCATGCTTCTGGAAAATGTCTGGGAGTATCATTTTGATCCGCAGACAAATGTTATCGACGTGCATATATCGCGTCTACGCGGCAAGATCGATAAGGACTTTGAAACGTCTCTTCTGAAGACTGTTCGTGGTGCCGGATATACTCTTTCGGATGAAGACTAGGCTCTGATCAGGCGCTGGCATGGTGGATGAGGCAACAGGATCAGAAGCGCGTCAGCCAAGTATGCTACGGCGCCTGACGCGCACGACCTCCTTCCGCTTTGCCCTGATTACTGTTTCCCTCTTCATGATGTCGGTGATGTTGCTCGGTGCTTTCAGTTACCGGGCGACCATCGGGGCTGCAATTAGCGGTGTAGAAGATCAGATCGATGAGGAGTTTGAAAACCTGCAGAAGATATATCAGCTGGTCGGTTTTGCCAGCTTGCGCGGTACCGTAAAAGCGCGGGCTTCCAGCGAAAATCGTCTGCTGTTCAATCCGTACTCCAGTGACAGTCTTTATATCTTCATCGATGCAGCCACCAAGCAGTTGCCAGTGCGCGATCTGGAGGAGGTACCTGCTGAGGCCTTGACGTCGGACGGTGCTATTGAATTCGAGTATCGGCGAGACCGGCGCAATCTGGAGAATACGTTTCTTGAGCCGGAGAGTTTTGAAACCCGGTACGCGATTGGGCGGATTGAGCGGTTTTATGATCCACAGACGGGGGAGTTGCAGGCGCTGATATTCCTGGCGCGAGATATCTCAGATCTTGTCAGTATCAGGATGGCAGCAAGGGATGTCATATTGACGATGGCATTGGGAACGCTGGTGCTTGCCTTGTTGCTGGCCTTCTTTTCCAGCCGCTCCTTCCTCGTGCGTATCGACCGGGTCAACCGCACCGCTGAAGCTGTGCGCGCCGGGGACTTGTCGCGCCGCGTGCCGCTTTCCGGTGCGGAGGATGAGTTTGACAGCCTTGCGCAGAACCTGAATGCCATGCTGGATCAGATTGAGCGGCTGATGGACGGGATGCGGCAGGTAAGCGACAATATCGCACATGACCTGCGCTCGCCACTGACCCGCATCCGGAACCGTCTTGATACGGCGATCAACAAACCTGATGCTGATACGGAGGACATACTTCACAAAACTGCCATTGATGTTGATCGTTTGCTGGCAACTTTCAATGCACTCTTGTCGATTACCCGTATTGAAGCTGGTGAACAGACAAAACAGCGTATGCAGAGGGTTGATTTGATTTCGGTCGTCAATGAAGTACTTGAGCTTTATGAGCCTGCCGCTGAAGAAGAGGGCTTCGAGCTAATAACAGATTTGACAACGGCTCCTGAAGTTCTTGGTTCTCGAGAACTGCTCTCGCAAGCACTGGCTAATCTACTCGACAATGCCTTCAAGTATGGACATTTGCCGCAATCGTCTGATGCTGAAAGCTCTATTGAGCCACGTATCGAGGTGAAGGTGGCGCCGCGTCCTGGTGGCGGGGCCTTGCTGACCGTGTCTGACAATGGGCCAGGTGTCCCTGTTGCCGACCGGGACCGTATCCTCAATCGCTTTGTGAGGTTGGAGCAAAGCCGTTCGACACAAGGCTCCGGGCTTGGCCTTTCCATGGTTTCGGCCATTGTGAACTTCCATGATGGTAACCTGACCATCGGCGAGGGTTTGGAGAGGCCTGTCATGGGTGAGGGTGACACGGCTACATCAGCAGGTCTTGGTGTCAGAATCGCATTCCCGGCACCACCGAAGTCCCGTGTTTCCAGCAGCGGAAAAACCCCAAAACATGAACCAACGAGTGATTCGTCGGTCATTCAATCGGCCTGATGCTACATTTATCAGGTTTTTACTGGTATTTTTAAAATTTCCTTCTTGAAAGCCAGTAAAAATCAGGGCTTTGTTCAAGCATCCGCTTACGGAGTTCGGGGCGGCAATTCTAACTGAATGGAACGAAAAATGAGCAAAGCAGAATTTATCGCAAATGTTGCCGATGCAGGGGATATGAGCAACGCAGAAGCAAAGCGCGTTGTAGAACTTGTCTTTGGTGAAATTGAAAAAGGCCTGAAGAAATCAAAGAAAGAAGGCAAGTACACAATCGGTACATTCGGCACCTTCACGATCACGAAACGTGCAGCACGCAAAGGCCGCAACCCGCGTACAGGCGAAGAGATTAAAATCAAGGCATCCAAGTCCCTTCGGTTCCGTCCTGCCAGTAATCTGAAAGAAGCCGCTGGCTGCAAGTAAATTCGTTTTTATGAACGATGGAAAAGCCCGTCTGCACATGGCAGCGGGCTTTTTTATTGCCTATACTCAAAGGTGTGACAGGGAAGAATTATCGTCATGACGGAGACAGACGCATTCAGGCAGCTACTGCAAAAAGCAGATACGTCACAATGGCCGCGCCTGCATGATGAAACTGTTCGCACACGGCTTGATGAGATGTTGTCAGCAATGGGTCTGAGTGCGCTTGAAGCTGATTTTCTTACCCGGACAGCCAGTGGCTCGCCTTATATGGAACGGCTTTTTCTGCGCGGCAAGGGTGCCCTGACGCCGACACTGAGTGCAGAGCCTGAAGAGTTCACCGACAACCTTATCGCTCAAACACTTGCCCTTTATGGAACGGGCGAAGAGGTGAAGGGACACCTGCGGCGCTTGAAAGACCGTATGATGATTGCCTTGTCCCTGTACGATCTATCGGGGATATGGTCTGACCTGCAGGTGATGGATACTTTGTCGCGGTTCGCTGATGCTGCTGTGATCGCTTCATTCAATGCAGCCTTGCGTGAAGTAACACAGATCCAGGAAAGCAGTCTGCTAGAGCCAAGTGGTCTGGCTGTGCTTGCCATGGGCAAGCATGGTGCATTTGAGCTGAACTACTCCAGTGATATAGATCTGGTCGTATTTTACGACCACGGGCGTCTTCAACACTTTCTGGAAAGTCATGATTTGCCTCAGCGGTTGCAGGACGCGCGCAAAGTTTCCATGCGAGCAACACAAATGGCGGTCAGTATCCTCCAGGACCAGACGGCAGACGGCTATGTATTCCGTACAGACTTACGTTTGCGCCCTGATCCAGGCACATCAGCTGCGGCAGTGACGATCGAGACGGCTGAGCGATATTACGAAAACTATGGTCAGAACTGGGAGCGTGCTGCTTTCAGTAAGGCGCGGATCATAGCTGGCCATGAGGATGTGCAGCGGCAGATTACGGCTTTCCTGACGCCTTTTATATGGCGGAAGTATCTGGATTTTGCCGCCATAGAGGATATCCATTCCATCAAACGACAGATCCACGCCGTCAAAGGGCGTGCAGATTTCGAGTTTGCCGGACATGATGTGAAACTCGGCTGGGGTGGCATTCGCGAAGTCGAGTTCTATGTCCAGACGCAGCAGCTCATTCTTGGCGGGCGCAACCCGGTCTTACGGGAGCGGACAACGCTGGGGGGCTTGCAGGCCCTGGCCAGTGCCGGACATATCCGCTGGGATGTGGAGCATGAGCTGCGCGATGCGTATCTGTTTCTGCGCAGCCTTGAGCACCGTCTGCAGATGGTGAATGACGCCCAGACTCATGAGATCCCGAAAGACCCGGAGCACATCTTACGCGTGGCGCATCTTGCCGGGTATGATGAAGCGGAGAAGCTGAAAGAAGATACGCTGAGCGCGCTTACTCTCATTCACGATCATTATGCGGACCTCTTTGAAGAGGGAGAGCGCTTAACTGTCGCTACCGGGTCGCTCGTGTTCACAGGCGTTGATGACCATCCTGATACGTTGAAGACGCTTGTAAATATGGGCTTTGATACACCTTCTGAGGTATCTTCTGCTATCAGGCGCTGGCATGCAGGTGGTATTCGGGCCACACGTTCTGCCAGGGCGCGAGAAATTCTGACACGGTTGGTGCCTGTCATCCTGCAGCGTCTTGGCCAGACGGAAATACCGCAACAGGGATTTCACGCCTTTGACTTGTTGCTCCGACAGCTGCCTGCGGGCGTGCAGTTTTTCTCCCTGCTGCAGAGCAATGTTGAGGTTCTGGATACTCTGATCCGTCTGTGTACGCTGTCTCCTCGCCTTGGCAAGAGTATGGCGGCCCATGCGCATCTGATCGAGTCGCTTGTCAGCGAAACTTTTCTCACTAGTGAAGATGAGGCAGAATCTGAGGAAAGTGACCTACTGCACGCCGTGCAGGTGGCGGATACTTTTGAGGAGCAATTGGACTTGCTGCGCCGCGAAGTCCGGGAAGATCGATTTCGTGTCACGTGTCGGATGCTCATGACAGAAGCAACAGTTCGAGACCTTGCCAGAGATTACACACGCCTCGCCGACAGTGCCATTCAGGTGGCACTCCCTGTCTCTTATCAGGAGATGGTGCGCAATCATGGCGCCGTTGAAGGAGAGCTTGCCGTGATCGGCATGGGGCGTCTGGGCGCTGACAGTCTGACGATAGTATCTGATCTTGATCTCATATTTGTCTATAACACCCCCGATGGGGCGCAGTCCGATCATGACAGGCCGCTTGATGCGGTGAACTGGTACACACGCTACGTACGGCGTCTGGTAACGACCCTCTCGGCTCAGACGGCAGAAGGCAGCCTCTATGACGTGGATATGGCATTGCGCCCTTCCGGTGGCGCCGGGCCTGCAGCGGTCCGTCTGCCAACTTTCCGACGATATTATGAGGGGGATGCATGGACCTGGGAAGAAATGGCCATGGTAAAGGCGCGGGCCATCGCTGGTGACCCTGGATTGGTGCAGGTCATGGATGCCGAGATTGAGCGCATACTGACGCGCGCGCGCGACGCGACAAAAGTGCGCGGGGACGTTTTGTCGATGCGCTATCGCTTGTTGAAAGAAAAGCCGCCAGCGCATGGGTATGATCTGAAACGGCTGGCGGGCGGCCTGACGGATATTGACTTCATCTGCCAGTATCTCGCGCTGATCCATGGCGCAATGTACGGGCGCTTTCCCCGACACATTGCGGATATGTTGCCAGTATTTGTATCGCAAGAGATCTTATCCCGGTCTCAGGGCGATGACCTCCTTGCCGCGTGGCAGGATTATGAGATTGTTTTGCAGTTACGCCGTGCTGCACTTGGCTATGCGCGGCACGGAGAGGCGATGTCTACAGCTCTGCTCGAGGTAATCGCCTGGCGTCTGGGCGGAGAAAAGCCTGAGAAGATTGAAGACCGCCTCAGCCATCACGCAGAGCGTGTGAAGAAGGTCTTTCAGGAGATTATCGGGCCTTTTTAGGCGCTCTACTTATTGTGCGTTTCTTGCGACAGGTTTGAGATCCTTCTATCGTTCAAGATGTGTAACCCTCTGGGATGAGTAACTGTTTGGCCGTTCATGATCCAGACCTTCAATATGTGCGCGGCGTTGCCAAAGGGGACGCTGATGCTGCACGCGTGCTGGTTGATGCCTATGGGGACCGGCTGATGGCCGTTGCCTATCGTATGCTGGGAACGCGTGAAGCGGCAGAAGATATTGTTCAGGAAGCCTTTATCCGCATGTGGAAGCATGCCTGTAATTGGCAACCTGAAACAGCCGTCTTTTCGACCTGGTTGCATCGTGTGACGATCAATCTCTGTTATGATCGATTGCGCAAAGCCTCGACACGATACGAGCATGCAGCGGGCGATGATCTGCCGGACAGTGCTGATACCAGCGCTGACAGTTTGCAGGTTCTGGAGGAAAGTGAGCGTGCCGTGTTGCTTCGGGCGGCTTTGGAGCGCCTGCCAGATCGGCAAAAAACCGCTGTTGTGTTATGTCATTTTGAAGAGATGACAAACGCTGAGGCCGCTGAAATTATGGAGGTTTCTGTGCAGGCGCTGGAATCGTTGTTGGCGCGTGCGCGGCGCGGACTGAAAGCTGACGCCATATTGCAAAGTGGTTTGTCAGGCGATCATCAGGCTAGCGCATCTGAAACAGGTGTTGGCGCGGTCTAAGGAGTATGAGTGATGAGCGATGTAAGCAAAAATAAACAGTCCGATGACGACATGATTATAGATGGTCTGCAACGCATCAAGAGTGACAGTCCTGCACCGTCTCTCAGCGATGCATCGCGGGCCTTTATCATTGAAGCCGTCGCAGCGAATGCTGATCAGCCTGCTAAAGAAGTGCAGGCTTCATCTTCCGCTGGGTTCCTGGATGATTTGGTTCAACGCTTTTCAGGCGGTCTCGAAGCGTTGTTGCGCCCGGTTGCACTTGGCACGATGACAGCCGCTGGCGTGGCGGGCGTTGCATTCGGCGCTCTCATGAGTGCGCCAGCCGCATATGCTGATCTCACTCCTGAACAGGAACTGGCCAGCTATTATGAGGTTGCTTTTGCTGATAGTGACTTCTTTGAAAGTGGCCCTGCGGAAGGAATAAACTGATGCGTAACCTGCTGCTTGTTGCCTCATTAGCGGTCAATATTTTCATTATTGGCCTATTTGTGGGCAATCACCTGAATAATGGCGCGATGCCGCAAGGGCAGGGTGGACCAGGCGGACCTGACGGAATGCGGCCACCTACAGCTGCTGACTGGGCAATGGCTGGCAGAAATGATCTCCTGCCGATACGGTCACTGGAGACATTACCGCCGGAATTGCGGCAGCAGGCGCGCGATACGATCAGGCAATCTCTACCTCAATCGCGTGCCATGCAGCGGGAGATTGCCAATCTGCGGCGGGAGGTAGCGGCGGCTCTGGCTGAGCAGACGCTTGATGAGGACAAGCTGGATAAAGCCATCCTGTCTCTTCAGGAAAAACAGTTTGAGCAGCAGCGGCTAACCGCCACTACAATTCAAAAAGTGCTATCAGATTTGCCGGATGCGGAGCGTCTTGTCTTATTGGAGCGCATTGAGGAGTACCGTCAAAAGCAGCGTGTGCAACATCAGGAGATGCGGCAACGTGCTGGCGAAAGGATGCGTGAGCGCGTACGCGAGCGGATGCAGGAACGCCGAGAAGGGCTGTCACCGCCCGACAGCGAGGAATAAGAGTACGCTTTAGCCGTTGCAGCGCGAGAGAGCAGCGCGCGTATTCTGGCGCTCTTCAACAGCATTAAACGCCTCTTTGTGCAGGTCACTGGACAGGATATCCAGGCCTTCATCTGCCAGTCGGGCAAACTGGGTTGTGTCGCCTGTGCGCTCTATTTCATCATCCAGTGTACGGAATGATCCCCAGGCCGCGCTAATGTTGCGGGCATTGAGCGCTGACCAAAGGTCAGGGTCTTCTGACTCCGTACCTGTCCAGGCTGCTATGCGATCAGTGTCCAAGCCCTGCCGCTCCAGACTGTCGAGTCTTCCAGTGTCGTAGATGGAGACAGAGACTGTTGCATCAGGGTCTGCACGGGATGCCCGTAAGGCATCATCTGCTGTATAGGCAATCACCAGGGCATGTGGCAGGGCATCCCAGGCAGCAACCATGTCCACAACGCCATCTATGGGAGTGCCGCGTTTGACATCAAGCTGAAGGATGGCTCGGTCGCGCGCCCACTCAACCGCTTCTTCCAGCGTCGGTATTGAGAACTCAGTGACCCGGCCACGATTATCGCGCAGGCGTATGTCCTGAAGTTCCGCATAAGTTGTTTCAGAGAGAAGGCCGCTGCCAGTTGTGGTGCGCTCAAGGTCTTCGTCATGTAGCAGCACGAAAACGCCATCGGCTGTCATGCGCACGTCTGTTTCAATCAACATGGGACCGTGGG
This sequence comes from Aquisalinus sp., assembly GCA_022763145.1. GTDB lineage: Bacteria > Pseudomonadota > Alphaproteobacteria > Caulobacterales > Parvularculaceae > Aquisalinus. Next base: position 3,309 of record JALEGM010000068.1, on the reverse strand, counting down.
TCAGTGTGTTTTCGAAGGTCTCTATGGCGTTTTCGGGATATCCCGGTACAGGTCCGCCACGATGTGCGCTAATGAGCATGATGTCTTCTGTGCGCAGACAGGCCAGATAGTCTGCAACCGTCGCATGCGGATTCTGGAAAGAAGATGACGCTTCCTCAAGTCGTGATGTCCCTTGATTTGCAGGCGCACTGACTTCTGTTGCGGGCGGCGCTGGTGGTAGCTCCGCCTCGGGATTGCAGGCGACAATAAGGGCAGGGATCGCGATGCTAACAAGTGAAATACTGCGAATGGTCATGGTGAAGCTCTCCTGAACAAGTCTCACATACTAGACTGATGTGACAGATGAGTGTCACTTGCTCAAGCAATCCAGCTTATAGAATGACAACTTATTCGGCAGCGGTATCGTTGGCGACAGCCAGGCTGATACCCGGTGAAGGCGTCGGGGCTTTTGTCAGAACTTGCGTTTTACCATCCAGCAGTGCTGGCAGACTGACGGTGATGCCGGACCTGCGCGGCAGGGTGAAAGCGGCGACGGTGCCGCGGTTTGCTTCACTGGCAAGCGCCAGAATGCCGTGTTGCAGTTCCATGAGTGACTTGCAAAGAGCAAGCCCGAGGCCTGACCCACGCTTGGCTTTAGACAAATGATCACCAAGTAACTCAAATGGCTCACCAAGTTTTGGCAGACGATCTTTCTCAATACCGATACCTGTATCAGCGATCAGTACGGTGATAGAATCAAGGTCTGCCTGTGCCGTGATACTTACGGAGCCGCCTTCTGGCGTGAACTTAACTGCGTTGGAGAGCAGGTTGATAAAGACCTGCTTGGTCGCGCGTGCATCTGCCCAGACCGATGGCAGGCTGGAGATAGAGGCGGTCAGTGTAATATCCTGCGTGCGTGTTTGTGGTTCAACCAGACGCAAGCCTTCCTGAAGGATACGTTCCAGGTCCACAGGACCGATCTCAAGATCCATCCGGCCAGCTTCGATCTTTGACATGTCCAGAACGTCATCAATCAGTGCCAGCAAATGCCGTCCGCTTTGCAGGATATCGTTGACATATTCTGCGTACTTCTCATGTCCAAGTGCACCATAGAGTTCTGACTGCATGACTTCCGAGAAGCCATTAATGGCATTGAGAGGCGTGCGCAGTTCATGGCTCATATTTGCGAGGAACTCAGACTTTGAGCGATTAGCTTCCTCGGCGCGTAACTTCTCGTGCTCGTATTTCTCGACCGCATCGCGCAATTCAACTTGTGACTGCTCAAGCCGTTCGACAGTCATCTCAAGCTCACGCTCTTTACGTTTTTGAGCCTTTGCCCGCCGCTTCATATCGGTGACGTTAGTGATGATGCAGACCCAGCCGTTTTCTGCAGTGCGACGACGGGCGACGTGGCCCCAGCGGTTACCAGGCAATTCTACTTCAATAGATTGTTCGCTGCCGTTTACAGGCGGAGAGAAATTGCGCGTAATCAGCTTGCTGATGGACTGGTCAGGTGTCAGCTCCGCAATCATGCTGACAGTCATCCCGGTTGTCAGGCGTGTTGGCGGGATGCGACATATATTGCAGAATTTACCGTTCCATGCAGTGAGGCGACCTTGCTCATCCCAAAGCAGAAATGCTTCAGGGATGCTCTCAATCGCATCTTTCATCCGGGCTTCAACTTGTGTGATCCGGTCATCGCCTAGGGCCGTGCTGCCAAGCGGCAGGACCAGTCCACCCGCGCCATATTCATCAGGATCAGCGCTAGCGATTACCCATTGCCAGTCATTGTCAGCTGTACGCAGCCGGAATTGTCTTGCGCCTGTCGTCTCGTTGCCGGACCATAAGGCAATTGCAGCACGTGCATCTTTTGGATGCACGATAGCTGTTGCCTCCCGCACGGTGCATATCCGGGGGGCTTCATCAAAGCCCAGATGCATCATCAGACTGGCGGGCAGGGTAAGCTGCGCTGTGATGTTGTCATAATGCCAGTAGCCACAGCCAGCTTCATGGAAAAGATCGAGTTCTTGTCCGAGTTGGTTAAGGCCAAGTCCGGCCTGACGAATAGCTTTCGCCTGACGCAAGAAAGCCAGCACCATTGATCCCGCAATCAGACAGATCGCAAGGAAAGCGAGACCGTACAGCGTCCAGACTGGCACGCGGTCATGAATATCGGCTGCCGGAGACAGCGCCAGGATGACACGGCCATCTTCCATAGGGCGCCACGTCGCAAGGACCTTGCCAAATGGAGCAACGCCGATGGCTTCCTTGTCAAACAGGGCAACGCCAGGAGCGGACAGGTTGAGACGCTGGAGATTGCTCGGGCGAACCACATAGCCCTCAACAGCGCCGGCCGCGATATAGGAATTCCGGTCGGCGGCGATATCGTAAATGGCCGTATTCTCGCCAATGGCATTGGCGTTCAACAACCGTTGAACCTGGACAGTTGTGGTTTCTGTGCCCGTCATCGCGGCGTTCGTACGCAAGGCGCTGACCATGTCTGCTGATTTAGTGGCAACAGCGTTCTGAGTCAGTTCAGTTTCGATCCGTCTTGAGTCGCTTTCCTGCGCTGCTTTGGTGAAGAGCACCAGGGCGAGGCTTACAAACAACACAGCGCCAAGTACGATGGACATTCTCACAGATGGTAGCGTTATGCCTGACAGGCGGTCATTGTCAGCACGCTCTGCCACCAGCATATCCAGCTCAGGCGGTAGCTGAGATTGATCCAACTCTGCTCCTGCCGCTTCCTCGGCATTGGAATCAGCAATATCCAAGTTCAATGTTGAGCGAAGCGAATTACTTGTCGTCATGGTCGGGGCATACCTGCGAAAGTGAAAGCAGTGTTTACTCTTTAGAAACTATTCCTATTCGCGGGCTCGTGTCACGCGGGAATGGGTTAATAAAGTTCACTTTTCGGGCGTGTTTTCCCCAAAATCCAACCACTTAGCCTGCCAGACGCGCGGCCATTTCGTAGACGTTTTTCGACAGGCCTTCAGTTGAGCACAACTCTCTTAGTTTCGCAGACAGTTTTTCACGGCGACCTGGCTCCAGTCGGCGCCAGTTTTCAGTGGCAGTCAGCAATCTGGCGGCTACTTGAGGATTGATCGGGTCCAGTTCCCGAATGCGCTCAAAAAAGAAATCGTAGCCGCTGCCATCTGCCAGATGGAAAGTGCCGGGATTTTCCATGGCGAAAGCCCCGATGAGCGACCGTACCTTGTTGGGATTACGGATATCGAATGCTTCATGGGTCATCAATTGTGCGATCCGATCGAGTGTACCTGGCAAACCCGATAATGCCTGCCATGCCAGCCATTTATTCACGACAAGCGT
>JALEGM010000067.1 GCA_022763145.1 Aquisalinus sp. | reverse complement strand
GTGCAGTCAAGTTACAGGTATGTGACAGCGGCAATTTATTTTCCAAAGACCCGCGCGAAGATCGTGTCCACATGCTTGGTGTGATAGCCAAGATCGAACAGCGCTTCGAGAGCAGTTTCGTCGAGATGCTCTGTCACGTCACTGTCAGCCTTCAGGTTATCAAGGAATAGTCCTTCACCGCGCCAGGCAGGCATCGCGTTGCGCTGTACAAGCCGATAAGAATCTTCGCGCGAAACACCAGCCTGGGTTAGCGCCAACAGCACCCGCTGGGAGTGAATTAAGCCGCCGAGGCTGTCCATGTTTGCCTGCATTTTCTCAGGATAAACCACGAGCTTTTCAATCACGCCAGCAAGGCGATGCAGGGCAAAGTCCAGGTGAATTGTTGCATCCGGGCCAATGCCGCGCTCGACAGAGGAATGGGAGATATCCCGCTCATGCCACAGCGCCACGTTCTCCAGAGCCGGGATCACACTCATGCGCACAAGACGCGCAAGGCCTGTGAGGTTCTCTGTCAGGACCGGGTTGCGCTTATGCGGCATGGCGGAGGAGCCTTTTTGCCCGGGTGAGAAATACTCCTCGGCTTCAAGAACTTCCGTGCGTTGAAGGTGTCTGATCTCGGTTGCGATATTCTCGATGGATGAAGCGATAACAGCCAGTGCTGCGAAATACGCTGCGTGGCGATCACGCGGAATGACCTGGCTGGAAACTGGCTCTGGCTGCAAGCCCATCTTTTCGGCCACATACTCCTCAACGGACGGGTCGATATTGGCAAAAGTACCAACTGCGCCTGAAACGGCACAAACAGCGATTTCCTCGCGGGCCATCTCCAGGCGTTTGCGCCCCCGGTCCATCTCGGCATAAAAGCGCGCCAATTTGATGCCAAAGGTTGTCGGCTCAGCATGAATACCGTGGCTGCGGCCGACGCAAACTGTGTTCTTGTGTTCTTCTGCACGGGTTTTCAATGCCGTCAGCACACGGTCCATGCCAGTCAACAGAAGATCGGCGGCGCGTGTCAGTTGAACAGACAGGCAAGTATCCAGAACATCAGAAGATGTCATGCCCTGATGCACAAACCTTGCCTCCGGGCCCACAAACTCGGCGAGATGCGTCAGGAAGGCGATCACATCATGTTTGACTTCGCGTTCAATCTCGTCGATCCGCGCTACGTCAAAAGTTGCATTGCCACCTTTTTCCCAGATCACCTCGGCAGCTTCTGCCGGAATAATGCCGAGTTCAGCCATACGGCTTGCGGCATGGGCCTCGATTTCGAACCAGATGCGAAACTTGGTCTGCGGCTCCCAGATGGCCGCCATTTCCGGGCGTGTATAACGAGGGATCATGGGTTCAAATCTTTCGTGAGAATTGCAAAAAACCGTTGGTAGTCCCAAGCGATATCAGACGCAAGGTTGACCTGATGTGGTCAGCCCTCAACACTGGACTTATCGAGGAGAGGATCATGCGCTTTATTCACATTCTGCCCGTCTTGTTGTTGTGTCTGTCTGCTTGCGTGAGCGGTCCGCAAGCATCACCCGACGATGACGGGTTCGATATTACGGGTTATTTCGATGGCCGCATTCTGGGGAAGGGCATAATCGAGCGAAATGACAAAGTGCTGAGCCGGTTCGATATGGTGGTGGATGCCGGTTTCGATGGAAGCGAACTTACCCTCGATGAGACTTTCCTGTTCGATAACGGATCTGACTTTCGCAGGGTCTGGCGATTAGAGAAGACAGCCCCTGGCGTGTGGAAAGGCGGCGCGGAAAATGTTGAGGGTACGACCTCGATCCGCATCATTGATGGTGTCGTACACATGCATTACGTGGCAGCATTCCCTTACAATGACGGAATGATAAGTCTGCGGTTCAACCAGCGTTTGATCCCGATGCAGGATGGTATTGTGTTGAACAGATCCCGACTATCCAAGTTTGGCATCCCGGTTGGAACGGTCACAGTGATCTTTGAACCCGAGGAAGACCTATAGGTCTGAAATGCATCCGCCTTCCAGACTTTCAATCCACTCCACGATCAGGTCCACGCCCTCATCATGCGCTAGCGAACGCCCAAGCTCCGGCATCATCTCTGCCGGATTGGTTGAGGCCATGCGATAGGTGAAGATTGAGGCATCCGGGTCACCAGGGACAATATCGAAGAGACGCCCGCCAGTGCCCGTTCCGGCAGCTATTGGTGTCTTGCAGATGCCGAGATTAGGGCCATACGGATCATCCGGCTCCAGATGCAGACCGGATGTGTCCGCCGCCCCAACAGTGTTGTGACAGTGGGAGCAATTGGCATCAAGATAAGCGCGCGCCCGGCGGTCGATGCTTTCTGATGTATCTGTCCAGACAGCATTGCGCGGTGCCATATGTAGAGCAGGCGTCCCTTCCAGAATGCCGGCAGCTTGCCAATGGGCAAGCTGATTTTCCGTTCCGGTATTGTAGGCGAATGCTCCGTTCAGGTGCCTTGCTTTCGGACCAATGGGTTGTATGGCGCGTGTTGTCGCATTGGTTGCATGACACCCTGCGCATTGGTTCACATCAGGTACGAGATACGCAAACTCGCTTGCATCTTCCATTGTGTCATCTTTGACAAGCGTCAGGCGTTTGATTTCACCGGTACGCTGTAGCACAGCATCCGTCTGCTCCTCGTTCCAGATATAAGGCAGGGCAATCCATCCGTTTTCACGTCTGGCAAGAACACGCGTTTCAATCAGGCGCACATTATCAAGACCAAGCTGATTTTCCGGCAAGCCCTTGGGCGTCTCCGATTTCAGGACCAGCCCGTCAAAAGGCCCTTCCGGTGTGTCGTAGTAAAACGTCTTGGTGATGACCGTGCCTATCGGAAAGTCGAGAACTTCACCTTCACGGTAGCTCGCCCTTGTACCATCCGGCATCCATACGGTGCGTAACTTGTGGGCGTAGTCGGAAAACAAAGGTGTATTCAGGTCGTATGGCATCACGCCTTCGGACAAATCCAGCACACCGCTATTGATCGTCACCTGGCCCCAGGCACTCAGTGTTTCGGGGTTCGTGTCAGCGTGGAAAACCGGAACGACCTGCTCACTGGAACAGGCTGAAAGCCCGGCGACCAACGCCAAAAGACTGCCAAAGCGCTTCATTAGATATCCAGATTAACGGCCGGCAGGCGTTCCAGTGTGCACTCGTGCGGCGCAGTAT
>JALEGM010000066.1 GCA_022763145.1 Aquisalinus sp. | reverse complement strand
TGTCCGCATACATGCGACTAATCGGGTATTCATCCATATAACCATAGCCACCAAATAGCTGAAGGCATTCGTCAATAATCTCGTTTTCAAGATCCGAAAGCAGCATCTTCGACATGGAAGCCGTTACAGCATCCAAGCTTCCTGCGATCAGTCGTTCTGTGCAGTGATCGACAAATACACGCGCCATTGTAGCTTTTGCTTTGCATTCAGCGAGTTTGAACTGAGTATTCTGGAAAGCAAAGATGGGCCTGCCAAAGGCTTCACGCTCTTTAACATAGTCAATAGTGAGGTCCAGAGCACGCTCGATTGCTGCCATCCCCTGTACAGCAATCTGATGGCGTTCCTGCGGCAACTGCTGCATTAGTTGAAAAAAGCCCTGCCCTTCGTCAGTGCCCAGCAGGTTCGCAGTTGGTATTTTAACATCACTGAAGAATAATTCAGATGTATCTTGTGCTTTGTTACCGAGCTTCTTGAGATTGCGGCCACGCTCAAACCCATCCACCTCATCTGTTTCTACAATCATCAAGGAGACGCCCTTTGCCCCTTCGCCAGGGTCAGTCTTAGCCACCACAATAATCAAATTAGCTGTCTGCCCGTTAGTAATGAAGGTCTTCTGGCCATTGATCACATACTGGTTGCCTTCCTTGATCGCTGTTGTCTTTACAGACTGCAGATCGGACCCTGTACCTGGTTCAGTCATGGCAATGGCTGCGACGAGTTCTCCCGTGGCCATTTTGGGAAGCCATCTTTGCTTTTGTTCTTCAGTCCCGTAGTGCTCAATATACGGTGCAACAATGCAATTATGCAAAGAAGCACCAAAACCTTCCACACCTGTCAGAACCATCTGTTCGATAAAGATTTGTTCGTGGGCAAATGTCCCCCCGGCCCCGCCATATTCCTCCGGCATTGAGATACATAACAGCCCATTTTCACCTGCCTTTGTCCAGGCAGAGCGATCCACGACACCCTGTTCGCGCCATTTATCAACATTCGGTGTCAGTTCTCGCTTGCAGAATTTGGCCACCTCATCTTCGAATAAAACAATATCATCCGTTTTCCATGATGGCGCAGGCACCTGTAATGCTGACATTTCAATTTCCTTTCAGGCAGAGATTATTTAGAAGAGAAATGCTGCATTGCCATGCCAACGAAGTGCATTGTCTGACTACCAGCATTTTCCATTTCACGTGCATCAGCTGATGCTGCTATTTTATCGATGTTGTCGGCGATCGCATCAGCAGTTTGCTGTTCTGGAGGCAGGTAAACGCCTTGTGTCTCTTTGATCTCAGTTACAGCATACCCGCCAGCGCCAGCACACATGATCATCTTTGTCGGTGCATTATCATTCGCCAGATAAACCAGCGCTGGCGTTACGCTTTCGACTGTCATCAGCTTCGCCGCCTCTTCGGGGATAAGGCCTTCTGTCATGCGTGTAAGAGCGGTTGGTGCAAGCGTATTTACATGGATATTGTTCTTGGCTCCCTCAATGCTGAGAACGTTCATCAAACCGACTACCCCAGCTTTGGCCGCGCCATAGTTGGACTGTCCAAAGTTGCCATACATTCCGGAAGCAGAAGTTGTCATGACAATCCGGCCGTAATTACGGTCTTTCATATGGTTCCAGACAGCTTTAGAACAGATCGCAGAACCGACGAGATGCACATCTAGAACTGTTCGGAAATCGCCCATCTCCATTTTGGAAAATGACTTGTCACGCAAAATACCCGCGTTGTTCACAAGAATATCTACATGCCCCCACCGCTCTATCGTAGCCGCAACCATTGCTTCAACTTCTGATTCATCTGTGACGTTGGCGCCGTTTGCCATCGCCTCTCCACCTGCGGCTTCAATTTCCGCGACCACATTTTCAGCAACGGTGTTCGTTCCGCCGGAACCATCGACGGAGCCACCCAGATCATTTACGACCACTTTGACCCCGCGACGCGCGAGCTCCAGGGCATGGCTACGCCCCAGGCCGACACCTGCGCCTGTTACGATTGCCACGCGATCATTGAATTCCACCTTGCTCATACGAGTATCCTTTTTTCCATTATTCAGCTTTTTTCTTAGCTCTCTCCAGAACTTCGAACCGCGCCACTGTCTTTTCAAGACTTTTTGCCAGCTTGATAAGCTGCGGACCGCTGGGGGTATTCTGTGCTGCGTCTTGTTCGGTCTGCAGAACCATATCAACAAGCCCGGTTACAAATACCTCTACCTCATCGCGCTGCCCTCTCAAGAGCATCGTGCGCATGGCATATTCCAGCGCCCCATAGAAGGTATCGCGCAACAACCATGACGATACACTTTCAGGTAGGTCGCCGCGCAAGATGCCTTCCCGGATAACCTGATCGAAGACAGCTACGTATTTACGATTCATTCTGTAGAGCGGATTGTCAGCCTTCATCTCCAGGGTGAAATCGAACAAAAGTGCCATTTGCAAAATTCTCTGGCTCTCCAAAATATTCTCAAGATGATGTGCGGCCAGAAAAATGAGCTTCTCGCGGGTTTTCTTTTTGCCCTGAACACCGATACCAGCTTCTTCAGTAAGCCTTGCGTAGAAACGCTCGATAACAGCCGATGCGAGTGCATCCTTATTGCTAAAGTGATTGAAGATCGTGCCTTCGGAGACGCCTGACAATTTTGCTATCTCTGAAGTTGTAGTCCTCGAGTATCCCTTTTCCTGGAAGAGCTTATAGGCCTGCAGGATAATCATATCCTCACGCGTCTCGAGGCGCTCACGCGGGGAATTACCGGAAGACGCTATCGGCTTGTGCGCAGCCTGCTTCCCCTCAGCCTTGGTCATATTTGCCTTCACTGCAATCTCAGAGCAAATTCACGTTGCCAAAATGAGTGTTACTCATTATTATTGAGTAGTACTTTATGCGTGACAATAAATCAAGCTGTTTCAAGTCCCAATTCTTATACGGAGGTTTTCAAAGCGTTGAGCAATAAAACTGTGAGGATCGGTGGGGCAAGTGGCTATTGGGGGGACAGCCCGATGGCAACACCCCAATTTCTGGAAAACGGCAATGTCCAATACATCGTCTATGACTATCTTGCTGAAATCACCATGTCGATTATGGCACGGGCAAGAGCCAAAGATCCGAGCAAAGGCTATGCGACGGACTTCATATCTGCGGTCCTCCACCCTCACCTTCCCCAAATTGCCAAACAAGGGATAAAGCTTGTTGCCAATGCTGGCGGTGTTAATCCGGAAGCCTGCGGCCTTGCTGCCCGCGAGGTAATTAAAAAGCTGGGCCTTGATTTGCGCGTGGCTGTTGTTAGCGGCGACAATCTGCTTGATCAAAAAGAAGAAATTGCAGCTGCCAAGCCAACAGAGATGTTCTCCAGTGAGGCTTTCCCCGATGCCGACAAAATTGCCAGCATCAATGCTTACATTGGTGCTTTTCCGGTTGCCGAGGCCCTTTCAAAAGGTGCTGATATTGTTATCACAGGTCGCTGTGTGGACAGCGCTGTAACGCTGGGTATCTGTATTCACGAATTCGGTTGGCAAACTGATCATTGGGATGCGCTCGCTAGCGGTAGTCTTGCCGGTCATATTCTTGAATGCGGGACCCAAGCTACGGGGGGCAATTTTACAGATTGGGAGCTGGCTGGAGATATCGCCGAAATCGGTTATCCGATAGCCGAGATTGAAACTGATGGAAGTTTTACAGTTACGAAGCCGGAAGACACCAGCGGGATAGTTAGTATCGGTACTGTCTCGGAACAGATGCTATACGAAATTGGAGACCCTCAAAACTATATCCTGCCAGATGTCAATTGCGACTTTTCTGATGTCCAGATCACTCAAGAAGATCCAGAAAAGGTACGTGTAAGCTCGGCCCGGGGGAAACCGCCGCCTGATAGCTATAAAACATGCGCCACTTATGCAGATGGTTTCCGTACCGGCGCCACGATGTCATTCTATGGCTTCGATGCTGCACGAAAAGCACAAGCATTTGCAGACGCCGCATTCGCCCGAACACGGAAAATTTTCCGCAAATTCAATGCCGGTGACTTCACGGAAACCAGCGTTGAAATTATTGGCGCGGAAAGTCAGTTCGGCGATTATGGCAAGGCAGACAGTACGCGCGAAGTTGTTGTTAAAATCGCCGCCAAACATCCGGACATGATGGGCGCAGGGTTGCTATTGAAAGAACTCGCCGGTCTTGGTCTCGCAACACCGCCAGGGCTTTCCGGTTTTTCTGGAGGAAGGCCAAAGCCTTCTCCAGTTATAAGGCTTTTCTCCTATCTGACACCAAAAGAAGATGTGACAATACGCATTGATATGGATGGAGAAGTGTCAATAGCTACAGTGCCCCCTCAGGCAGAGACTTATGAACAGAAAAGCATCCATCCTGCATCTCCCGTAGCACCGCAAGATACAGAAAAGGTAGTTGAGGTTCCTCTGATCAAACTGGCTTGGGGGCGCTCTGGCGACAAAGGTGACAAAGCCAATGTCGGGATAATCGCGCGCGATGCTAAGTATATCCCCTATATCTGGCAGGCTCTGACGGAAGAATCCGTCGCCAAGCGGTTTGGCCATTTTATCGAGAGTAAGACCCCAAGTCCCGTGCACCGCTTCTATCTGCCAGGTAGTAACGCAATAAATTTCCTTATTGAAAATGTACTAGGTGGAGGCGGTGTCGCTTCCATCCGTAATGACCCTCAAGGCAAGGGATATGCGCAGATACTCCTTGCACATCCTGTTTCTATTCCTGAAAAAATGGTGGAGGCCTTATAGATGCCGGTTTTCAATTCAAAAGTGAATGTCAACTCGGAAAGCTTCCAAGCGAACCGCAAGGACATGCTGGAGCTCGTTGAAAAACTAAAGGGGCTAAACGCAAGAGCACCTGCTCTTTCCGCATCGAAAAAGGAGAAGTTCGACAAACGGGGGCAGCTTCTGCCAAGAGAACGATTGGCGAGACTTCTCGATCCCGGGATGCCATTTCTGGAAATTGGCAATATCGCAGGCTACCTTCAGGATACTGATAAGGAAGAAAAATCGATTCCGGGAAGTACGATCATCGCCGGTGTCGGATATATAAATGGAACACGCAGCGCTATCGTCGTAGATGATAGCGGTATCAAAGCAGGCTCGTTAACTGTAGCTGGTGGTTACAGGTTACGCCGTACACAACGAATAGCACTCGAACAGAACTTACCCTTCGTGCACCTGGTAGAAAGCGCCGGTGGCGATTTAATGAACTATACCGTTGAGGGATTCTTTGAAGGGGGATCGCTCTTCGCCAATCTTGCGCGCCTTTCTAAGGCCGGCATCCCTGTTCTTGCCATTCTACACGGCTCGTCAACGGCTGGCGGTGCATATATGCCTGGCCTTTCTGATTACGTCGTTGCTGTGAAAGGTGGCGGCAAAGCGTTTCTTGCAGGCCCCCCTCTCCTCAAAGCCGCCACAGGCGAGATAGCGACGGAAGAAGAGCTCGGTGGCGCTGAAATGCACGCCAGCGTATCTGGACTAGCAGAATATCTAGCTGATAATGACGGTGAAGCGGTCTTGATGATGCGAGAAGTTGTAGCGCGACTAGGCTGGAACGAACGCTGTCCCGATGCTCCGGCCAAGTCCTTCCGTGAACCCGTTTATGACATTGATGAAATCTGTGGGATTGTTCCGGTAGATTATCGGAAGCCATATGACGCCAGAGAAGTCATTGCACGCATTGTTGATGGATCGGACTTCACAGATTTCAAACCACTTTATGGCGTCTCTACCGTGTGTGTTCATTCAGAAATCTATGGCCATCGTTGCGGAATTCTCGCTAATAACGGCCCGATCGACCCTGATGGCGCAACCAAAGCGGCTCAGTTCATGCAGCTTTGTGATCAATCTGACACACCAGTTATTTTCTTGCAGAATACAACTGGTTATATGGTGGGTAAGGAGTATGAGCGTGCCGGCATGATCAAGCATGGGTCAAAGATGATTCAAGCTGTTACAAATTTGTCTGTCCCCAGATTGACCATGATGATTGGCGCAAGTTACGGCGCAGGCAATTATGGCATGTGTGGCAGAGGTTATGATCCAGATTTTCTGTTCACATGGCCCAATGCTTCCGCTGGCGTCATGGGCGGCGAGCAAGCCGCCACAGTTATGCAGATCGTTGCAGAAGGTCAGGCAGCAAGAACTGGCATCGAAATAGATCAGAAAAAGGCAGCGATGCAGGCGGCAATGCTGACGCATCATTTTGACCGTCAATCTGGCGCTTTCTACACATCAGGTCATTGTTGTGATGATGGCATGATCGATCCCCGAGACACCAGACGCACCCTTGGATTCTTGCTCGGTACTGTCTGGGAAGCACGAAATAGAGATGTGAAACCGAACAGTTTCGGCATTGCTCGGATGTAAGGATAGATCATGCCAAACTTGCCTCAAACAGAAAAACTGCTACTCGACTTTTCCAACGGTTGGCTCACAATTTGGTTCAACACGCCCGAGAATCGTAATGCACTCAGCAGTGAACTCTCTGAAGAACTCGTTAAAACACTAAACGCTGTGAAGACTGATCGCTCCGTACGTGGCATAACCATGCGCGGCAAAGGTGGTATTTTTTGCGCTGGCGGTGACTTGAAAAGCTTTGGATCAGCCCTCTCTGGAGAGTTTTCTCATGAGGACGCGGCCAAGATGAATCGTGGCGGTGGTGAAATGTTTCATCTGGTGAACACCATGCCGCAAGTAGTTCTCGCCCTGGTGGAAGGTGCTGCAATTGCCGGTGGTCTCGGCATGCTATGCTGCGCGGATATTGTTGCTGTCACCAAGGACGCTAAGTTTTCACTTACGGAGACTCAACTCGGCATCGCACCAGCCCAGATAGCACCCTATGTTGTACAGCGTGTCGGCCTTACCACTGCTCGCCGGCTGATGCTTACTGGCGCTCGTTTTAGGGGCCTGGAAGCAGAGAGATATGGCTTGGCCGATTTCACTGCAGATACCCCGGATCAGCTGGATTTGATCGAGGCAGATATCAAAAAGAACGTGATGCTTTGTGCTCCGGGCGCAAATGCCGCCACGAAAGAACTTGTTCTGGCCGCACCAAGACTTGGCACGGAAGAAATGATGGAATTTGCCGCCAACCGATTTGCAGATTGCATGCTGAGCGATGAAGGGCGTGAGGGCATTATGTCATTTGTGCAAAAGAGAAAACCTTCATGGGCTGCGATTGATGAGGAGAACAGTCAATGAGTACGCAAAGAACGCCTTTTGAAAGTGTGCTGATTGCCAATCGTGGTGAAATCGCTTGTAGGATTATCAGAACAGCCAAGAAAATTGGTCTGAGAACGATTGCTGTTTACTCGGAAGCCGATGTTAATTCCCCTCATGTTAGGTTGGCTGACGCAAGCTATTGTCTTGGTCCGGCGCCAGTAGCTGAATCCTATCTCAATGTTGATCGTATTCTCACTGCAGCAGCTGAGACAAACGCCGAAGCAATCCACCCTGGCTACGGATTCCTCTCAGAGAATGCAGCTTTCGCAAAGGCGTGCAATGACGCAAGCATCATCTTTATCGGCCCGAGACCAGAAGCCATTGATCTCATGGGCGATAAAGCAAAAGCAAAGCGACGTATGATCGAAGCTGGCGTGCCGTGCGTACCGGGATATCAAGGAGAGGAACAATCTGACGAACGACTAATTCAGGAATCTGGCTCTATAGGCTTCCCTCTTATGGTGAAAGCTGCTGCCGGTGGCGGCGGACGCGGCATGAGACTGGTTTCAGAGGAAGCAGAATTACCGAACGCAATTACTACAGCGAGAAGTGAAGCTGAAAATGCATTCGGATCGGGTGAGCTCATCCTTGAGAAGGCTATTATACAACCAAGACATGTCGAAATTCAGGTGTTTGCGGACAAATATGGCAACACGATACACTTAGGCGAACGTGATTGCTCCGTTCAACGGCGCCACCAGAAAGTGCTTGAAGAAGCCCCCTGCCCCGTCATGACATCAGAATTGCGCGACGCCATGGGAACGGCAGCCGTTAATGCGGCTAAAGACATTTCTTATGTAGGGGCTGGAACAGTTGAATTCCTGCTCGATGCAAACGGTTCATTTTATTTCCTGGAAATGAACACTCGTTTGCAAGTAGAGCATCCTGTGACCGAGATGGTAACAGGTTTGGATCTGGTGGCATTACAGATACACGTCGCACAAGGAAATGAACTTGGTATTCAGCAGACTGATGTGTCCCTATCCGGCCATGCCATAGAAGCACGCCTCTATGCGGAAGATACAAGTCAGGATTTCCTTCCGGCTACGGGTCCGGTCGATCTCTGGAAGCCAGCGACAGGAGATGGTATCCGCATTGATGCGGGCATTGATACAGGAAATGAAGTTTCACCATTTTATGACCCTATGATAGCCAAGGTGATTGCTTATGGTGATGACCGTGAAGAAGCCAGACGCAAGCTTGTTAACGCTCTGAAAAACACTGCGATGTTTGGCGCTACGACCAATAAGGCTTTCCTAATAGACGCACTGGAAAAACCAACATTTAAAGCAGGTGCGGCAACGACAGCCTTTATAGCAGAAAATTTTGAAAAGAATGCCTTAACAAAGGCTGAGTTAACAGACCGGGCAGCTGGAATTGCAGCAACGCTTCTTTTCATTTCCACCCACGGCACAGCAATGGCACGTGCCATCGCAACACCCGCCCCTTTATCACACTGGTTTAGCGCAACTCCTCTTTCCGTACCTTATCAATTTAATTCTCAGGATGCTCATCTCACACTCCATGTCTCACCTCAAGGCCAAGATAGATTCATAATAAACTGCGAAGATAATAATTTCAGTATACAGATTATTAATCTGAGAGGCAATGAAGCAGTGTTCGATGTGGCAGGTAACAGAGAGCATGTTTTATTTCAGGTTTCAGATTCCGACCCATCAGGTCAGTCCATACACATCTCAATAGATGGAATAGATTATTCTCTCACCAACGAAGTTGGTATTTTCGCAACTGCTTCCGATGCTGCTGGTGCTGGTGCTATTACAGCTCCTATGCATGGTATGCTGCTTGAGGTTTTTGTCGAAACTGGACAGACTGTTGCCAAGGGTGATCGTCTGGCTATTCTTGAGGCCATGAAAATGCAACATGAATTATTGGCAGACGTGGACGGAAAGGTAGCTTCCATACACTATTCTGCCGGAGTGCAAGTTGAAGCAAATAGCTTGCTCTTGGAAATTTCAGTTACCGAAGGCTGAGTATTAGCATGTTACAGGCGGCAATCGATTTTAAAGAAGAGTGCGACGCACTCGCTGCAATTCTCCAAGACGCAACAGATGCCGATTTTCATCAGGTAACCCAGTTCAAAGACTGGACGATAGAAGATGTTATTGGACATTTGCACCTCTGGAATATTGCAGCTGCGGAAACCCTAAAGGGCCGCGAAAACTGGATGGTGTTCTTCACTTTCGTGATGGAACAAATGGGACAAGGCGCAGGTCATCCTCAGTTACAGCGCGCCTGGTTTGAGAAGCATGCAGGCGATATCAAGGGTAAAGCGCTTTTTGAGGCTTGGCGTGATTTTTATCCTGAGCTCTCTTCGGCTTATGCGAACTCTGATCCGGCTCAGCGCGTTGCTTGGGCCGGCCCTGATATGAGCACGGAGTCTAAAATTATCGCCAGACAAATGGAAACCTGGGCACATGGACAGGAAGTTTTCGATATCCTTGGTATTGAACGACATGATACTGACCGTATCCGTAATATCGCTCATTTGGGTGTAACGACATATGGTTGGACATTTCGAAACAGAAGCGAAGAACCACCCAAACCAAAGCCATTTGTACAACTGACAGCGCCATCTGGCGAGATATGGGAATGGAACGACCCTCAGGAAGATAACAAAGTCATAGGGACTGCGACTGAGTTTTGTCAGATTGTCACGCAAACCCGTAACGTGAAAGATACGCATATTGTAACCACCGGAGAAACGGCAGAGAAATGGATGTCGATAGCACAATGTTTTGCTGGTGCCGCTGAGGTACCGCCGCCGCAAGGCAAACGTCATCGCGTTTCCGTATAGCACCAAGTGAGCTGAGCATATGGCAACAATATACCTTATAAGACATGGCCAGGCTTCATTTGGGGCAGAAGATTATGACAAGTTGTCTACATTAGGCGAACGACAAGCAGAAATTCTCGGACAGTATTTTCGTACCTGCAACATACATCTTGATGCCGCATATAGCGGAGATTTATCACGACAAAGACGAACAGCTGAAATCGCTTTGAACAGCCAGGAAGGTGCTGTCGAGCACATTATAGATGATCGTTTTAATGAAGTTAAAAATGATGAGCACGTTGAATACTTCAAAGACAAAATCATTGAAAAGGATCCCGACCTCGCAAAGAAGCTGGCTGATAATTCATTCACCAGCAAGGATTATCAGAAAGTAGTCGAAGCCGTTTTCACGTATTGGGTTTCACCACATTGTAACGAACCACGGACACAAAGTTGGGATGACTATTCAAGCAATGTTGGATCCGCCTTACGAGAAGTTATGAAAACTCAGGGA
>JALEGM010000003.1 GCA_022763145.1 Aquisalinus sp. | reverse complement strand
TCCGCATCATCTTCAATTACCAGAATACGCATTCAGCTCTCCACTTCATCAGCCGGCGCCCTATCCGGTGAATATCAGTCAGCCCTGCATCGCGGGCATTGTCAACAAATGTGAATGCCCGGACCCAGGGCCCGGACATTCTCCAATTCATTCAGATCCCGTAACCAGGATCGCTCATTCTTCTTCCTCAAGCGGCAATGCCCGGAAGTCCTTGCGACCACCCACATGCACACGCAGCAACAAGGCTTCCTTGCCGGACTTGGTCGCGTTCTCAATCTTTTTCTGAAGATCAGCCGGTGAGGTAACCTTGCGGCGATCCGCCTCCAGAATAACAGTGCCTGGTGTTAGCAACGCTTCCGCACCAAGACTACCCGGAATGACATTTGTGACGACCACGCCCGCTGTGCCAGCCTCAAGACCCAGCTCATCACTGTCGTCCTCTGTAAGCGACCGGAAACTCACGCCAAGATTTTCTGCGAGTTCGTCCTCTGCCTCTTGCTGCTCATCGGGTTCTGGCAACGTGATACCGGCAAGCGCCTGCTCGTCACGCTCCCCCAGTTTTACTTTGAGTGTGCGATTACGCCCCTCACGGAAAACAAGCATGTCAACTGTCTGGCCTGGCTTCACAGCGCCAACAGCCCTGGTGAGTTCGCGCGCATCCGCAACTTCCACGCCATCAAACTTCAGGACGATATCACCACTTTCCATACCGGCATCCTTGGCAGGGGTGTTTTCCTGTACATTCACAACCAACGCGCCTTTAGCGTCTGGCAAACCAACGGCTGCTGCGTGATTATTGTCGAATGGACGAATTTCGACACCAAGCCAGCCACGCGTGACAGAGCCTTTGTCAATCAGTTGACTGACAACAAACCGCGCCGTTTCAGACGGGATCGCGAAGCCTATTCCAACACTGCCGCCGGTTGGCGAATAAATCGCTGTGTTCACCCCAACCACGCGGCCATTCAGGTCAAATGTTGGCCCACCTGAGTTACCGCGGTTGATCGGCGCATCAATCTGGATGTAATCACTATAGCTGCTGGCATAGTTCGTACGCCCGATAGCTGAAACGATGCCGCTGGTTACCGTTCCACCAAGGCCAAACGGGTTACCAACTGCCAGCACCCAGTCCCCCACACGCAAATTCACATTATCTGCAAAATCCACAAATGGCTGGTTCGGATCACTTTCAACTTTCAGTACTGCCAGGTCAGTTGCCGGATCGCTGCCGATCAGTTCAGCTTCAAGCTCAGAACCATCATTAAGGCGCACTGTAATCGTATCCGCACCATCAATCACATGGTGGTTGGTGACGATGTGGCCTTCGCGATCAATGAAGAAGCCTGAGCCTTGGCCAGCGGTGCGGCGCTCCTCGCCTTCCTGCTCAAACTGCTCGCCAAAATCGAACCCGAAGCGCCGCTCGAAATACTCTTCAAACCCCTCCGGCATACGGCGTGCGGAACGGGCAATCGAGGCCTCTGTATTAACGCTCACCACCGCAGGACTCACCTGCTCAACCAGGTCAGCAAAAGATAATTGACCACCGATACCGAGACTTGGTGTCATCAGCCGTGGTGCCTGGGCCTGTACGGGCACCGACAGGGCAAAAGCTGCTGCCGCAAGGGTCGCGACAGCCGTGGTTCTGGACAGTATTTTCGTCACACCGTTCATCTTCATTCTTTCAACGCTCCATTATCCAAACAAAGCCTGCTCCTGCCTGACAGGTGCTCAGTCTTGCCTGTATTCCATATTACCCCCATGGCCAGAAGGCCACGTTCATTCGAAATATGTGGCTTCATTCCTTACCACGCTGTGTCGAACGGATTAAACATCTGTAATCAGTTGGTAGCTAACCTCATGTTAATAAAAGGCTTTCTTGGTATTGCAGAAGCGGATTTCAGAACTGTCAGGCAGCTTTTGTCGCCTTGTCAAAACGTCCCCGCAGCTCCGCTGCCGCTGCTTCACCCGAGAGATGGCGCACTAATTCGGAGACATGAGACGTGAGTCGCATCAGTTGAAGACGGCTATCCCCGTCTGAGCTCAGAATAGCTTCAACCAACTGACCAGCGAAGGCTTCCAGTTCTTCTGCAGCTCTCTCCTGAGCACGCTTCAAGAGCGCCTCCCGGTCAAAAATAACAGCAAGATTTTCAGCATCCGAGATGAATTTCGCTGCGGCGTTTGCCATTTCGATCAGCTCGGCACGCTGGGTGGCAGAAGTCAGCCATCCAGCATCCGGCTCGAGACGACCATCTGCACCATCCCTGAGGGGCAGCACCTCATGTATGGCCGCCATGGCGCGCTTAATCAGACCGCCGAACAGGTCAGCACCAGCAGCACGCACAGGTTCAAGCCGCTCCACAAAATCAGCTGCCTCATCCAACTGCCCAAGTTCAGCAGAGATACCATCGACTGTTTCTGCAAAGGCTCTTACCGCATCCAGAGTTTCCGGCGTGAAACTTTCTTTCAGAATCAACCGCTCCAACCATTCCGGCTGGGCAGACACGAAGGCAATCAGGTGATCTGCGATCAGGCAACTCTCGGTGCCCCCCGGCAGATCTGCTGCCTGCAATGGTGCCAACAGGCGCAATGCTTGCCACGGCGCCGACAGGCAAGAAACGACGGATAATTGCAGATAGCCTGCAAGCGCAGCATTATCCTTTGCTTCCGCCGCTATAATATCCACGATTGCCGTGACATTCGCGTCATTCAGCACATGGAGCAATGGCAGCACCCGGCTGAAAGCATCCTGCAATCGCCCCCCGAGGGGGAGCAGGGTGCGAAATTCAAACAGATCACCCAAAATCGCGTTGGACCCAAGTCGGCTAATCAGGGCACGGCGGATTGCGGGGTCTTCGCGAGAACGTGACGTCAGGTCGTCCAGCACCCCCCGCGCGGCCAGATGCATCTGGTCTGAAATCTCCCGGTAAAACTCTTCCTCTTCCGGCTCGTCGAGCATCTCGGCTTTCAACCAGGCATCGCGGATCACCCCGCCAGATGCTTCCTCATTAAGAAGCCGCCAGATTGCCGGTAAGGATGTTGAACAAACATAGCCATCAATACGCGGAAGAAAAC
The DNA here is from genome assembly GCA_022763145.1 of Aquisalinus sp. Lineage (GTDB taxonomy): Bacteria > Pseudomonadota > Alphaproteobacteria > Caulobacterales > Parvularculaceae > Aquisalinus. Next base: position 3,284 of record JALEGM010000003.1, on the reverse strand, counting down.
GTGGTGGATCAATAATAAGCGGCTCGAAAGTGCCAAAGAAAGCATGCATGGCATTGCGCGGCGCCACAAAGGGGGGCGGTTGATAAGGCTCAGGCTCTACCTTTGCCTCTTCTTCCAGCACGAGCGGTTCTTCTTCGAACGCTTCAGGTTCTTCGTCGACCAGATCTTCTGCTTCTTCGTCATTAGAGGATGTTATCTCCTCACCGTCACCATCTTCAGGCTCTGCATCCTCAAAAGACTCTGGCTCAAAGATGAGATCGGGCTCGTCGTCGCTGACGTCTTTCACCACCTCTGAAACCGAAACGGCCAGGCCGCGCTTGCTCGCAACTTCCTCAATCAGGTCGGAGATTTCATTATACGGAAAATCATCATCGCCAGACTGTTCACCGAATGACATGGCCACCCGCAGCTGACGCAATACAGGCTCTGGCGCGGCCGCAAAAATGGCCCGCAATTTTTCTATCTTGGCAGGTGCCGTCACGCCTCTCCCCTAGTCGGGTTTGATGCCGTAAATTAACCAGCATCTTGGTTAAGGGTGTTCGCGCCTGAGTCGCAAGCAATGCGCTAATCAAAACGGTAAAGATTTTACTAATGCGTTTGTCAGCGGGGCAGCGGTCGCCCTCCAGGGCCCAAATTGACAAAATCATCAGAAGGCGTGCCCTTGTAACAGCGCGGAATCACTGGCCATTCGGGAGTTAAATAATAGGCGTAAGTCCCTTCCGGGAACTCAGGCGTGGACATGACCCGGCCATTGCACTCATCCAGTGTGCCAAGACCTTCAATATATTCATAATCGCTGACAAATGTACCGTCATATACGCCCCCCGGACTGTTCGCGCCTGTGGGGCGCGTCCCCTGCTTCAGACGATAACTGGACGTCACCTGAATGACAGCCACCCCGTTCTGCCCAAAGCCGTAAAGCGCATAAATCGGAAAGCCATCAGCGGCCCAGCCAATCAAAGGTGAATGCTGACCCGGTGCCAACCCGGTCCCTTGCAGATGCAGGGTCGGCAGGCCGTGATAATGATAGGTCCCGCCCGGCTGGACATGCGCATAATTGGCATCAAGTCCCAGACTGATCGCACCAGAGAGCGCTTCATAACGCCAACCACCGTTCATATCCCCGAGATAAAATTCCGCCGCGCCCGGATCAAACGGTACGCCGTTCACTCCAACGCCAAATTTACCAAGACCCAACGGCGTCACCTGACTGGCAATGCGCGGATTGGCTGGCACGCAGAATTCATGCTGCTGCTCGGTGATACGGCTTGGATTACCAGCATTGGGGAATGGACCCGTATCATGTTCAGAAATGCCGTTCGCCGCGATGATGCGGCAATCACCTTCAACGCGTACCGTCACCCGGCTGTGGGTGATGGGCGGTACCGTGGCTGGGTAAAGATCAAGATCGCCATTTGATTGAACGGTTATGTGCCGGCGTCCACCGCGCTGCCCTGCTTGCTGACCTTGCGCAGGCCCTGGCCCACGGTTCATCTCACGCGCCCCGGATTGCCCACCCATACGGTTGGGAATGCAGGCCCGCTCCCGCTGGCCCGGCGGTGTGCGACAGATGCCTTCTTCCGTGCGTCCAGCCACCGTCGCTATGCAGCTTTGGCCCTCCTGCTTTTGGGCGCAGGCATCAATTGCGGCCTGTGGCGGGCGTGGTTGCGCCGTTTTCATCTCAGGCAGATGCGTGAAGCCGGTGAGGGCTACCAAGGCAAGGAGTGAGGTAAGCAGGGTTTTCATAGCGCAGGCCTGTCTATCGAATATGAGTTCAACGCAAATATTACACCCAAACAGGCGAGGGCCGATAAGTTTTTCAGTAAATTAAGCTTTCATCCGGGCCCGCGGATTCTGGTCCTTGTCCCCCTGCCAGCTGGAGATGAACTGCTCAAACTCCTCATCCGGCGTCTCTGGCAGGACAATTTTGAGCCGGACAATCTGGTCGCCGGTCGCGCCAGTCTTGGAATTCTTCAGGCCCTTGCCCTTGAGACGTAATGAAGCACCTGAACTTGTGCCCTTGGGCACACTCACCGAAACATCCCCATGCACAGTCGGCACAATGATCTTGGCGCCCAGTACCGCCTCAGAGAGGGTGACGGGCACTTCCAGCGTGACGTTGTCCCCATCCACTTCAAAAAAACGATGGGGTCGCACCGTCACTTCCACATAGACATCGCCGGGTGCGCCGCCCTTGAAGCCCGGCTCACCCTGGCCACGCAAGCGCAGGGTCTGGCCATCACGCAAGCCTTCGGGGATGGTCACATTCAGGGTCTTGCCATCCGGCATGGTGACACGTTTGGTGACCCCCGTAGCAGCTTCCGCAAATTCCACATCCATGCGGTAACGTACATCACGCCCCTGCATGGGACCCTGGCCACGGCCATTGCCGCCGCCGAAATTACCGAACGGGTTATTACTGCCGAACATGTCAGAGAAGATGTCACCGATGTCATCATATCCCTGATGACGGCCATGCCCTGCCCCCGGACCGTACCCGCCATTCGCCTGATGCGGGCCACGACGCGCGCCGCCACCAGCAAAAGGTCCACGCGGGTTACCGTCCGCATCTATTTCGCCCCGGTCATATTTGGCGCGTTTTTCCTTGTCGCCGATAATGTCAAACGCGGCGGAAGCAGCCTTGAACTTCTCTTCTGCCTGCTTGTCATCCGGATTACGATCAGGATGGAATTTTTTGGCCAGCTGGCGATAAGCGTCACGGATAGTTTTCTCATCCGCGGATCTGTTGACGCCTAATACTGAATACGGGTCTCTGGCCAAACCTGTTCCTCTTGCATGCTTTTGAGCCGCCAGCGAACATGAGGGCAGCACGCCTTATTTCAGGTCATTGACAGCATTTCGCAAGGGGAAATGGGGTATTTAGCGCCTATTTCCGGCGGCATGTCCGCCGTTATTGCAGCACAAAGCCCTTGGCGATGATCTTCCACTCCCCGTCAATCAGGGTGAGGGTCAGCGCATCGTAGAACCGGTCAGTTGAGCGAAACAGCACCACTGCCAGCCGATCATCCACCAGGCTGATGCTCAGGATTTCGCCATCCCGCGTGTCGCCGGGCGCATTCTCATTGCTCGACCAGGCGTTGAGGACCTCCTCCATATCCTTCCAGGAGCGCAATGCTTCTGCGCCAGTGTCATCCCTGGTGACACCGACCATACTGGCATGTTCTGCCGCGAAGGCACGGTTCAAACGCTCGGCACTGGCTTCGCCCTGCCCATGGAAGTAATCAAAAACAGCGGCCTTTATCGCGTCGTAATGGACACTATCT
>JALEGM010000002.1 GCA_022763145.1 Aquisalinus sp. | reverse complement strand
GCATTATGGTCGAGGAATATGCGGGTCATGACACCAGTTCCCCATCCCGCTCCTGCTCGTCTGCAGGGTGAGAGATCATCGCACGACCCAGAACGCGTTTGCTGATGACATCCTGCAGCGTGACTGTCCCAAGAAACACATCAATATGCCGGCCAAGTTCGTCCCACAGGTCATGGGTTAGACACCGCACTGTTGTCCCATGACACCCAATCGTCTCGCCCGGATGGCAAGCCGTGGTACGGATCGGCTCATCTACAGCCCGCACAATATCAGAAATCCGGATCTGATCTGGTGCGAGATTAAGCGAGTACCCCCCAGCCGCACCGCGCTGACTGACAACCAGATCACTCGCTTTCAACTTGCGGAACAACTGCTCAAGAAAGGCGATGGAGATATTCTGACGCACTGATATTTCAGACAGGGCCACCGGCTCCTGCGCTGAAACAGCTGCAAGGTCTGCCATGGCAGTGACTGCATAACGAGCTTTGGCTGTGAGCTTCATGCGTGTCTCTCGCGCTCTCATCTGGCTTTTGCGAAAAAACGTGCTATAGCGACACGTTCAACCGGTTCATTCGTGATGTTACGTATGAAACCCGACCAAAATAGTCAACATTTCAGAGCGGCTGAAAGCAATGAATTTATGCAAATTTATAACAAATCCCGAGTTGGTCACTCGGAATAATAGCACCGCTCCGACGAACCCATAAGGTCATCCATGCCTGAAGTTATTTTTGCCGGCCCAGAAGGCCGTCTAGAAGGTCGTTACCAGAAATCACGCAGCGACGCGGCACCGATCGCTTTGATCCTGCACCCGCACCCCCAATTTGGCGGGACGATGAACAACAAGATCTGTTATGAGATGTATCACATGTTCGCCCGGCGGGACTTTGCAGTGCTGCGCTTTAATTTTCGAGGCGTGAACAAGAGTCAGGGGGAATATGATCAGGGTCAGGGGGAACTTTCCGATGCCGCAACGGCACTGGATTACCTCCAGTCATTGAACCCGAACGCGCCTTTTGTCTGGGTCGCCGGCTTTTCGTTCGGTGCATGGATCGGCATGCAACTCTTGATGCGTCGTCCGGAGATTGTCGGCTTCATATCAGCATCTGCTTCGGCCAACCTTTATGACTTTACTTTCCTCGCCCCCTGCCCGTCTTCAGGCATCGTCATACATGGCGAGAACGACAAGATCTGTCCGTGGGAAGAAACCAAAGATATGGTCGAGAAAACCCGGACGCAGAAAGGCCGCAAGGTAGACTTTGCGATGGTGCCAGGTGCTGACCACTTCTTCGAAAGCAATGTCGATGAGTATATGCAGACAGCAGAGAGCTATCTGGATATGCGCCTTGCCTTACCGCCTGAAGGTGAATTCCACGGCTAATAAGTTTTGTATAAAGAGCGGATGCTAGTTCCGCTCTTTATCAACCAGTTTTTTGCCTTGCAGAAGCATTGGCATCATACCGCGTAGATTCTCACCCACTTCTTCAATCGGGTGCTCTGCGTCAATCTGGCGCTTGGCCTTGAAGTTCGGCTGACCTGCCTGACACTCAAGCATCCAGTCCCGCACGAACTTACCTTCCTGAATATCTTTCAAGACACGTTTCATTTCTGATTTTGTATCTTCAGTAATGAGACGAGGACCTGTTTTATATTCTCCGTACTCAGCAGTATTGGAAATTGAGTAATTCATGTTGGAAATGCCGCCCTCATAGATGAGATCGACGATCAACTTCACTTCATGCAAGCATTCGAAGTAGGCCATCTCCTTGGAGTAACCTGCTTCCACCAATGTCTCGAACCCGGCCCGGATCAATTCAACGAGGCCACCGCACAGAACCGCCTGTTCACCAAACAGGTCCGTCTCGCACTCTTCCCGGAAGTTCGTTTCCAGAATGCCTGCGCGGCCACCACCAATAGCAGCCGCATAAGATAACGCGAGATCACGTGCCTTGCCGGACGCATCCTGATGCACGGCGATCAGGCATGGCAAGCCGTTACCTGCTTCATATTGTGCACGCAGCGTATGCCCCGGTCCTTTGGGCGCGATCATGATGATATCAACATCCGTACCCGGCTCGATCAATTTGAAATGGATGTTTAACCCGTGTGCGAAAGCAAGTGCTTTGCCGCCTGTCAGATGTGGTTCGATATGATCTTTGTAGATGTCTTTCTGCAGTTCATCTGGCGCCAGGATCATGATGAGATCAGCCCATTTGGCAGCATCTGCGACGGACATAACCTTGATGCCATCTGCTTCGCATTTCTGGGCCGTCTTTGAGCCTTCTTTCAAGGCGACGACAATATCGCTGACACCGCTGTCACGGAGGTTGAGTACATGGCCACGACCTTGTGATCCATAGCCGACGACTGCGACTTTTTTACCGGCGATCAAACTTATATCGGCATCATCATCATAAAAGACTTGCATGTTTGTTCCTTCTGGGCGGCCGCGTTCTGGCGGCATCTTGGAGGTTTCTTTTTGTTCAGCCGGTGATTGAGCAACTTTCCACCAGAAATGCAACCGCTTCTTTCGCAGTTGCGAAACG
>JALEGM010000065.1 GCA_022763145.1 Aquisalinus sp. | reverse complement strand
TTTCCAAAATAGCTTTCGGCAGGATCAGCCCATATGCGATGACAATGGCAAGATCGAGATCAAGGTCAGCAAAGGCCTGTTTCTCGTCAGCAGCCTTAAAATTTTCGGGTGTGCGCACATCGAGCCCAAAGCTCTCTGCGAGTTCATGAACCGGAGATTTGCGCAATTTATGGCCCCGACCCGCCGGTCGTGGAGGCTGTGTATAGACGGCAGCTATGTCGTGACCGGCAGCGACCAGTTCGCTCAAGCCTGGCACGGCGAAATCCGGTGTGCCCATGAAAGCCAGACGCATAATCTCTCCTAGCGCAGGCCTATCCTGCCAATGCCGCGCAATCAGGATGCGTTGGCGAGTTTTTGTTCTTTTTTCAGTTTCTTGAGAATGCGTTCGCGCTTGAGCCGCGACAGATAGTCCACAAACAGGACACCTTCAAGGTGATCCATCTCATGCTGAAGACACACAGCTAACAGACCTTCTGCCTCCAATGTTTGTTCTTCTCCATCATAGTCGAGATAGCGGACCGTACAGGCGGCGGGTCGATCCACTTCCTCGTAAAACTCGGGAACAGACAGGCAGCCTTCCTCGTAAGGCTTTGTATCTTCTGACGAATTCAGAATTTCCGGATTGACGAAATAGCGTGGTTCCGGCTCTTCTTCAGGGCCGGCAAGGTCCATCACAATGACCCTTTTGGGTACACCGATCTGGATGGCGGCAAGGCCAATGCCCGGTGCATCATACATGGTCTCAAGCATATCATCCATGAGTGTGCGCAGCGCGTCGTCCACCTGTTCTACGGGTTTGGAAACAACACGCAGGCGCTCATCAGGGGCCGTTAATATTTCTCTGATAGTCATGTTTTCGACCTAATAATCAAACTCGCATACGTCAACAAGGCAGCTGGCACGATCCATGCTTAACCATAGGCAATGGTATGCTCGCTTTTTGCGTAAATTTGTTATAAATTTACAATAGTGACGTGGGGATATGGACAATCGTGTGGTAGATATGTCTTTTTTTGAGTATGGACGGAACCTTTTTGCCCAGGTTCCGGGAGAAGCTTTAGCTGGTCTTCTTCAGTCCGGGCATGCACAATCTCGCATCGAAAATGAGGTGGACGAGCTGATGCAGGCGGGTGAACGCCAGGCTCAGCAGGCCGCTGCAGCTTTGCAGTCTGGCGCCGCTGATGGCGGTGGTAACATCATGGTCTGGCTGTTGGTTGGTGCCATAATTCTCGTAGCTTTGCTGATGCTTTGGTTCCTGGGACGCATTGTGCGTAACAATCGTGAGAGCCAGGACAGTTTTGAAGAGACACCGCATTTTGAGGACCAGTTTGCCGTCCATGATGAAGAGATCTCTATCGTTACTGAGAAGCATGACTCCGAGGATCAAGAACAAGCGCAGGTTGGCTATCAAGAGCCATCAATGCTCTCTGATATGGAAACTACCGATGATTTGAAGGAGCCCGAGTTTACCTTCAAGGCTGTGGATGATCATGAACAGGAAACGTCATATATCACTAATGAGTATCCTCACGAAGAAGCTGAGGAAACTGAAGCAGAATTCGATACTGGTCATGAAGAAGAAGCAAATCCAGATCCTGTAACTGACGACTATCAGGATAGTGAGAACATTATCCACCTGACGACGCGTGCTGAAGATGAAGATTTGCATGATGAACCTCTATCTGAGGAAGAGGCAGAGTCTGATGATGTTGTGGCTCATGATGCGCAGGTACAGGATGAAGAGGAGACCGTCACGGAGGAAATTGAACAGGAAGACAGCAACGTTCGCTATGCGTTTGCAGCGACCCCACATGCTCCTGTGAGTTTCTCTGGTATTAGCGAAGAGGAGCCGGAAGAGAAGCCGGTCTGGTCAGAGCCGGAAGTGACCGAACGATCTGAACCTGAAAAAGTGCAGTCTGATGAATATCGCAGCCGTCCCTATATCGCACCGACGGTTTTGCGCGAAGACATGGAGAAAATGGAACAGCATCATGCTGCCCGCATCGACCAGCTCCGCGATGATATGACGCTTCAGATTACGTCAATGAAGGCGGAAAACAACAATCGCCTGGACCTTATTATCAACGCGCTAGATAGAAAAATCGAAAACCTCGCTGACCTTACGCGTCAAGGTCAGAAGGAAAACAGTCAGCAGCCACCTGCTTCTCTACCTCCGGAAGTGACTGGCAAGATTTCATCCCTGCAGTCTACAATGGATAATCAGGGTCAACGTATAAGGGCGATCACCCAGATCCTTGATGACCGTCTTGATAGCGTTTCTCACGTTTATGGGGAGGTGCGCTCAATTGGTGAGCGGATTGAGGCATTTACAAATAAACTTGATAAGCTGGAGCAGTCCATTATTGATCGTGCTCAGCAGGATGTGATGGCTGACGTTCAGTTAAGTGACGTTATTCGCTCATCACTGTCACCGGAAGACTATGAATTCAAGGCTCTTCTCACCAACAATAATCGTGCTGACTGTCTGATCCGTCTTCCGCACCCGCCAGGTGCTATCGTCATTGATACCAAGTTCCCGTTGGACGCTTTCAATGCCTTGCCAGCACGAGAAGATGTCGCGCGTGGTACAGCGCAGGCGAAAGCCGCTGAGGATTCTTTCCGGCGCTCTGTCCTGAGGCATATTATTGATGTCGCAGAGCGTTACATCGTGCCCGGAGAAACAGCTGATTCAGCGTTGCTGTTCCTGCCGACAGAAGCTATCTACACGGCTCTTCACGCCCGCTTCCCTGATCTTGTGCGTGACAGTTTCCGTGCTCGGGTCTGGATTGTCTCGCCATCAACATTGATGGGTACACTTCAAACTTTGCGTGGTGTTCTGCGGGATAATCGCGATCGCACAAGCGCAGAAGCAGTGCGCCGCGAAGCAGACGAAGCCATGTCTGAAGTAGAAGCCTTGCGCTCGCGGGCTAGCGTGCTCGCTGAGAACTTTGAGAAGACGCAAGACGAGTTGCGCTCTCTGCTGGATGCAACAAACAAGGTGGTTAACAGAACTGGCAGTAGTCGTCAGGCGCAAACTTCTTCCAGTCATTCGGTACATCACGCGCTGATGGACCATTTGTATGACAATAAACCAGAGTGGCCTGGCAGGTCAGCTGATCAGCTTCGTGAACAGGGTCAGCAGGAGCCTGCTTTGTATGATGACAAGAATCCACGGCCTGATAATTTGCGATGATGATATTTTTGCTGCGTCAGCTTAAAGCTTGGCGTGGCAGGTCTTTCTCGTCAAAAAGTAAGTCCCGATCTTGCCGTAACTCCCGGACATCAGTTTCAAGTGGCTCAAGTAGCTTCAGGTCTTCTTCCGTACCCGGCATTTCATATTCAGCGAACCTTCGTGCCTTTGGCATGACACTGCCCTCAATGTTGCCTAGCGTCTTGTTGTAGTTCTTGACGGTTGTATCCAGCGATTTGCCGATTGCAGCGAGGTTGTTCCCCATAAGGCGCATGGAGCCGTAAAGTTCCTGTGCCAGCCCTGCGACCTTATGAGCATTCTCTGAGGCTTTCTCCTGGCGCCAGCCATAAGCAATGGACTTGAGAATAGCGATAAGTGTCGTCGGTGTGGCCATCAGTACGCCTTTGTCAAAGGCCTCCTGAAATAGTTCCGGTCGGGCCTCAAGTGCTGCGGCGAAGAAGTTTTCACCAGGAATAAACATGACAACGAAATCAAGAGAATTGGATTTGCGTAAAGCGCCGGCATAATCTTTGGAGGAGAGCGAGCGTACATGCGTACGCATTTCTTCTGCGTGTTTTAGTAGATGCACCTGCCGCGCGGCATCGTCCGTCTCTGCGGCTGCGTCAAGATAAGCGTTCAGAGATACTTTGGAATCAACGGCAATGACCCGTTCGCCGGGGAGGCGCACAACCATATCCGGCATTTTCAATTTCTCTCCGTCATGGACGGATTTTTGCTCGGTGAAGTCACAATAAGCGGACAGACCGGTCATTTCGACTACATTGCGCAACTGCTCTTCACCCCAGCGCCCCCTGGTGCGTGAGCCTGACTTCAAAGCCGATGCCAGCTTTGCAGCTTCAGTCTGCACGTCAGAGGCAGATTTAGCCAGAATTTCGATCTGTCCACTGAGTGCACCTTGTGCTTTCTTTTGTGTGTCGCGCATTTCACGCAGGCCCGCTTCGTACCGAACAAGTGTTTCCCGCATAGGCTTGATAAGATCATCAACGGCCTTCTGGCGGTTTTCAAAACTATTGCGAGCCGCAGCGTTATGCTTCTCAAATGTTTCATTGGCGCGTTCCAGAAATGTCTCGTGAGCCGATCCTAGTAAACGCGAGGCGATAGCCTGAAAGTCATTTTCAAAACGATGGCGCATCTCGTTGAGGTGCCGCTCACGCTCCTGAAGCTGAGTTGTCAGTTCAACTTGCTTCTTTTCTAGGGCGGTCGATTTATCCCGTTCAAAACTCAACGCATCCTGAGCAGCGTCAAACTCCTCCAGCTTGGAAGTAAGGCGTGCCTGTTCAACCCTAACCTTTACCTGCTCTGCGGTAAGTTTTGCAAAACGGCCTCGTATGATGAGAAAAGCGATACCAAGAGTGATCGCGAGTACCCAGCCAAGCAGGGCCCAGCTAAGTGGCATAACAGCACCATTTTGAAGGGGGCCTGCGGTTGTTTCCAGAATGTTCTGTTCCATTCCAGAGAAGTAAGGCGATTCGGTCTGCGCGATTGAGCGCTTAAACTATCTAAGGGACGCAGGAACGCTAACACCTTCTGACACGGCAACGCCCGTATGGCTGAGTATCGGCTGATCAGTTTCTTGCGTTGCGACTTGTATATCTGATGTCAGGACCATGTTGGCAAAATAAAGTGGGCGCGCTTTCGTTTCGTTGAAAATGCGACCCAGATATTCTCCCATGACGCCCAGCACGGCGAGCTGCACACCGCCTAGGAAAAGCATCACAGTAATAAGCGTGGGGAAGCCCGCAACCGGGTCACCGAACAGGAATGCTTTTGCCATGTAGTATATGCCAGCAATGATCGCGAGGGCCGCCGTGGCAAATCCAAGATAGGAAGAAAACTTCAAGGGCGCGATAGTGAAGGATGTCAGCCCTTCAATCGACAGGTTCCAGAGTTTCCAGTAATTCCACTTCGTAGAACCTGCTGCACGCGGATCACGATCATACACAACCGCCTTCGAGGGAAAGCCAACCCAGGCGAAGACACCTTTCATGAAGCGGTGGCGTTCGCGCAGTTCGCACACAGCATTTACAACCTTGCGGCTCATGAGGCGGAAATCACCGGTATTTTCCGGCAATGCCACCGAACCAATATTTCGCATAAGGCGATAAAAGGCTGCGGCGGTCTTTTTCTTCAACCAGCTTTCACCTAGGCGCTCTGCACGCTGCGCATAGACAACGTCGTATCCTTCCTGCCAACCTTCGATCAGCTCACCGATAAGCTCGGGGGGATCTTGCAGGTCTGCATCAATTACAACAACAGCATCGCCTTTGGTCGCATCCAGTCCGGCGGTTAGGGCGATCTCCTTGCCAAAGTTACGGCTGAGATCAACGATGGTTGTGTTACTGTGGCGTTCACGAATTTTCTGCATCAGTGAAAGCGTAGTGTCACGGCTGCCATCGTTCACGAAAACGACTTCGAAGGGCTGATCTATATCAGTCATGGCCTTGCGTACCCGTCGGTGGAACAGGGCAAGCACTTCTTCTTCATTATAGGCTGGGCACACGATTGAAAGAAGATGTGGGCGTTGTTCTGTGCGTGGAGTCAGGTTTGTTTGGGTTGCGTTCATGATGCTTACCAAGTTGTTAATCCGTACAGGTGGCATATTTGCAAATGCCATAATTCTTTGTTCACCATACTGCCGTAAAAAGACTAATGATGTATTCACGACTTACAAATATCCCTGCGATTGATAGAACGCTTTTGCTCACACCTGAGCGTGTGTTGATTACCTGCGGCTTGCTGGTGTTAATGAGTTATGGTGTTTACATCCACGCAATTCTGACAGCGGAGAACATGAACCTACAGGCAGGCCCGCCTGTAGGTGGGGATTTTGTTGCTTTCTGGGGGGCGGCGAGGGCTGTGCTGGATGGTCTTGCTGCCGATATCTATCAGATGAAGGTGTTTGAAGCGTACCTTCTGGAAAACGCCATGCCGCGCGAACGGTTTGGACTCACTTGGCAATATCCGCCTACATATTACTTCTTCATCATGCCGTTGGCGGCGCTACCGTTCTTTCCGGGGTATGTGCTTTGGTCTGGCGGGACGATGATCCTGTTTATCTTTGTGCTGTCACGCGTTTGCAAACTGGAATGGGCTGGGTTGCTCATCCTTTTTGCCGCGCCGGTCATGTTCAACGCCGTTATCACGGGGCAGAATGGGTTTCTTACGGCTTCCCTGCTGGTTCTGGCAGCAGCTTATCCTGACAAGAGGCCCATTCTGGCAGGTGTTGCGGCAGGCTTGTTAACTTTCAAACCGCAGCTTGGTGTTCTCCTGCCTGTTGCCTTTATTGCTGCCGGGTGCTGGCGCGCCTTCTTCAGCGCGGCATTGACGGCAGTCGTTCTCGCCCTCGCCAGTGTTCTGGTCTTCGGTCTTGAGACATGGACTGCCTTTATTGAGAGCATCATCAATGTTGGTGGCGGCGTGAAAGATGCTGTCTATCCAATTCACAAAATGCCGACTGTGTTTGCGGCCTTTCACAAGTCAGGTTTACCCAGCGATATCGCTATGATCTTGCAGGTTATCTCCGCTCTGGCAGCGATGGTGCTCATTGGGTTTGTTTGGCGCAAGGTAAAGGCCGCAGATTTGCGGGCAGCTATCCTGTGTGCTGCGGTATTTTTATGTTCTCCTTATGCGTATTATTATGAGATGACTGTTCTGGTGCTGCCAGTGATTGTCATCGTCAAACGCGCTATTGAAGACGGTTGGTTGCCCGGGGAAGAAGTGGGTATTGCATTAGTCTGGCTGGCGCCACTATTCCTGCCAGGCCTGTCAAAATTTATCGGCGCTCAGGCAGGGCTTGCGCTGGTACTTGGTCTTCTTTTTCTGGCTTTGCGGCGCGCCCAGGTGGCGGAAGGTTTCTGGCCCACGCGCAATGCAGTCATGGCATCCTGAAACATGCTTTCCGCATTGCTCGATAAAGATCGTGTCTTGCGCATTAGCGTAATGACGGCAGCTGTCTTTTATGGCGGCACCTTGCTCTCTGTTCTCGTCAGCACAGATTTCACCAACATCATGGGCCAGCATCTGGGTGGAGACTTCATGGCATTTTATGGTGCATCACAGGCTGTGCTGTCGGGGGATGCCCTGCAAGCTTATGATGTTGCCTGGTTTGAGGAGCAGCTTCAGTCCATCGGACCGGCCATTGAGTATTATGGCCTGACCTGGCAATACCCGCCTACTTACTTTTTGTTTGTCTCGCCGCTAGTGTTGTTACCGTACAAACTTTCTCTTATGTTATGGCTTTTAGCGGGCTTTGCTTTCATGGCACTTGTCTTGCGCTTTCTTCCCATCGGGCGATATGGTCTTCTGTTGGCGCTGGCGTCTCCCATGCTGCTCACGGCCGCTGTCCAGGGACAGAACAGCTTTTTCATCGGTGGGCTATTCATTCTGGCTGCAAGCCAGGCGAAAACAAGGCCGCTGCTGGCCGGGGCTGCTGCGGCTCTCCTAACGATCAAACCACAGCTCGGTGTCCTGATCCCCATTGCCTATATGGCTGCCGGATGCTGGCGCGCATTTTTTACCGCTGCCATATTGTCTGTTGCACTTGCTACTATCAGTACCTTCGTTTTCGGTGTGAGTAGCTGGATAGCTTTTGCCGACAGCCTGACGCGGGTAAGTGGTGATCTTGCTGCAGGGGGCGTTTTGTATCCCCATGCCCGCATGATCTCACCTTATTCAGCATTCAGCCTTTTGGGAATGAGCCATGAGATTTCAATGCTGCTTCACTGGTCCATCGCCTCGTTACTGGCCGCATTAGTTGCTCTCGTCTGGCGGCGCAGCGACGACCTTCTGATGCGGGGCAGTGTACTTGTGTGTGCGGGACTACTAATTCCGCCTTATGCCTATTACTACGAAATGACAGCCATGCTGTTGCCGTTTGCTGCATTGTTGTTGACGATCCAGAAAAATGGCTGGCGGCAAGGCGAAAAACTGTTCTTTGTTGCAGCCTGGCCAACGCTGCTGCTCCTGCCCACGGTCCAGCCACTACTGCCAGTTCAACTGGGGTTCTTGCTGGTAATGGCTGCTTTGTTCTTGACTCTACGACGCATTGAACAAGTTATTTTACCTGTTGCCGTACGACGACCAGCAGCGATCTAAAACTGCTATTGGTAGAATCGGAACCAGCGCTGTAGAGTTCGCGGGTTTGGAAAGGCAGTTAGCTGATGATACTTAAATACCCGCCTGTTTTGCAGGTTTTTGTTTCCGGTCTGGTCGCGTGGGGCGCAGCAAGACTTCTGCCAGTCCTTGATGTCGTCATACCATTTAGCCGTGAGATCTCGGCGGTTCTGTATATTCTGGGCGGCGTCATTCTTGTCATGTCCGTAGGGTTGTTCGCGCTCGCGAAAACGACGGTTAATCCGGTTGAGCCTGCTAAAGCCACAAAACTGGTCACCGGCGGTCTTTACCGCGTGTCGCGCAATCCGATGTATCTCGCGATGTTGCTGATCGTGACGGGCTGGAGCATTATGCAGAACAATCTGGCTGCATTTGGAGGTGTCATTCTGTTTGTCATGACAATGACCGTCTTTCAGATCAGACCTGAAGAAGAGGTTATGCAGGACCTGTTTGGCGACGAGTACGAAGCCTATCGCCAGCGGGTGCGGCGCTGGCTTTAATTTCGCTACCAATTAAGGGGCGTCATTGCCATTTCCTGGTTTAGGTGTGAAACGAGTAATCCTATGGCTATTGAGCCAAAGAAAATTGCGGAAACAGGCATTTTCGACAACCGTCCTGTCAGGGTTATCGCCATGACAATGCCTGCGTTTGAAACAAGTCCCATGGCAACAACCCCAGCGGGGAATACTCCCTCTTGAAGTTGAAACAATCCACCAGCATATCCTACCAAAAGCGCAAGAATAGCGACGCCATAAAATCTGTATAAAGCTATATCTGATGCCTCAAAATTTGACAGCTTCTCAATCAGATGTTTAGGGAATAACAAAAATGGTAAGGCTATAGGAACTAGTGTGCCAAAAATCTTTATAGTGAGGAGTATTGATAGCGGTGTCATTATAAATTCCTTTTTTTGTAGCGAAGGCAGTTTTATGCCTTTGTGAGTCTTTCTTTGGCGGGTTGCCAGCCGAGTTTTCGGCAAAGTTTTTTACAAGCCTTCAGATATGTATCCATATCAAGATAGTCATTGTGGCGTTCGCTGTTGATAAAGCCGATACCACCACTGAAATCTTGAGGTTTGAGAATAACTCGCTGTGCCTTTTTCCAGCGCTTGATGCTTGTAGATTGTAGTTCGATGGCATCCGCAATCAGAGAGGTCATCTCGTCAAAAATGTAATATCCTCCGGCATTCATTTCTGTAAATCCGGCTGCGAATAGTGTTTCATGGCGCCGATTAAATACGGTGTAAGCCAGACTTGGTTTGTTACCGTTCCAATCAAAGTGTGATTTATCTATGTATGGAATCGCATACTTATAGCCTGTGGCAAAGACGATCAGATCAATTTCTTCTTTTCGACCATCCGTAAACGTTATTTCTTTTTCATTTAAATCTGCGATGTCATGACAAGCTGATATATCTCCGTGCTGTAAATAATGTACGAGTTGAGAGTTTATTATTGGATGTGACTCTAGAATTTTGTGATCCGGAATTTGCAATCCTTGCTTCGTGAGATCACCATTGAGATTTTTTAGTAGGCATGCAAATAACCAGCGGCGTAACTTAAATGGAAGCCACTTTGTTTTCTCCGAGAACACATCAGCAGGTTGGCCGAGAATGTGTTTTGGAACAAAGTGATACCCTCTTCGCATGCTGATGAAAGCTGCTTTCGCAGACCTTGCTGCTTCACATGCAATATCACATGCGGAGTTTCCAGCCCCGACAACTAAGACTCGTTTGCCAGAAAATATATCCGGTTTCTTGAAATCCACCGCATGCATGATATCGCCATTAAAATTACCTGGGTATTCAGGCCAATTTGGCGTCCACGTATGACCGCTTGCACATATGACATGCGTATATGATTTAGTAATGCCATCAGCCAGTTCGACGCTCCAGTTTTTACCATCGGGCACAATGCTTTTGACTTGTTTTGAAAACTGTATTTGCGGCGTCAATTTATAGGCATCAGCAAAACTTTTGGTGTACTCTAACACTAGCTCGCGGCTTGGATAGTCAGGGTAATGATCAGGCATGGGATAATCATAATACCCTGATAATGTACGGGAAGAGATAAAATGTGCGGATTCATACATGGGTGTGCCGCTATTCTCGATATCCCATATGCCACCCACCCCGGTGTGTTTCTCATAATGATCGTAGTCAATATTTCTCAAACTAAGGTGCCTTGCTGCGGCGAGTCCCGCCGGACCAGCGCCTACGATGCAGACTTTAGGATTGTGAGTTTTCATAGTCGTGCCCAAACATGAATATTATTCGCATTTGTAATACGAATATGGTTCATGTTATGTCAAGGGTTATGTCAGCCAAATCTGAAAATAGCTGGATTGAACCGAGGCAAAGTCGCAGCAGGGAAAAAGTAGAGCGGATCCTTGATGCAGCGCTCTCGTTAATTGTTGAAGCCGGCTCGCTTGAGTTGAAAATGACGACCGTCGCTAAGCGCGCAGGCGTTGCAATCGGTACGCTTTATCAATTTTTCCCATCGCGTTCCGCATTGATTGGGAGGCTATTTGCAAGGGAAATGCTGCCAATAGATCAAAGCGTTATTCATGTGTTGAGCGATTTTTCTGATATTAAGGATTTAAGCACTCATATAGAAATGCAAATGCTAGATCATTTGGCACTAGTAAAAAAACGGCCTGGACTCATGGTCATTTGGTCTTCATCAGCATTAGACCCTGCCATCCAGGAGGCTGATTTACTGAATACAAGACAGAACGCACATGTGCTTACCGACAATTTGGTTCCGTTCTTGCCAGTAAATGCAGAGAAGAATGCGGTTTATGCTACGGCACTGCTGATATGTCATCTCTGGGGCTCGGTTATCCGATTGTGTTTGTTATCAGAACAAGCGGAAGCTAACTGTATTATCAAACAATATGCGAGCATGGTTGCGGCTCATGGCGTCCAGCTTGCTAAGAATGTCTCAGAGGGTTAAGCCGCGACGATGAATGAGCAGTTGGCTGTTGCAGCACCGCCGACATTATAGGTAGCCATCGTTTTTGCGCCGTCGATCTGCATGTCACCTGCCTGACCTGTCACTTGCCGTGCACAATCCAGAACCATGCGAACGCCTGTGGCGCCAACGGGGTGACCAAGGCCGATCAACCCACCTGAGGCATTCATCGGCAGGCGCCCTGTTTTTTCAGTGACACCTTCCTCGATAGCTTTCCAGGCTTCGCCCGGTGCGGCAATACCAAAATGTTCGATGGCTGAGTATTCGGTAATGGTGAAACAGTCATGGGTCTCGATACCGTCCAATGCTTCCGGGCCGGAAAGCCCGGCGCGCGCATAAGCATCCGTGATGGCCTGGCGCGTCCACGGGAACATGTAGCCATCATGCCCGCGAGTGCCTGCCAGCTTCTCATCCAAGAGCATGGGAGATGTGCGGTGTCCCCAGCCAGTGATGCGCGGCAGACTTTCAAGCGGGATGCCTTTTTTATCTGCATACGCCTTTGCCCGTTCTGGCGTTGCCAGAAAAAGGCAGGCCGCGCCATCAGTGACCTGTGCGCAATCTTGGCGCCGCATCCAGCCTTCAATCACCGGGTTCGCCTCGTCATTGTCCGTGAAGCTCTCATCCTTGAAAGACCAACTGCGGGTCTGAGCGTTCGGGTTCAGTTTTGCATTGTTGAAATTCTTCTTTGCTATGGCTGACAAGTGCGCGCGTTTCAGACCGTAGCGCTGGTCATACTCTTCCGCGATATCGGAGAACATGGAAGGCCAGACATAGGTGCGTCCGTCTGTCTCGCGCCCTGCCCAGGCAGCAGTGCCAAGATGGTCTGCCGCCAGTTGGCCCGGCACATTCCGCATCAGTTCCACGCCGACAACGCAGGCAAGACCATACCGCCCCGCCTCCAGGTCTGCCATCGCCGCCATGATGGCCAGCGAGCCGGAGGCGCAGGCCCCTTCATGGCGTGAGGTCGGGAGGCCTGCAAGATCTGGGTGAATATGGCCGAAAAACCCGCCCAACAAGCCCTGATCTGCGAAGCGTTCAGCTACGAAGTTGCCCACATGGCCGACTTCTACGTCGGACGGCTCAAGATCGGTAGCTGCCAGTGCCTGCGTTACGGCACCGGAAAAAAGGTCAAACAGCGTGTGTTCTTCGCGATGCCAGTTGCGGGCAAAGTCAGATTGGGCGCCGCCCAGAATATATGTATCGGCCATCTATCACTCCAGAATTGGCTGATACTTTAAGGTGTCCACCGGCTTCACGTAAAGAGACGGGCGCAGCCCGCATACTGCATTGATAGATTGAAGCAGTATCTGAAATGTCGCAATCTCCGTATATAGGAAGCGCAAGTCAGATCAGGGAAGAACAAATGCCAGCAACAGTCGTGGCCGAGATTAAGCCCACTCTCTCCGAGAATGATCATCCGTATATGAATGGTGCCTGGACACCGAACTTTGTCGAATATGACGCTACGGACATGGAAGTGATCGGCGAAATTCCGGCTGATATGAATGGCGTATATATCCGTAACACGGAAAACCCCGTGCATGACCCAATCGGCATGTATCATCCGTTTGACGGTGATGGCATGTTGCACATGATGCACTTCGATAACGGCAAGGCGACGTATCGCAACCGTTTTGTGCGTACACGCGGGTTTGAGGCCGAGGCTGAAGCAGGTGGCCCTTTATGGGCAGGTCTTGCTGGCAATCCGGCCAAGTCAAAACGGCCAGGCTGGGGTGCGCATGAGCGGCTTAAAGACTCATCTTCTACAGATGTTGTTGTGCATGCCGGGCAGGTGTTGAGCACATTTTATCAGTGTGGAGAAGGATACCGCCTTGATCCAGTCACACTGGATCAGCTTGGTGTTGAGGGCTGGACGCCGATTGACGGAATTTCTGCGCATCCTAAAGTGGATGAGCGCACAGGTGAATTACTGTTCTTCAATTATTCAAAACATTATCCGTATATGCATTATGGTGTGGTGGGTGCAGATAATAAGCTGAAGCACTATATTCCAGTGGAATTGCCGGGCCCGCGTCTGCCGCATGATATGGCCTTCTCCCGGAATTATTCGATACTCAACGATCTGCCGGTGTTCTGGCCCGAAGCATTGTTGGAAAAAGATATCCACGCTTCAATCTACCATCCTGACATGCCATCGCGATTTGCAATCGTGCCCCGTTATGGCCAGCCGGAGGAGATCAAGTGGTTTGAAGCTGCGCCAACTTATGTTCTGCACTGGATGAATGCCTATGAGGAGGGGGATGAAGTTGTATTGGACGGGTATTTCCAGAATGATCCCACACCGCCGCCTGTCGAGGACGGTCCCGAGAAGTATCGTAAGCTGCGCGCTTATGTAGATCTTCATTCTCTGAAACCGGAACTCCATCGCTGGCGCTTCAACCTCAAGACGGGCGAGACCCGCGAGGAAACGTTGTATGATGATGAGATCGTCGAATTTGGCGTGATCAACCAGAAAGTAGCTGGTGAGAAGCATCGCTACATTTACAGTGTGACGTCAAAGCCTGATTGGTTCCTGTTCACAGGGGTCCTTAAACACGATCTCGAAAAAGGTATCACAACAAGATACGACTTCGGTGAAGAGCGTTATGGCTCAGAGGCGCCATTTGTGCCGCGTGATGGTTCAAGCGACGAGGATGACGGCTATCTCGTCAGCTTTATAACCGACATGAAAGAAGATCGCTCTGAATGCGTTATCCTGGACGCTAGGAATATTGAGGCTGGCCCGGTCGCGCGCATTATGCTGCCGCACCGAATTAGCAGTGGTACACATGCGACATGGGCTTCCAGTGAGGATATTGCGCGCTGGGGTTGAGCAATATGGCCGTTCTCTGCCACTTGACCGGAGCCTGTTTTTACGATCCTCTAATGGTTAATATGACACAAATTTGGGGTGGATCGTCATGGTCAAAATACTTTCTGTTGTCTGGGTTTTGCTTACAGTCGTCATCAATGCTTTTGCCTTAGCAGGCCTGTTGAGCAGCTTTGGCATAGCGGCGCCGGCATGGCAGGGTCTTCTGGGCACCTTAAATGGCCTTTATACCGGGCTAGCAGCGCCGATTTACAATACAGCCACTGATATGATCACAAGCCGATTTGATCTCACATTCCCTGCGTGGTCTGTGCATGCGTTGCTTGCTTATGCTGCAACAGCTTCTGCAGTTGCCGTCAGCGGCATGGGGATTGCCAGGCGGGAAGATCTGGTTGAAGGCGTCAAGGCATCTGGTTTTTCGCTAGCATGGCCAGTAGGCATTGTTTTCCTGATCTGGAAAGCCATTCGTTTTCGATTGGTCAGCAAATTTGCCCGGGATCATGGCCTGATTGTATTGCTGTATTTTGCTTCTGTAGCTGGCGTCTACTTTGGTGCCGCTCATCTCAATGGTGATTTTACAGAAGAAGGTGAGATGAGCGCGCCCATTGAAGAGGCGAGCGCGCCAGTAACACCTGCATAGGTAGCCATTACATGATCACTGTTTCCGATGCTGTTAGAAGCCGAAAATCTGTTCGTGCCTTTCTGGAGAAACCTGTCCCGGAACAATTGCTCCATGAAATTCTGGAAACAGCTTCGCGGTCTCCCTCAGGCGGTAATCTGCAGCCCTGGTTTGTGCATGTGGTTTCTGGTGCGGCACTCACGGAGCTAAAGGATCAAGTGCAGAAGGTCATGGCGACCAACCCTCTTGGGGAAGGCACAGAATACGATATCTACCCACAAGAGATGAAAGAGCCATATCGGTCGCGCCAGCGGAAAGTTGCAGGGGACATGTACGCCCTGCTCGGAATTGAGCGAGGTGACAAGTTTGGTCGAATGGCTCAGATGGCGCGAAATTTCAGCTTCTTCGATGCACCAGTTGGTATCTTTTTCGCCATCGACCGAGGCATGGCGCAAAATCAGTGGGCGCATCTCGGGATGTTCATGCAGACGCTTGCATTAGTGGCTGTAGAGAAAGGTCTTGCGACCTGCATGCAGGAAGCCTGGGCAATCTATTACAAAACAGTGGGCGAGTTCCTGAAACTGCCGTCTGAGCAAATGCTATATTGTGGCATGGCATTGGGTTTCGAGGACCAGGCAGCGCTTGTGAACAAGCTGGAGACTGAGCGCGCTCCTATTGAGGACTTCACCTGCTTTCATGGGTGAGTCCTGGAAACAATTGTCTGCGTCCTGTCATCTGTTAAGCTACTCTCGTAAATAGTAATTGAGTGGGTGTTTTGTGATGGGGAAATTTTTGGGCCGCCTGATCTTCTGGCTTATTATTATAGCTGTGTTTTGGCTGGCTGGTGACAGATATGGGGCGCCAGGATGGCTAACTGGTATGACAGACAAAGCATTCACTGCATTAGAGACGACTGTCTCAGGTCTGACGGGGCATGCGTTCGACGACGATGCGTCTGAAGATTCCAGCAACAGTAATGCCGATCAAACTGCCGCCCGTTCAGAAGGGACATCCAACACGGCAGCAAGTCAAGGAGGTATTCCCGAAAATACTGGCCTACGGATTAATAATGCCGCACTTGAAATTATCAAACAGAGTGAAGGATTGAAGCTTGAGGCATACAGCGCCGGTGGAAGGCAGTATATCGGTTACGGGCATCAGATGCAACCAGGGGATCCGAGAACGATTACGCAAGCGCAAGCCGAAGTGTTGCTACGTGAAGATGTCAGGACATTTGAGGATGGGGTACGCAATTTGTTGATCCGTCCAGCTACTGATAATCAGTTCTCTGCGATGGTTTCACTCGCGTATAATCTGGGTCTTGGGGCTTTCGGGCGCTCATTAGTACCCGTTAGATTTAATGAAGGTGACATCCAGGGGGCGGCGGACGCCTTTTTGAATCATAATAAAGCAGGTGGGCAGGTGCTTGATCATCTGACTGAGCGCCGCACCCGCGAGCGGGCTTTGTTTTTGAGTCAAAACTCATAAAATTTATAGCAGTTAGCTCATGCTTTGATGTCATCCGTTCGGGAACAAGTTTTCGCAGCCTGTGCCATAAAGAACATCATCAACTCTTGTGCGGTCAGTATTGGACAAAGCAGCATATGCTTCGCGCAGCCAGCGCAGGCATTTGGCCTGATAGGTGAAAGGCTGTTGCTCCCAGTGTTGGCCATCGATTTCGCAGGCTACTTTTTCCGAGCCACTTTCAACCGCAGTTGCATTGGCCAGCATAAAAGGGGCATAGACGCGACCGATCTCCGTAAGTAACTCCGTCAGTGTCGCTGGTGGGTTCGCAAGGTCTATCCAATCCTCATCAGTGACACTCAGTCCGCTCAGGTCTTCAACTGTTTCGGTCCAGGCGTAGGCACGTGGAGAAACCTCAAATGTGACCGCTGAGGGAGTCGGGTCTGTGATTACCAGCATGGTCATCTGACCAAAACAGGCAAAGTCGCCGGCGCCGGGCCGATTGCCTAGAAGGTAGGGCGTATTCTGAATATGCCTATCGAAAATTTCAAGAAACCGCCGCCAACTACTCTCGATCACTGGCCCTGTAATATCGTTTGAGCCAACAACGCCAATACGTGAGGTTTGGCGTGCATGAAACATCATCGCCGCTTTTGTGCCTTCATCGGTTTTCATCTGGGGCATCATTGTGTACGGAATGTAAGCGCTGGCCTGCTCTGCGTCTGCTTTCTTTGACCAACGGTAATGAAACATGCATTTGGTTAGCCATTCATCGCCATAATCTTCAATCAACAGATCAAGAAAATGCAATGCGGGATCAACTGGGCGCAATGGCCGCTCTGTGTAAACCTCATCAAGGAAGGTCAGGATCGGCGTGGTGTCCGATCTTGCGAGCGAAAGTGCGCCATTTTCATCTGGTGCAACTAAATAAGGTACAAGTGGCAAGGGTCTATCGGGCAACGCCTCGGCTTCCTTGCTTCCCGAGATGACAAATTGAAACGGAACACGGCGAAACCTGAGCGCAGCGCGTAATTTGCGGGTATAGGGAGAGGCGCCGACCCCGACAATTCTCAAGTCCTGGTCTTGCTGCATCGTCGTGTCTTTCGCCT
>JALEGM010000064.1 GCA_022763145.1 Aquisalinus sp. | reverse complement strand
CCTGCCCCCGAAGGCAATCACCCGGCCCCGCCCGTCAAGGATCGGGAACATCAGCCGATCCCGAAACCGGTCATAAGGCGCGCCGCCATCATCAGGCTGGATCAGGAGGCCAGCTTCAACAAGCAACCCGGGTGGAAAATCCTTGTTGATGAGATAATCCTTCAGGGCCGAGCGGCTGGCTGGCGCATAGCCAAGACCAAACCTCGCCTGCAACTCCCCCGGCACTTGCCGTAATTCCAGATAATCAGCGGCCTTGCGTCCATCCAGCCGTTGCAGGCTGCTCGTAAAAAACGCTGCCGCCGCTTCGCAGGCTTCGATCACGCCTTTGCTCTTTTGCTCGCGCTCGCGCTGCTGCGGCGTGTCCTGCGGGATTTCCATGCCCGCCTCTTCCGCCAGCCGCGTCACCGCCTCCACGAAAGTCAACTTCTGACCATCCATCAGGAAACCAACAATGTCGCCGCTTTTGCCGGAAGAGAAATCGAAATAGCGCGCCTTTTCGTCATTCACGTAAAAACTGGGCGTCTTCTCATTGGTGAAAGGCGATAAGCCACACCATTCACGCCCCTTTTTCTGCAGTTTGACATATCGCCCGATCACATCGGACGCCCGCAGGCGCGCGCGCAACTCGTCCAGAAAATCAGGTGAAAACCGGGGCATGGTGTCAAAATAGGCTCAGATGTGATTCGCTTCAATCAGCGATTCTCCCCAACATCTCACCGCTGCAGCGGTAATCCTCCTGCCAAAACTGACCTGAACGCCCCCGCCCCACCAGCCAATCAGTTAAGCACCAACACCATCTGCAACTACGTCATCATCTTCAAAGGCATCCAGAATCTGAAACTGCGCCCCGGCTGCAAGGTCCATCAGTATATGAAGGATAATCGCTGGCCACAAAGATCCGCCGGTCAGATAAACCGCTGTCAGCAAGCCGCCAATCATCGATGTACGAACCACCCCGGCAAAGCCCTGATAGAAATGCCCACAGCCAAACAGAACAACGGCAAGGACAGCCGCAGCAGCGACTGGCATATACAGCGCGAATATGGCGATCAGAAAGGCACGGAAGATAATTTCTTCAGTAATACCTGCCGTCATCGACAGTATTTTGAAGCGGCGATGCTCCGCGTTGGTTCGCGGGCGCATGAACTCGATGTCGAGCGCGCTATACTGCGAGCGTATCTGTTGCCGCAGACGCGCTGACAAGACTGGCGCGATGACCGAATAGGCAAGATAAGCACTGCCAACGCCGACCAGCCCCCAGGCAATCCAGCCGCGCCAGGCGGGCTCTGTCGCCGTCAACCCCAGCTGCGCCAGCGTACGCCCGGAGATGAGCCACCCTGCCACACAGGCAGCTGTCAGCCCCCAGAGCCAGAGCATCGTGCTGTTATAGATCGGCAAGCGACTTGCCTCATCTGCCTCTGGCGTGCGCGTCGCATTTTCCCACCAGGCATACATCAGATAGCCAAGGATCATGACGGCAGGGACGATCAGCGGCCACTCCAGATCTGTCGAGAGAAGTAATTCGTTCATTCTTGTGTGCCTTCCTTGTTGTGCTGTAACTGATAGCGAAAATTACAAAATGTGAATGCGAATTCTCGTTCTCATATAAGGATGAAAAGGTGGCAGGACAAGGGGAAAAAACCGCGCTGCAGGCGCGCTCGATCCAGACGCGCAATAAAATCGTGTCTGCATTCGAGATGTTATTGAAAGAAAAAGCCTTTGAAGACATCAGCGTCGCCGAAATTGCCAGCAAGGCTGGCGTGTCCGTGGGTGCGATCTATCGCCGCTTCGAGAACAAGGACGCCTTCATTCCCCTCATCCTCGACACCTACAAGAAGCGCATAGAGGCCTTCGCCGCTGACCCGGCAAACCACTTTGCGCCCGATCCGGAAGCAGGCCTTTTCACGGCCTTGCAGGAGATGACGCAGCTCGCCTGGCGCTTCCTTGAGCAGGACGGCAACTTGCTGAGAGCTGCCTACATCCATGCCCGCACAAGGCCCGATCTCGTGGGCGAGGAATGGGACGACCTGCTCGCCGCCAGTGCCGCCGGCTATGCCCAGGTGCTCCGTCTTTTTGCCGAGGAAGTTCAGCGTCCGGACATTAACGAGGCTGCAAAGATGACCCTCTATCTCCTGAATGTCGGCATCGTTGAATTCGGCCTCTACCCGAAGGAAGGCCCCGCCGCCGTCCTGACGATGACACCAGAGGCATTTACCAAATCCCTCGCCCGCGCGATCTATGGATATCTGGTGACTGAGGATTAGGGATGCAGGGAGCAGTTGAGGTGCAGCCAGCAAAACCTGCCCATCCAGTCGTCTTCCCGTAATGCACAGCGGCATGAAATGACGCGGCGCGGATATGGTATCCGTATAAGGAACAAAATTATACCCGAGAACAATGCCGTTCCTCCCCCGCCTGCGGGGGGAGGTGTCGAGCGAAGCGAGACGGAGGGGGCGGTCAAATCCGAATCTCGCGCGCCAAGTCTTCCGCAATCAAGCGGATTTTGGACAACACCGCATCGGTCTCATCGAACACAGCCGCGTTCCAGAAGCGCAACACCACAAAACCTTGGCTTTCCAGAAATGCGTCACGCCACGCATCGGCGATTTGCGCACGTGCCTCGCCATGCTGACTCCCATCCAACTCAACGACCAGCTTCACATCAAGGCAGATAAAATCGACAATATAAGGACCAATGGAGTGTTGCCGTCGAAACCGGAAACCTGCCAGTTGCTTGCGGCGCAAGAACGACCACAACAGCGCCTCTGCAGGCGGCATGGATTTGCGCAGCTTGCGTGCGTTGGGATTAGGCTTTCGCATTCAGGCACCCTAGCCCCCTCCGTCCCTTCGGGCCACCTCCCCCGTTTTAACGGGGGAGGAACACTTCCGCCAAAAGGTTGCCGTCTTTTATCAAAAATCTGTGCAAAGAGGTAAAAAAGAACTGGTGCATCATTCGGGCATGGTGGTGCGGTAGCATCTGTGTTGCACATGATGCCTATGTTTTCACAAAACCCACCCCTCCGTCCGTAATCCCGTAATGCGCTGCGGCATGAAATCCAGCTGCGGGGATATGGTACCCATATGAGGAATAAAACTATACCCCGAACGATGCTGTTCCTCCCCCGCTTGCGGGGGAGGTGTCGAGCGTAGCGAGACAGAGGGGGCCGCTAAATCATCGCCTCGCGCCAGGACTTCCACTGCCACCTTCCAACAGGCATCACAGGCAATGCAAATGTTCCTGCGTCAGCGTGACAGCAAAGATTTCAAATGGCTTCTCCTGGGGGTCACACGCCAGACTGCGCGTAACTCCAGGATATCGTCCGTGATAAGCGAAGAGGCCCAGCCCACGATTGACCATAATAAAGTACACCCACCTAGTAAAAACAGTGTGCGATAATTCGCATTTCGCATGTATAATATATTTCAGAAGGTGACGCATTACGCCTTTAGCTTTATGAATCTACTAGCTGGTTCGGAACTCTTTATTGCAGCCAGTTATGGAAATAAGGATGAACATAATTAAAGTGTTTAGAAAGTTCGATCGAAAGTTGGCCATCCGTTTATTAATACACTTATTTTTATCTTGGCTGTTATTAGGTATTCTCTACAGGTATATGCTTGAGGTCTCTTGGGAACTTGCAATTTTTGCTGCGTTTTTGTTCAGCGGGTTTTTGACGATATTGATCGTAGTTATAAACCTTCTTGACCAAAAGGATCGAAGCAAGAGTGAGTTGTAAGCGCAAGATAAAGCGTACCGTGAACACGGCGCATGTTATGGGTGAAG
The DNA here is from genome assembly GCA_022763145.1 of Aquisalinus sp. GTDB lineage: Bacteria > Pseudomonadota > Alphaproteobacteria > Caulobacterales > Parvularculaceae > Aquisalinus. The sequence continues at coordinate 2,625 of JALEGM010000064.1, read as the reverse complement.
CAAGTAGGGTGCATGAAGCTGAAAGCGCAATGCACCAGGCTTTAGTGAATGCAAGTCATATGCTGTTCATAGTCGGCATTGATACTCAGGTCCGCCTTTTCGGCGCGAATGCACCGGAGCGTGATTAACCGCGGTGCCGGGAAGCGACTGACCTTCTGAAAAGTCTGGTATCAAATCGGCCTATACGATGCACTCCAGTAGAGATGGACCGGCTACAGAGTATTGCCGGTTCTCCAATACTACTTACGGGACCTGTTAGCCCACAAATTACGACAGTAGAACCTCGGACATGGGGGCAGGCCTCAAGTGCAGCCTTTGTTGAAAATTGACATCGGCAATCTACCTCTTTGTTTGCAGCAACAGTGAGCCCTGAGCATGAAGGTTCTATCTCTAATGGCAAGTTTATTCTCCGTCGAACCGTCCTCCACGCCGTTAACATGTGAGACGCTCACAGATTTCACCGATGCGACAAGTAATGCTGCATGGGTGACCGTTAACGACAATGTCATGGGCGGCCGATCTGAAGGCGGCATGCAAATTACGAATGGCAAACTGGTTTTTGCCGGCACTATCAACACGAATGGCGGGGGGTTCTCGTCAATCAGTTGGCCGATTCCCACTGGCACACTCAAAAACGCGGCACTCATTCGAGTAACGATGAAGCCTGATGGTCGGCAGTACAAAATGAACTTCAGAACATCGGCACGTGTTCGCGCTCCGCAAATCGTTTACCAAGGGCAATTAGCAACTTCATCAGGCCCAGCGTGGCAGGACGTCGACCTGCATCTCGACTCGCTGGTTCCGACAATTTTTGGACGAAGATTGGACTCAGCTCCCGACTTTAACGCTTCTGCAGTCGCATCACTCGGGTTCATTATCGCCGACGAAAAGGACGGCCCCTTCTTAATGTCAGTCGATCGCATCCAATACTGCTACTGAGCGCGCCAGCTTATTCTCCAGGCAACTAGCAAGTAGGGTGCATTTCGCCTTCGATTTCATGCACCCTACTCGCTGCAATCGTCGAACCATTTGCGACCGAATCGACAGCGCAACTCAAGCAAAAAGATTTATACCTACATTATCAAAAATTAAAATTGGAAGATTCTACACCAATACGCTCTATATTAATGATTTTTTCTTCAGGCTTAATAGAATATAAAAATTTACTAATGTTTTTACTAATCTTATATAAATTTTTTTCTTCTGTACGTGCCTCATGGTTCCAAAAAAACACTTCACCACTTTCCTTCTTTATACATATTTGATTATCCGAGAAACTATCTCCGATGACAATAAACTCTCTTGGTATAAAGTTTTTATACTGTTCGTTTTTATCAAATAAATTAGCTGACCCAGCAAGTCCGTATAGCATTTCAAGAGACAAGAGCCCATTAGAGTCATCAAGAGGTGTCGAATCAATAGGTTTGAAAACCGCACCAAATTTAAAAATTATTGATGACTTGTATTCTTTTAGTAAGTCTATGTACTTTAGGGATATTTTTGATCCAAGCAATGACTCAATATCATCTGTACTTCGAAGTGAAACATCACTGTGTTCATACGATTCACCTCCGAGGGCTCCAATCAATTTACTAAACACACTATTTTGCCTTTCGTAAGCTAGATGTAGAACCTATATCAGGAACATAACCGTGTAACTTAGATGGAACCAACTGAATTTGTGTTTCAGTATGATGATAAGGGATAACCCCTGCTTCTTTAAGTAAGTTTTAGCGGCATTCGGACTTTTAAGATTCTATCCTTAGCACCAACTTCATACACCCGATTAAAATCATCCTTAGTTCCATTTAACACACCTGGCTTAAAGCAAGTAGGGTACATGAAGCTGAAAGCGTAATGCACCACTAAACTATCAAGAGGCCGGCTACTTCCGGTGTTTCCTCTCCTGAAATCAGGAAGTGAGCTCGCTTTGAAGCTCTGTGCACCCAGACGTCAAATCCCACAATATCCCACTTGACATTCTGGCCAATGTTCCATATATGTTCCTTATTCCAGTTATCTGGATCAACTCATTACACCACAACAAGAGGAGAAATCTCGCCGTGCCCTTTGCCACCTACACATATGCTGTTGGCCCTGATCGCGCCGCGTGTGGTTGTGGCACGCTTTTGCGGCACACCCGGGGGAGAGGGCGTGAACATTTTTCCAAAACGTAGCAGGATATGCTCAAAGTCAGAGCGCCGGGGAAACCAGCTCCCTGCCCGCCAACGCAACTCCCTGAGAGGTGTAATCAGACTAAAGCGGCACGCTGTCAGCGTGGCTCAAAACACCAGCATGGCTTCTGGCCCAGTCAACTCAAGTCGGAGGATATGATGGCCGGGTCGGCTAAGTCGCCAAACGCAATGGCTAATCAACCAGCCAACGCCTTTTTCAGCTTCGCGCCTGCCGTGCCGAAATCCATGGCGCCGGCATATTTGCCTTTCAGGGCCCCCATGCACTTGCCCATGTCTTTCAGGCCCTCTGCTTCCAGTTCGTTGATCACGTCCTGGACAGCCGCATCAATTTCCGCCTCATCCAGTTGGCGGGGCAGAAATTCGCGAATCACCTCGATCTCGGCGCGCTCCTGTTCGGCCAGTTCGATGCGCCCGGCATCTTCATAGGTCT
>JALEGM010000063.1 GCA_022763145.1 Aquisalinus sp. | reverse complement strand
AGTACATCGAGAACTTCGTGACGCACGCCCTGAACATCGCGGCGTTCCTCGGCGTTATAGCGCGTAATGAAATGATCAATCAGAGCAGGAATATCTTCCGGACGGTTGCGCAGGGGCGGCACCTCAATCGGGAAAACATTGAGACGGTAGTATAAATCTTCACGGAATGTGCCACGCTCGACTTCTGAAGAGAGGTCACGGTTGGTCGCAGAGATGAGGCGCACATCAACTTTAACAGGCGCCTTTGAACCAACGGGATCAACTTCTCCTTCCTGCAGGACACGCAGCAGTTTTACCTGCGTGTCGAGAGGTAATTCGCCAACTTCGTCCAGGAACAGCGTGCCGCCATTAGCTTCCTGGAATTTACCAACATGCTTGCCCGTTGCGCCCGTAAAAGAGCCTTTCTCGTGACCAAACAGGATACTCTCAACCAGGTTCGCCGGGATAGCCCCACAGTTTACGGTGATAAACGGTTTTCCTTCGCGATCAGATTCACCCTGAATGGCGCGCGCAATGACTTCCTTACCAACGCCGGACTCGCCCGTAATCAGGATCGGGATATTTGATTTGGCAGCACGTTCGCCCAGAGAGATGACGCGATTAAGGGCATTACTTTCACCAACAAGATCATTGAAGCAAACGGCATTTTCACGCTTGCGCTTCAGGCGAGAAACTTCGCCTTTCAACTGGGACATGTTCAAAGCGTTGTTGATTGACACCATTACACGCTCGGGGGATGCAGGCTTTACGAAAAAGTCTGCAGCGCCTTTTTGCATGGCTTCCACAACAGTATCGATACCGCCTTGAGCGGTCAGCATGACAACCGGCAGGTCTTCGCGGAACTGACGTATCTGTTCCAGTGCTTCCATACCGCCAAGATTTGGCATGATAAGATCCAGCATAACGAGCGAGATCGCCTGTCCTTCAGGACTGCGCAGAGTATCGACGGCTTTCTGACCATCATCTGCCTGCATGACAAAGTAGCCTGCTTTTTCGCAGACAGCCTGCATGAGCCGGCGCTGGGTAGGGTCATCATCCACGATCAGAACGGTTTTAGACATGGGATCTCTCAATATGGTTTGCGTCTTCAGATATGACCTGTTCTAGGGCGCTGAGGTAAATATCGGTTTAAAGGCGTTTCAATTCGGGGCAGTTGACGTCAAAAAGTTGCACAAAGCCGTTTGCCCTTGCGGTTAAGTCAGGTTACGAGGGCAAGGATTTGGTAATAAATACGCGCCTTCAGCCGCGCGAGAGATGGAGACTGAGTATGGCCGATGATGATTACGTGCCCGGTTCTATGGATATTTCAGACCAGAAAAGTACTTATGAGAATGTCATGAAATTCTCCGGCTACTGGGGTATGCCGTTCTCAATAGCCCTGGGCACATTTTTTACGGCCCTGTTGGCTGATAGTGGGATACCGCTTGGTATCTTCATTTTCTTTGCGGTCTTCATTCTGACCCATATCTTTGTGAAAATGTTCTTCGCCCACTAGGCGCTGACACGATCACGACTGCTTTTTGCCTGCCCAGGTTACGCTTGGTCTGCCTTACCCTGTAATGAGAGATGAAGGGGAATCGATGAAACTTGCTGTTTTGAAGGAAACTCGCGCCGGAGAATTCCGTGTTGCTGCCGTGCCAGATACGGTGAAAAAACTTGTTGGCCTGCGTTATGATGTCACCGTTGAAAAAGATGCCGGGTTCGTGTCCGCCTTTTCCAATGAGGATTACGAGGATGCCGGGGCAAAAATCGCTGCGACTGCCGAGGAAGCCGCAAAAAATGCGGACCTTATTCTGAAGGTTCAGCGACCTGATGCGAATGAACTGAAGCTTTTTGCCAATGGTGCCAAGCTGGTAGGCATTCTTTCCCCTTATGCTGATGAGGACAGTCTTTCCGAATATGCTACTGCCGGTGTTGATGCGTTCGCTATGGAGTTTATGCCGCGCATTACGCGCGCGCAGTCCATGGATGTGCTGTCATCTCAGTCCAATCTTGCGGGTTATAAAGCTGTTATCGATGCAGCAGCTGAATATGGCCGCGCCATGCCGATGATGATGACGGCTGCCGGAACAATCGCTCCTGCCAAGGTCTTTGTGATGGGCGCTGGGGTTGCCGGCCTCCAGGCCATCGCGACAGCGAAGCGCCTCGGGGCGGTGGTTTCGGCCACTGATGTGCGCTACGCGGCGAAAGAGCAGGTCGAAAGTCTCGGCGGCACCTTTGTTGTGGTGGACGAAGAGGCCATGAAAGACGCTGAGACCGAAGGCGGCTACGCCAAGGAAATGTCAGACGACTTCAAAAAGCGTCAGGCGGAATTTGTCGCGGCGCATATCGCCAAACAGGACATCGTCATCACAACAGCCCTGATACCCGGTCGTCCGGCGCCTGAACTGGTCAGTGATGGGATGGTCCGGGCCATGAAGCCAGGCTCTGTGATTGTGGACCTTGCAGTAGAGCAGGGCGGCAATGTTGCGCCGTCAAAAGCTGGCGAGATCGTCCATGTCGATGGCGTCAAGGTTGTTGGCCACAACAATGTCCCTGGTCGTCTGGCCGCAGATGCCTCCAGTCTTTACGCTAAAAATATTCTCAACTTCCTGACCGCCTTCACGGATGCCGAGACCGGCAACCTGAATGTCGATATGGAAGATGAGATTATCAACGGCATCCTGCTGACCCGTGATGGGCAGATCATTCACCCGGCTTTCGCAAAAGAAGCCGAACCGCAGGCTGTGGTCGCCGAGGTCGTTGAAACCGTCGAAGACGTAAAGGAATAGAGGAGAGCGCAGATGTTCCTGTTACAAAAGTCAGATCCGGAAAAGTCCGCAGAGGAAGCGAAGAAAACTGCCGAGGAGCTTCAGGAAACTGTCGAGCAACTGAAAGAGACAACGCAAACGCTCGAAGCATCCTCACAGCAGTTGAACACCCAGATGAGCGCCTTCGAAGCAATGCTCGATACAGGCCACATCAATGAATATGTGTTCCTGGGCACCATTTTCATCCTGGCGATATTCGTTGGCTATTATGTTGTCTGGTCTGTGACGCCTGCATTGCACACGCCGCTGATGTCCGTGACCAACGCGGTTTCATCTGTGGTTATCGTCGGAGCGCTCATTGCGGTGGGGGCCGATATTTCACAAAGTCCGGCGGGTGGGTGGTCCCGTGCGCTCGGGGTAATCGGCGTGGCCCTTGCCAGCGTCAATATATTTGGCGGCTTTCTGGTGACCCAGCGAATGCTTGCCATGTACAAGAAAAAAGAGCGGCCAGCTGCCGCCTCTAAAAGCTGAGCGGAGCCAACAAGATGAATAATACGCTTACCGCTCTTTTATATGTTGT
>JALEGM010000062.1 GCA_022763145.1 Aquisalinus sp. | reverse complement strand
TTGTTCTGTACTCATGCGTTTAACCCTCAATGCGTGAGAAATCTGCGACCTGTTCACAGGTCTGTTTTATGGAGGCAAGCAGCGCCAGCCGGTTGCGACGCAAGTCTTCATCCTCGGCGTTGACCGTCACATCTTCAAAGAAAGTATCCAATGGTTCGCGTAAGGCGGCCAACGCTGCCATGGCCGCGCTGAAATCTTCCTGCTCGATAGCTGGTCCAAAAATGTCTTGGGCCTTGACCATTGCCGCATGCAGCGATTGCTCGGCTGGCTCTTTTAGTAATGCTTCATCCACAGCAGGTTCGAAAGAGGTGCCCTCTCTCTTTTCTTCCGCCTTCAGAATGTTGCCTGCGCGCTTGTAAGCCGCCAGCAGGTTTTCACCCTCACCAGCCTTCAGGAATGCTTCAAGCGCTTCCAGCTTCTTGACGATCAGCACGAGGTCGTCTTCGAGCGTACCATCAGGACGGATGCGCACCGCATCCACATGGTCATGCCGATGCCCCTTGTCCTTGAGATAGACTTTTAGCCGGTCGTGGAAGAAGGAAAGCAGATCTTGAAGAAAAACAGAAAACCTCGCAACAGGTCGTAATCCTTCAGTCGCTCCTACAAAAGCGAGCTCGTCATCACCCTCATACAAATTTCGGCGGGGCTCAGCTAACAAATATAGTCTAGCTGACATCCATTCATCTGGAGACTTTTGATAACCAACGGTAGTTAAAGCAACTTCTTCAATCTCATCGCTCACCCAATCGGAACCTGAAAACAAGTTGTAAACATGCTCGTAAGTTAAAAGAACACTATACAAACTATTCTTAACCAAATCACCGATACGAAGTGCTAAAATCGCATCCAATAAAATTCTAATCACACCCAGCGCTGCACGCCTCAAAGCAAATGGATCCTTGCTTCCCGTTGGCTTTTCATCAATAACCCAGAAGGCTGTCAGTGTATCAATCTTGTCTGCCAACGCCACAACCACTGAGACAGGGCTGGTCGGCACGTCATCACTTTGACCTACCGGCTTGTAATGATCCCGAATGGCATCTGCGATATCGCTGTCACAACCTTGCTCTATGGCATAATACCGGCCCATCAAGCCCTGCAATTCGGGGAACTCATAAACCATGCCCGTCACAAGGTCCGCCTTGGCTAGGCGCGCCGCATGCTCTGCCACATCCGGATCAGCCCCGACGATCGGCGCAATGTCTCGCGCCAAGGCTGCAACACGATCAACCTTGTCGCCGATGGTGCCAAGCCCTTCAAAGAACGTCACTTCAGTCAGCTTTTTCGTGTGCTCTTCGAGCGGCGTCTTCAAATCCTGACTATACAGGAACCAGGCATCAGAGAGGCGTGCGGTCAGCACACGCTCGTAACCTGCCCGCATGGCCTTGCCGCCATCCGGCGCTTCAATATTGGAGACAAAGACAAACCGGTTGGTCAGCGCACCCGTTTTAGGGTCGCGTACAGAGAAATACTTCTGATGCCCTTTCATGGTGGCCGTCAACACTTCGTCCGGCAGGTCGAGAAACTTCTCGTCAAAGCTGCCCATCAGGGTCACAGGCCATTCCGCAAGGCCCGCCACTTCGCTCAAAAGCCCGGCATCCTCAACCAGTTCCAGGCCTTGGGTAGCGCAGAGTGCTTTTGCCTCTTCCAGAATCTGTTCAGTGCGCCGCTCACCATCGAGCACCACTTTGGCGCGCGACAAGGCAATCTCGTAATCCTCGAAATTGCGCACCTGAATTTCATCCGGTGCCATGAAGCGGTGCCCTTGGATGCGATCCCCGGAGGCAATGCCGTCCACCTCGAACGGTACGATCTCGCCATCAAACGTACACAGAATAGAGTGCATGGGCCGCACCCAGCGCAATTCCCCATCGCCCCATCGCATGGATTTCGGCCACGGGAATTTGCGGATCAATTCCGGCAGGAAACCGGCGATCACGTCCGCCGTGGGGCGACCCTCCTCGTCGATCACCGCGACGTAGAATTCACCCTTTTTGTCAGAGCGGACCTCGCACGCATCAATGCTGTCGAGACCGGCGGATTTCAGAAAGCCTGCCACTGCCTTTTCAGGCGCGCCAACGCGCGGGCCCTTTTTCTCTTCCTTGCGATCCGCCTGTGCCCCCGGCAAGCCAGTGACCACCAGCGCAAGGCGCCTTGGCGTTGCAAAAGCCTTGGCCCCTTCGGGCATGAAACCGGCGGCGAACAGTTCGTCCTGCACCAACTTTTGCAGGTCAGCAGCCGCACGTGGTTGCATACGCGCGGGGATTTCTTCTGAAAAAATTTCGAGCAGGAGGTCTGGCATAATCCCGGCTGTTTAGGCGCGCACGTTGTGCAGCGCAACCACCTTTCGGGTCATAGAGCTGCGGGATTATCCATCCAGCAGATCGTCCAGATCATCACCGCTCGATGTCTTGCCGAAGAAGGAAGAAATATCGAATGTTACCTGCGCATCGAGGCCGTTTCTGTCACGCAGAGTAATCACTTCGGCCTGTTTGCCGTTACACTGCGTCAGGCGACGCGCAATCGTCTGGCTGCCCGGATAATTACGGGCGATCCACTGGTCTTCCTTCGCAATGCCTTCAGCTGTGTTGCGGGCAATGATCGGAATAACGCGGTCACAGTCATCCATACGCGGCGCGCGCGCTGAAACAGGCGGCGCAATTTCACCCGGACCTGCAACGGGCACATCTCCGGCAGGGCGACCAGGGTTGGGGGTGACGCAGCCAGCCAAGAACAATAGTCCGGCTGCAAGGGCAAAAGTTTTGAACAAAGTCATCAGGGCTCTCCACAAGTGATACCAGCATAAAACCGGCTGCAGGCGGGGGCCAGTGAAATATCCCTCACTTATAGATGCAGGCATCAAGACCGTCGCGGCGCACTGTCGCCATGCGGCTGCGCAAGGTTTCCGCCCGGTTCGCGACATAAGGCCCGGGCGGATTGGCAGACCAGCGATTCGGACTTGGTAGCACTGCCCCCAGCAGGGATGCCTCATAAGCTGTCAGTTCAGCGGCAGACTTGTTGAACCGGGCTTGAGCTGCCGCCTCCGCGCCAAAATGGCCATCCCCCCATTCAGCGACATTGAGATACACTTCCATGATCCGGTGCTTCGGCCAGAGCAACTCCTGCCAGCCCGTAAACCAGGCTTCCGCCAGTTTGCGCACCGGGTCGCGCCCATGCCACAGAAACACATTCTTCGCTGTCTGCTGTGAGATTGTCGAAGCCCCACGCCACCCGGACCCTGCCCGGGCATCATCAATCGCGGTCTGGATAGCCTCGAAGTCAAAACCGATATGCTGGCAAAAGCGTGTGTCTTCAGCAGCAATGACGGCGCGCACCAGTTGCGGGGAGATATCCTCCAAAGGCACCCAGTCGTGATTGATGGCTTGCCCCTGCATACTGCGCCAGCCCATGAGGATGGTGCCCGGCACAGGCACCACGCGGTACAGCATAACCCAGAAAATGCAGAGCAAAGTACCCAGCAGAACGAGGCGCAAGGCAATCGCAAGCGCGCGATGGAGGAGAGGTCCACCAGATCTGATCGCCAGCAGTTTCATCAATGACAACCTTTTCCGCTCGCCTGCCCCTTTGATCTAGCGCATCAATGTGATGATGACGGCTGCCGCCGACATGCCGAGATAATTATAGGCGATATCAACGAAAAACCCGGCCCAGTCATGACGCGGCACATAGACAAGGTCATAGCCGAGCATGGTCACCGCAAAGAACGCCCATAGAATGAAGGCCGTTCCCAAAGCGCCGGGCAGGTTCGGCCAGCCGCGCCATTTCAGCCCGAAGGCCACCCCTTTGGTGATGGCGAGCGATATGATGAAACCACCAACCATCCACAAGGCACCGCCGGGCGCTGACGCCGCGGCTTCGGCTTCAGCCAGGGACACGCCCTCGGCTTTCATCCAGATATCCGTGAACAGCACGCCATAAAAGATGAAGCCCAGAAACCAGTAGACGACGCCCCCCACCAGTATTCCCCAGACAGGTAATCCATATACTTTCATGGCTCATGCCCTCCTTATTATTGTGATTGCTGTGCCAGATTTACGTGCATTTCCTACAGACAGCAAACATCAGTCCGTTTTCTGTCGGGCCGGCGGAATAGCATATGTAATATTAGCCCGCGCAACTGGCGCAGGGTCCCCTTCCGAGTAGACCAGCACATCCATGACACAAAGAGTGCGCCCCAGTTTCAACAGTCTGAACTCGCCGATGATATCCGCCCCGGCGACGGGTTTGCGCATGTAATCAATCGAACAGTTGCTGGTCACCGTCATCGCTTCACGGCCGATATGCGCCATTGTCAGCAGGTAGGCACCCGCATCAACCATGGCGAACACAGCCGGGCCCGAAACAGTACCACCCGGTCGCAAATGCCGTTCCTGCACAAACATTTTCAGACGCATTCCCTGCTCATCCAGGGAAAGCAAATCGTAATACTTGCTCCACCCCGGAAACAGCTCAATCAGAAAGCCGGCTGCTTCTTCCGCCGTTAGTTTGAGGGCCATCCTTCACTCCGCATAATTGTAGTTATGGGGCTTATAGAAGAAAGCTGTATGGGCCAACAGGCCATTACGCAGATGATGCTGCGATGCAAAAAGCGCTCCGTTCAGTATTGAGGCGCTTTTGAACCTTACCGATTTGCATGTTGCAAATGCTGCCCTGTTCCCATCACATACGCTATAAGGGCATAGATTTAGAGGAGACACGAATATGAGGCAGTCTACAATCATTGGGAATTTTAGAAGAAATGTCGCGACAATCGGTATTATAGCACTTGGGTTTCTGCTCATCACTGCAGTGACGTTTCCCGCCCAAGCCGAGATACAAAATTTCGAGGGTGTCGAGGAACTCATACTGGAAGATTTCATTGCGACCGTCAGTATCACGACTGATCAAACAGATAACATATCTGTTTCAATTGATAATGGCACAGATGGAAAAGAACCTGTTCTCATTCAAGAGAGCGGAAACTCAGTACGCATCTACAGTAAGGAAAAACCCGACCAGCGCACATTCTGGCGTAATATGGACTGGCAGCGCCACGGCAAGAATGCCTTCAAGGTTTTTCTGGAAGACTATCCGGTCGTGCAGATCACTGTGCCTGAAGGCACCGACATTTCCATCGACGGCGTTGCCGCCCATCTGACTGCTGGTAATCTCAATAGCAACATGACAATCAGCAGCACTGTTTACGTGGAGGGCGCTATTGGTAACCTTTCCTCAGCAGACATTCGTATTACCGGGAGCGGTGATCTGATTTTTGCCTCTGTTGCGGAGGGTTTGACGGCGCGCATAGCAGGCTCTGGCAGCCTATCCTTCAACGACGTTCAATCAGCAGACCTTGGCATAGCCGGATCCGGCGATATCGAAATCAAGGAAATAGCCGATAGCCTTACAGCGAATATCCGCGGTAGCGGTGACATCGTCACTGGTGATATCAGGGGTGTATCTTCATTTCAAATTGCTGGCTCCGGAGATATCAAAACAGGTCGTATTGCAGGCGGTACGGATGTCTCTATTCGGGGCTCTGGCGATATTGATATTGGCGAGCTGAACGGACCGTCAGAAGTCGCTATCACCGGGAATGGTGATGTGGACATACGCAAAGGCAAAGCTGAAGACTTGCGCGTGCGCATATCCGGATCAGGCGATTTCAAGTTCAATGGTCTGGCGACCAATCCTGATGTGAGTATTTCTGGCAGTGGCGATGTCTTCATCAGCGAATATGAAGGCAACGTACGCACCAGTGGCAGTGGCGACATCACCATTGGCGATATCCGCATCGATGACTGAGGATACTGGCATGAAAAATCAACACGGTAGCATCAGTCGTCGTCAACTGATGGCGGGTGCGACCACACTGGCTGCGACAGCAGCCGTTGTGGCACCCTCTGCTGCTGCCACCGACACGCCTGACCTCAGCGGCACTGCCATCCTGATTACAGGTTGCTCCTCTGGGTTTGGCCGTCTTGGTGCAGAGTATTATGCCAGATTGGGAGCCACAGTCATAGCCACTATGCGCAATCTGCCACGGGCAGAAGCGGAAGAGTTGCGCCAGCTGGCGGCTCGAGAGAGCCTGCCCATCCATATCGTCGAGATTGATGTGCTCTCTGACGAACAGGTATCGGCCGGCGTGGCAGAAACCCTGCGCCTTACTGATGGCCGGATTGATGTTCTCGTTAACAATGCCGGTATTGGCATTACGGGACCGGTAGAAGTCCAAGACATGGAAGCCACGAAGCTGGCTTTCGACACCAATGTCTTTGGCTGCCACCGCATGGTGCGTGCCGTTTTGCCGACTATGCGTGCTGCTGGCAGAGGACAGGTTTTCTCAATCTCGTCTCAACTTGGCCGCTTAATCGTACCAGGCGCGGGACATTACTCGGCCACCAAGTTCGCCCTGGAAGCCATGAGCGAGCAGATGGCCTATGAACTTGTGCCACGCGGAATTGATGTCACCATCATTCAGCCTGGCGGTTATCCGACTGAAATATGGGTCAACCGAAATCGCTATACGTCTGACCTGAAAAATCGAAGCGCTGAAGAACGCCTGTCCGGCTATCCTGAACTCGTCCCATCGATGGGTACGGAGGATGGTACTGGCCGAAACACCGACCCGATGGATGTGCCTCGAGCGATCGCCGAAATCATTTCCATGCCACAGGGAAAGCGCCCCTTGCGCCGCGCCGTACATCCAACTTTCAGACCTCAGGAAGAGATCAACCACGTCAGTGCCGAGTCACAACTCTCGTTTCTTGGTGAGACACCATACGGCCCCTGGCTGCGTGACGTGCTAGAATAAACAGCTCGCCATAAAAGAAAAAACCGGACCGCGCTTCAAGCAGCTGGTCCGGTAATTATCGCAGGGTGTTTCCGCCCTCATGTTTTTATTATTCGGCTTTGATTATGATATTTTTATGACGCCGTTAAGATTGGTTAAAGCTGAACCGTCGCTGTGAGACAACCCTAATTCGTTGCTGCGGCGCAGCAATTCTACCATCAGTCAGATCGAGAAGCCTGTTGCAGCTCATGCCTGAACGTGCCAAAAGCCCGCAAATTTCAGGTGTTTGGCAAAAGGTGCTGCATGAAAATCAATGGTAATGAAGTTCGCCCCGGCAATGTTATTCAGCATCAGGAGTCTCTCTGGATTGCTGTAAAAACGGATGCTGTGAAACCAGGCAAAGGCCCTGCCTATGCACAGGTCGAGCTAAAAAATCTTGTTGACGGACGCAAGCTGAACGAGCGCTTTCGCGCCTCTGAAACTGTTGAGCGTGTGAGGCTTGAACAGAAAGATCACACATATCTTTACCCCGAAGGCGACAGTCATGTTTTCATGGATGCCGAAAGCTATGAGCAGATCAACATTAGCTCTGATATGCTGGGTGATCGCGCTGCCTTCTTGCAGGACGGTATGCAAGTTGTCGTGGAAAGCCATGAAGGCCGTCCTTTGACAATTCAGCTACCTGAGCACGTTGTTCTGGAAGTTGTGGAGACAGAACCAACAGTCAAGGGGCAAACTGCATCTTCCTCTTACAAGCCAGCGATTATGGACAATGGATTGCGTGTGATGGTGCCACCCTTCATGACTACGGGTGAACGTATCGTCGTGAATACAAATACGGTGGAATACGTCAAACGAGCTGACTAGCACACCGGGGTCTATTTCAACCGGGATGCGGAAATGGGCAAACCTGTAAGCAGTCTACGGAATTTGGGGAAGGTCACATCACGCATGCTCGCCGAAGTGGATGTGACTACCGAAGATGAGCTTCGCAAAATTGGTGCTGTCAGTGCCTATCATCGACTAAAATTCCAGTTTGGCCGTCACATAAGCCTGAATGCCTTATATGCGATGGAAGCAGCGCTGCAGGATTGTGACTGGCGCGCGCTTGACGAAACAGTCAAAGCGAAACTGCGCGCTCAGGCAGAGAGCATGCATCAAAAGTCTGAGCATGGAACGAAAGACTGAGCGTCCTTCCCAATCCGGGTCATCCCCATCCCAACTTATTTAGCAGTATCTGCCACGTTTTCGGGAATTGTTCACGCCCTCTCCCCCGATGAAGCCTTGCGCTAAAGAGGCAGGCGGAGTCAGGGCCATGCCTGACTGCGAGCCTTCCGCGCGGGGCGAAAATTCATTTTCATTCATCTGCCAGTCTTGCCAGGGACTTCTTAATGTCAGCCACCTTGCTA
>JALEGM010000061.1 GCA_022763145.1 Aquisalinus sp. | reverse complement strand
CTTCTTTCGACCACCGGGTCGTCGATGGCTGGGACATGGCACAATTTATTCAAACCATTAAAGGCTTGCTCGAACATCCTGCCACGATGTTTATAGAAGGCTAAAAAGGAATACTCAGTGAACGACATTACCTGTAAAGTTCTGGTACTGGGCGGCGGGCCTGGTGGGTACGTGGCGGGCATCCGTGCTGGCCAGCTTGGCCTCGATACTGTTCTGGTGGAAGGTCAGAAGCTGGGTGGCTGCTGCCTGAATGTTGGCTGCATACCGTCCAAGGCATTTATTCACGCTGCAAATGAAGTCGCCAAAGTTAATCACTTTGCCAATGGGTCAACGATTGGCATTACCGTGCAGAAGCCGGAGTTTGACCTATCCAAAACTGTTTCGTGGAAAGACGGCATTGTAAAACGCCTTAACTCTGGTGTTGGCGGTCTCCTGAAAAAGCACAAAGTAAAAGTGATCGAGAGCTGGGGCGAGATGCTGGACGGCAAGACGTGCCGCGTGAAAACTGATGATGGCGATATCACCATTCGCGCTGAGCATGTGATCCTCGCAACCGGCTCTTTCTCGACCGCACTGCCTAATCTGCCATTCGGCGACAAGGTAATCTCATCTTCCGATATTCTGTCCTTGCAGGATGTACCGCAGAAGCTTGCCGTGATCGGCGGGGGCTATATCGGTCTCGAATTGGGTATCGCTATGCGCAAAATGGGAAGCGCTGTGACCATCATCGAGGCCACACCGTCTATCCTGCCGCAATATGACAGTTCACTGACCAAACCTGTCATGCAGCGCATGAAGGAGCTCGGTATTGAAGTGCTGCTCGACACCAAAGCTGATGGCTTGAACGATGATGGTGATCTCACCGTCAAGGATGCCGGGGACAAATCACACACGATCAAGGCCGACAAAATTCTGGTCACTGTTGGCCGCTCACCACGCACTGATGGATGGGGCATGGAAAATCTCGCTCTTGATATGGATGGCCGCTTTATCAAGATTGATGATCAGTGCGCCACGTCCATGAAAAATGTTTGGGCCATTGGCGATGTGACCGGTGAACCAATGTTGGCGCACCGCGGCATGGCACAAGGAGAAATGGTCGCCGAAATCATTGCCGGCCACAAGCGCCATTGGGACAAGCGCGCCATTCCAGCTGTTTGCTTCACTGACCCCGAAGTCGTCAGCGTAGGCTTGTCAGAGGCACAAGCCAAAGCGCAGGGTTTCGACGTTATGAAAGCTGAATTTCCCTTCATGGCAAATGGGCGGGCCATGACCATGGAAGATGAAAGCGGCTTTGTACGCATTATCGCGCGCAAAAACGATCATCTGGTTTTGGGCATTGAAGCAGTGGGCGCAGAAGTATCTGAGTTGTCCGGCGAGTTCGCGCTGGCACTTGAGATGGGTGCGACATTGGAAGACATCACTGGCACCATTCACGCGCACCCGACCAAAAGTGAGGCTGTTCTGGAATCAGGCCTGCGTAATCTCGGTCACGCATTGCACATATAACTGCGTCATGGCGAAAAATCTTTTTCCGCACCGCGCTGAGCAAGCCACAGCACCAGACCACAGAGATATAATATACCTGCTGTGATAACGACATTAAGCGCCCAATTTTCTGGCAGCAGGTAAATGTCTCGTGCCCAGCCACTCTCAATGCCGCGCAGTTCCCGTGCCCAGGTTTGCAAGATACATTCTCGACCATTTGCGATGCGCCCCAGGCAGACCAACGGCGGAAAAAGTAACGCCAGATAAAGCCAGAGATTTCGTTCAGCCCGTATCCCTTTCCAGGCAATGTAAGGCCCAGCGAGAAAGGCCAGGACGACAATCGCCGTATGCATGGACATAAGCCCATGCAGAAGAACAGGATCAGCTACTATGTCACGCAAGACATCTAACATGCTGAATTATTAGCAGTTTCTGCGAATTTAAGGAATGCGAATGCTTGTTTTGCTTAACAGGCATTCTTATGTTAAGATACGTTAATAAACTGGGGCGTCAGTGGTGTTGCGTGTTGGCTGTTGTCCACTCAACGACTGCATGAAGTTTGGCTCGGTATTTCCGGGCCGCAGCTATCAGGAGACGTCTTATGCCTCGTACTGGTTCCCCGTTCCGCGCGATTATCGTTTTGCCAGCCGCTGCGCTTGTGACTCTCGGTATATTCTTTGCAATGAGTGGCCTCATCCGCAGCGAAGCGATTATTGACACAAGCGAACGCCCAGGCGTGCCGGATATTTTCATGAGTGAGCGGTCCGTTGAGCTTTTACCACCCGAGCAATTGCGGCCTGATAATACGGTACCGCCACCACCACCCGAGCCAGGCATTGACCGCACGCCCACCGATGGTCCGGACTGGGTGCCCGAAACACCGACGACACCAACCGGACCAACTGAAATCTTGACGGAAATACCAAGCCTCAGTTCCGCTATCCTGCAATTCCAGCCAACCTATCCTTCCTCTTGCCTGAATGATGGCACCGAAGGCTATGCGGTCGTTGTCTTTGACGTGACAGCAAACGGCGATGTGGTTAATGCCCGCATTGCTGATTCCAGTCACAGATGCTTCGAGCGGGCAGCTTTGGAAGCCATCCGCAAATGGAAATTCAGCCCAAGCCCAAGGCAAAGCGGTGTCGTGAGCAGAGGCTTGCGCAAGTCTTTCCGTTTTCAGCTTTCTGAGTAACCAGAGAGTCACGACCACCATGAGCCGTTATGTCATCAGTTTATGTCTTGTCTTACTGCTTGCGGGGTTTGTCTTCCTGTTGAGCAGCCTCGGCATTGGTCAGAACACCACGAGCGTCACCACTTCCAGCGACACGCTTGCAGTTGAACTTCTTGATACCATCGGGCCAGACGAGAGCTTCAGCGATAACGGTTTACCTCCCAATAAAACAGAAATCCTTCCTGAACCAACAGCACCACTACCGCCCAGAGAGTCCCCAGAGGAGCCTTCAGCAGAACCGGAATTTCCCTGAGAGCTGGCATCAGACAAAACACCAGACCTTTTTTCACCAACAGGCAGAATGGGCTTTGGCGATTTCGCGAACACCCTTTATCTAGTGGTCGTTTAGGTTTTGTTAACCAAATGTTGATGATTCCAGCGCTGACTCCGGGATAATCATGGGCAAGGGCATTAGAGAGAGAGACCGGTTCAAGAAGCTGTGGCCAGCTGGCGTAGCAACGCTTGGTGGCCTGATGCCTCTTGGCGCGCGCGCTCAAGGAACCGACACATCAGCCGCAGCCCTGGCAACCGGATTTGACCCTATCCACATCATGATGGGCGGCGCGATGATGCTCGCCGTTGGCGCGATTACCTATGCGCTGCGTGTCTCGAAACTGTCGCAAAATGCTCACCTCAATCTGTCGCGCCAGCTCGCCGATATGGAAGCACGGCTCGACAAATCAGAGTCAGTCCTCGCAGCACATCCTGGCCTCGTTTTGGTGTGGCACGACTCTTATGAAGATATCGACTCCGGTTGGGGAACACCGCGCGTACTCGGCGGGCCGGCAGCTTTGGCGTCAATATTGACCTTTGCCGATGATACTATTGCAGGCTTGTCGAACCCGGCAGCAGCGCTTTTGAATAAACTGGGTGAATTGCCCCTCGAAGAGGAAGTCGCACCGGAAGATGTCCGGAAACTGAAAGACAGGGTCAAGGAGCTGCGCGCCCATGGCGTTGCATTCTCCGGCTCTGTAGTCACAGATGAAGGGCGCTCAATTGAGGTCGATGGTCGTGTTGCAGGTGACCAGGTGACCTTATGGCTGACAGACCCGGCGGTGCGTCTGGCGGAAGACGGGGGCATGATTGGCAAAGCCAGGGACCGAGCAGCTGATCTGCATGGTGCCCTTAATCACCTTGATCGCCTGCCCATGGCGACCTGGAGACGTGGCCCTGACCTGAAGCTGGAATGGGTCAACAGCGCTTATGTAAATATGGTTGAGGCGATCAACCTCGAAGAAGTTCTGGAAAATCAGATCGAGATTGACGGGGCTTTCAAAAAACTCGCTGAGCGCGCACGCGAAGAGTTCTCGCGATCAACCAGTCGAAAGGTTGTGGATGATCTGGTTGTGGTGAATGTACGCGGCGTCCGGCGTGTACTGCGCATCATGGAGCAACCCATGCATGGCGCTGGCGAAGCTTGTCTTGGCGGTATTGCCATTGACATCACCAAGCTGGACAAGGCGCAGGAAGACCTCAAACGGCACCAGAACGCCTATCGTAAAACCCTGAATCAGATGCCCTCTGCTGTTGCCGTGTTCAGCTCGGCACAGCAGCTAGATTATTATAACCAGGCTTTTCTGGAGCTGTGGAAGCTGGATGATGCAGACCTTCGCACGCGGCCTTATCATGGCGAATTGCTTGACAAGCTCCATCAGAAAAGCCGCCTTCCAGCCTGGGCCGATTACAATAAATGGAAAGAAGATCAGCTTGCATTGTACACAGAAGGCCAACTGGATGACTGGTCTATGGATAATGCCACACCGGACGAAATATGGAGCCTGCCCAATGGCAAGACATTGCGGGTAGCGCGCCAACGTCATCCCCTTGGTGGTGTCGTTATTGTGTTCGAAGATATTACGGAAAATCTTCGCCTGGAAACGGAGTTCAACACACAGATTAGCGTACAACGCGCCACACTGAACAATCTTGAAGAAGGCGTGGCAGTTTTCGCCTCAGACGGAAAATTGCGCCTCTACAACAGTGCGTTTTTGCGCATGTGGCAGTTTGACTCTGCAAAGCTAGCAGAGCTGCCGGACTTTGTTCATCTTGCCAAACAGTTCAACCGGCTCTCGACAGGCGACTCCTCTGCCTGGAAAACACTGAAAGCACGCGTAACCTCTTTCGCGCCAGAAGACCGTACACCGATCGAAAAAGCAGAAGTTGTCCTGAAGGACGGGCGGTCATTCGCTTATGCGACAGCACCGCTACCGGACGGTGCCACCCTGCTCACCTTCCTGGACGTAACCGATAGCCGCGAGCGTGAAAAAGAACTTCAGGAACGCAACGAATGGCTGGAGACCGCGGACCGGATCAAGTCAAAATTCGTCAACCATATTTCTTACAATCTCCGCAACCCTCTGAACACGATCATCGGCTTTGCAGAAATGCTTGAGACAGAAATGTTCGGCACTCTGAATGATCGCCAGAAAGACTATGCTGCGAGTATTCTCAGCGCCTCTAACCACCTACTCGATCTGATTAATGACATTATAGATCTTGCCGCAATCGATGCAGGAAAGCTTGACCTTGAACTCAATGAGATCGACGTCAAAAAAACACTCGAAAATGCGGCAACTTATGCTGCGCTCAAAGCAGAAGACTCGGCTGTCACTCTAAATGTTGAAGTGCCCGATGACATCGGCACGATGGTAGCTGACGAAAAGCGTATCAAGCAGGCCTTGTTTAACCTTCTGGCAAACGCCTTCTCTTTCACGGATGAAGGTGGTTGTGTCACACTTGCAGCTGAGCGCGATGGCAACACGATCCGGATTTCAGTGAATGATACTGGACGGGGGGTTTCACCCGAGGACCAGGAGAAAGCCTTCGATCGTTTTGAAAGTCGGGGGCCGGGTTCCGGTGCCGGCCTTGGCCTCTCTCTGGTCAAAAGTTTCATCGAGTTGCATGGTGGCTGGGTCAGGCTTTCCTCTCAGGAAGGTAGCGGCACACAAATTAGCTGCCACATACCTGCAGACGGTCCCGCCAAAGGCACACCGCCCGAAGAGCCGGACACTTTGGAAGAAACGAAAACAGATAACGACGATGAAACAATGATTGTCGCAGCAGAATAGCGCAGCGGCACGCAATCATTTTTACTGCCATTAAAACAGTTTCACTTCTTTTTTCCCAAATGCCTTCATATTGTTGCTCCATGTTACACGCGAGAAGATTTTACCTGTTAACCTTGGGCTTGGCATTCAATGCATCGATCTCAATGGCAAACGCCACAGACCTGGCACTTGACCCAGGTTACCAGGCCTGTGTCGATAAAGTGCGGGATAGCCCCGAGCAAGGCCGTCATCAGGCACTGCGCTGGGTTAGTGATGGAGGTGGTGATCCTGCGCTCTATTGTGCCGCTATTGCAGACTTGGCCATCGGCGTGCCACGTCTCGCAGCAGAACGATTGGAAGTACTTGCCAAGAAGAACCGCACGCCTGACCCTTACTTATCAGCCCGACTTTACGTGCAGGCTGCTCAAGCCTGGGCCGCAGGAGGAGAGACACTCCCAGCGCTTGCCGCCATCGCGGAAGCAGAACGGATGGCTCCGGCAACAGAAGAAGTGAAGCTACTGATTGCACCTATATATGCTCAGGTCGGTCGTTGGGGCCTGACCAAAAGAGCTCTCGATGCTGCCGAAGAGTTCAATCCGCTTTCTGCACCCGCTCTCACTCTGCGAGCACGTGCACGAAAAGAACTTTCAGATACAGAAGGTGCCGCCCGGGATTTACAGATTGCGCTAAATCTTGAACCAGAAAACATCGAAGCACTGGTGTTGCGCGGTGAACTGGCGCAAGCTGGATACATCATTGATCCTTATACAGCGTCGCGTTAGTCGCTGGACCGCTCGCTCAAAGCGGCTCATAATTTCTTCTCAAGGTTGAAGCACTCGAAAGCTGTCATGGCCAGATATTGGGAAAACGATCATTACATTAGGGATTTGCAGGAAGCGGCAACGCTTGAAGCTGATCGCAGAATTGATCCAGAAACTGAGAATGCTACAAAGCCAGTAGATATCACTACTTCGCGTGCTGCCATGCTTTCATTGGTTGACCGGCTTGCTAGCAGTGCAAATCGTCAGCTGGCTTTTCTCGCAGGTGCCAGCTTGGTAATTTCAGCCATATTCCTGATCTCGCTGACTCAGCACAGCTTATCTTCTATTGGACGGCTCCTGCTCTGGGGAGCACTGGTCAGTAGTGCTATTTTATATTCATGGCAGCGAGTTAAAAGTTTTCGTTTTGGCTTCGGCTACAGCGGCAAACCATTTACGTGGCGCTCAGATTATAGCTGCATTCTGGCCGTTACCAGCACAACCTATGGCACTGGGGCAATCCTGTTAACGCCAGAAACTGTCACTATGAACAGTGCAGTGATCATTTCTGTTCTAACAGTCTTATCATCACTGCTTTTCGGATACGGGCATCTGTCATGGCGACTTGCTGCTGTAGCTTCTTCTTTACCCGCTATCATTCTCGCGCAACTGGCTCTGCTGTTTCACATCTTGCCACTCACACCCGAAACACAACCGGGTTTGGCAATCCTGCTAGGTACAACTCTATTAACAGCGGTATGCTTGGTTGCAGGATATAGCAGGACACGCAGCATTGAGACAGAGGCCCTCTTGCGTCATCCTCGGAATGCAATGCAACAGGTTAAATCACGCCACAAGAAAACCAGTGGCGCGTACAACCCTTACAGCATCAGAGCCAAAGACGCCCCGTCATCTCACCCGGCAGCCCTAGAGGCCGAGAGAGCTATAACTGGCAGCAATCGTAGTAACTGAGGCTATGTAAGCCGCAGTCCGCATCTCTTTTACAGCAGGGTTTGTGATCAACACTTCACGGATACTATCATAAGCACCACGCATGGTATCATCGAGACCAGAGCGCACGAGGGCCAACTCATCAGACCCACGCAGAAATTCCTTTTTAAAGGAGTCATTCAGTGATCTACCGATCTCTTTTTCCAGCTCCCCGATCAAAAGGTTTGCTTTGAACTCTTCCTGGCGGCGCTGCATGCGGCCAAAACGGATATGAGACAGGTTTTTGACCCACTCAAAATATGAAACCGTCACACCCCCGGCGTTTGCATACATGTCAGGTATGATTTTGACGCCCTTTCGCTGCAAAACTGTATCGGCGTTCGCAGTTACAGGTCCGTTCGCAGCCTCAACAATTAGTTTCGTCTTTATGCGTTCTACATTCGTAGAGTTGATGCAACCCTCGATTGCGGCCGGGATAAGTATGTCACATTCTTTCTCAAGAATTTCTGCCCCATTCTCATGATAGGTACCGCCCCCGAAACCACGCACACCGCCTGAAGCTGAGATATAAGATTTGAGCTCTTCGATATTTAAACCATCATCGTTAATCACCGCTCCATCACGCTCAATGACTGCTGTGATCTTGCAGCCATCCTCTTCTGATAGAAACTTGGCAGCATGGTAACCAACATTACCAAGCCCCTGAACGACAACAGTCTTACCCTCCAGGTCCCCCTCCAGACCTGCCTGTTTCACATCTTCCGGATATCGAAAGAAGGCCTGGATCGCGTATTGAACACCACGACCTGTGGCCTCAACACGTCCTGCGATACCACCACTGGTCAGCGGCTTGCCTGTAACACATGCATGGGCATCAATATCTGTCGGGTGGAGACGTTTGTATTCATCGGCCATCCATGCCATCTCCCGCTCGCCAGTACCCATGTCAGGAGCAGGTACGTTTTGAGAGGGATGAACAAGGTCACGCTTGGACAACTCATATGTGAAACGGCGTGTAATGCGTTCTAACTCAAACGGTTCCCAGTCTGAAGGGTTAATGCAGAGACCACCTTTTGAGCCACCAAAAGGCGCGTCAACCAGCGCACACTTATAGGTCATCAGAGCCGCCAGCGCCTCGACCTCATCCTGATTCACAGAAAGAGCATAACGGATACCGCCCTTCACAGGCTCGGTATGTTCAGAGTGGACAGCCCTGTACCCAACAAATGTGTGTATTTCGCCACGCAGTCGCACACCAAAACGGACAGTATACGTTGAGTTACAAACCCTGATCTTCTCCTTGAGGCCTGGTGAAATGTCGAGGTGCGCCGCAGCACGCTCGAACATCATATCTACACTCTGACGGAATGTGGTTTCACGGCCTTCTTTCGGTGCCATACTGGCTCTCCCTTTTCTTATTATTATAGCTAATGCCTGAAGTGACGCATACCGGTAAATACCATTGCAAGACCCGCCTCATCAGCGGCCGCAATCACTTCTTCATCACGAATAGAGCCACCTGGCTGAATAATAGCTGTCGCGCCAGCTTCCGCTGCTGCCATCAAACCGTCTGCAAATGGGAAAAATGCATCGGACGCTACCACTGATCCTATCGCCAAAGGCTCTGCAAGCTCCGCAGCCTCTGCGGCATCTTCAGACTTGCGCGCCGCAATACGACTGGAATCAAGTCTACTCATCTGACCGGCCCCGATACCCACTGTAGCGCCATCCTTGGCATAAACGATTGCGTTTGACTTCACGTGCTTGGCAACTCTGAACGCAAACAGCATATCCTGCATTTCTTGCGAGGACGGTGCGCGCTTTGTGACGACTTTCAATTCCTTTTCACTGACACGACCCGCGTCTTTTGACTG